>NZ_JBKFWK010000009.1:0-5309 GCF_046508745.1 Gardnerella sp. Marseille-Q9185
AAAAAAGCGGGGAACAATCAAGTTCCCCGCTAGAAGATTAATGCGGCAGCGTGCTAGTCTCCCACACCCTATCGAGTGCAGTACCCTCGCCGTGTCAGGCCTTAGCTTCCGGGTTCGGAATGGGACCGGGCGTCTCACCTGAGCCATGACCACCGCAAAACTATATTATACACTCACAAACCGTGAGTGGCAACGTGGCGGTTTGGGAACCGGACATGAACGCGAGCAAAAAAGCTTTTACTAACCAATCGTTAAGCGAATCGTTTAATACTCCATGATGCTAGAAAATAATACTCAAGTTTCAAACTAGCCCCTTCTTAAAAAGCAGAAGGGAAGAATGTCACCATCGCCCGTTAGTACTGGTCAGCTCCACCCCTTACAGGGCTTCCACGTCCAGCCTATCAACCACGTGTTCTACATGGGGGCTCACACACTAAAGTGCAAGGAATGCTTATCTTGGAGCAGGCTTCCCGCTTAGATGCTTTCAGCGGTTATCCCTTCCGAACGTAGCTAACCGGCGGCGCCACTGGCGTGACGACCGGCATACCAGAGGTTCGTCCACCCAGGTCCTCTCGTACTATGGGCAGGTCTCCTCAACATTCCAACGAGCGCAGAGGATAGAGACCAAACTGTCTCACGACGTTCTGAACCCAGCTCGCGTGCCGCTTTAATCGGCGAACAGCCGAACCCTTGGGACCTGCTCCAGCCCCAGGATGCGACGAGCCGACATCGAGGTGCCAAACCATCCCGTCGATATGGACTCTTGGGAATGATCAGCCTGTTATCCCCGGGGTACCTTTTATCCGTTGAGCGATGCCACGTCCGTACGCCGGCACCGGATCACTATCTCCGACTTTCGTCCCTGCTCGACCCGTCAGTCTCACAGTCAAGCCCGCTTGTGCGATTACACTCAACACCCGATTGCCAACCGGGCTGAGCGGACCATTGAGCGCCTCCGTTACTCTTTAGGAGGCAACCGCCCCAGTTAAACTACCCGCCAGGCACTGTCCCTAACACGGATAACGTGCTGAGGTTAGACGCCAGATATGGAAAGAGCGGTATTTCACCTGTCGACTCCACGCAAGCTAGCGCCCGCGCTTCACAGCCTCCCGCCTATGCTACACGATCCACACCTAACGACAATACCAAGGTATAGTAAAGGTCCCGGGGTCTTTTCGTCCTTCTGCGCTTAACGAGCATCTTTACTCGTACTGCAATTTCGCCGGGCTCCTGGCCGAGACAGTGGGGAAGTCGTTACGCCATTCGTGCAGGTCGGAACTTACCCGACAAGGAATTTCGCTACCTTAGGATGGTTATAGTTACCACCGCCGTTTACCGGGGCTTAAATTCACCGCTTCACCGAAGCTAACGGATCCTCTTAACCTTCCGGCACCGGGCAGGCGTCAGAGCGTATACAGCGGCTTACGCCTTCGCACGCTCCTGTGTTTTTGGTAAACAGTCGCTACCCCCTAGCTTGTGCCACCCCCAACAGCTCAACAGTGTGAAACCATATCACCATCAGGGGTCTCCCTTATGCCGAAGGCACGGGAGTAATTTGCCGAGTTCCTTGGCCAGGATTCGCCCGATCGCTTCGGTATACTCTACCAGACCACCAGTGTCGGTTTAGGGTACGAGCGGAATCACACCTCACGTTGAAGCTTTTCTTGGCAAGCAGGATCACCGGAATCAGCCTTACAGCCTACCCATCACGCCTCAGCTTTAACATCCCCCGGATTTACCTAGAGGACAGCCCACACGCTTAGCCACGGAAAACCACCTCCGCAGCCGGCTACCTACCCGCGTCACTCCCACGCTAACCTACTACCGATACGCTCCCAACACAAACAAGCCAACAACCCCGAAAGGAAGCCAGCTCGCAAATGAAGGTTAGTACTCTCAGATTCAGTTCGAACGGTGTAACACCGGTACGGGAATATCAACCCGTTCATCCATTCGACTACGCCTGTCGGCCTCGCCTTAGGACTCGACTCACCCGGGGACGACGAACGTGGCCCCGGAACCCTTAGTCATCCAGCGGACGGGATTCACACCCGTCTCTCGCTACTCATGTCTGCATTCTCACTCCTGTAAAGTCCACGACAAGTTCACACTGCCGCTTCACCCCTTACAGGACGCTCTCCTACCCCGCATGAAACAAATCATGCAGCCGCGTCTTCGGTGGCGTGCTTAAGCCCCGCTACATTGTCGGCGCGGAACCACTAGACCAGTGAGCTGTTACGCACTCTTTCAAGGATGGCTGCTTCTGAGCCAACCTCCTGGCTGTCTATGCGACTCCACATCCTTTCCCACTTAGCACGCGCTTCGGGACCTTAGACGACGATCAGGGCTGTTTCCCTTTTGACGACGGAGCTTATCCCCCGCCGACTCACTGCCGTGATAAACCTAACAGGTATTCGGAGTTTGGCTGCTATTGGTACCCGGTATGGGCCCGCAAGCATCCAGTAGCTCTACCCCCTGTAAGCAATAACACGACGCTGCACCTAAATGCATTTCGGAGAGAACCAGCTATCACGGAATTTGATTGGCCTTTCACCCCTAACCCCAAGTCATCCCCCCAGTTTTCAACCTAGGTGGGTTCGGTCCTCCACACGGTCTTACCCGCGCTTCAACCTGCTCAGGGCTAGATCATCCCGCTTCGGGTCCAGGACATGCGACTAAAACGCCTTTTAAAACTCGCTTTCGCTACGGCTCCCCCACCCGGGTTAGCCTCGCCACATACCACTGACTCGCAGACTCATTTTTCGATAGGCACGCCGTCACCCCACAAGAAGGCTCCGACGGATTGTAAGCGCACGGTTTCAGGAACTATTTCACTCCCCTCCCGGGGTGCTTTTCACCTTTCCCTCACGGTACTAGTACACTATCGGTCAGACAGGAATACTTAGGCTTACCCAACGGTCTGGGCAGATTCACGCGGGATTCCACGAGGCCCGCGCTACTTGGGAATAAGCATAAAGAGACATCGCACGACAAGCTACGGGGCCATCACCCTCTACGGCTGGGAATTCAATCCCATTCACCTAGCACGACATTTTATCACTCTTCTCAACCCCGTCAGAGGCTGAACAACCAATCCCACGACCCCGAATGCGCAACACCTGACGGTTATCACACGCACCCGGTTTAGCCTGATCCGCTTTCGCTCGCCACTACTCACGGAGTATCCTTTCCTGCAGGTACTGAGATGTTTCACTTCCCTGCGTACCCCCCACAAAAACTGTGGTGACCACCCATAACAGTGGCCGGGTCTCCCCATTCGGAAATCCTCGGATCAAAGCCCACTCGGCAGCTCCCCGAGGCATATCGCAGCCCGTCACGTCCTTCATCGGTCCTGTCTACCAAGGCATCCACCATACGCCCTTACCAGTGACACACACCAGTAAGAAACCTAACAGCAAAATTCTCTAGACAACAAATCATCACACTAAACGATCACAAAACGATCAAGACGACTCCACCAAAATGGAGCCGGTCGAAAATCAGTAAAAGCAAAAACATGAAACCCTAAAAAGAATCTCACATAATCACTCGCGTCCACTATCCAGTTCTCAAACCACCACAACACCACAAAACCCAAGCCAACACCAAAAAGCATCAACCTGAAATCCTGTGAGTCAAGGACCGCAACCCCAAAACAAAGGGGGGTGGCAATCCGGGAACCCAAAAGCATGCCCAAACATACTCATTCAAAAAACGTTAACTATTGTTTTCCACACCAGTAACCACACTCATCCGAGCGTGCACAAAAACTCCGTAGAAAGGAGGTGATCCAGCCGCACCTTCCGGTACGGCTACCTTGTTACGACTTAGTCCCAATCACGAGCCTCACCTTAGACGGCTCCATCCCAAAAGGGTTAGGCCACCGGCTTCGGGTGCTGCCCACTTTCATGACTTGACGGGCGGTGTGTACAAGGCCCGGGAACGCATTCACCGCGACGTTGCTGATTCGCGATTACTAGCGACTCCGCCTTCACGTAGTCGAGTTGCAGACTACGATCCGAACTGAGACCGGTTTTAAGGGATCCGCTCCATGTCACCATGTCGCATCCCGTTGTACCGGCCATTGTAGCATGCGTGAAGCCCTGGACGTAAGGGGCATGATGATCTGACGTCATCCCCACCTTCCTCCGAGTTAACCCCGGCGGTCCCCCGTGAGTTCCCGGCATAACCCGCTGGCAACACAGGGCGAGGGTTGCGCTCGTTGCGGGACTTAACCCAACATCTCACGACACGAGCTGACGACGACCATGCACCACCTGTGAACCTGCCCCGAAGGGAAACCACATCTCTGCAGTCGACAGGCACATGTCAAGCCCAGGTAAGGTTCTTCGCGTTGCATCGAATTAATCCGCATGCTCCGCCGCTTGTGCGGGCCCCCGTCAATTTCTTTGAGTTTTAGCCTTGCGGCCGTACTCCCCAGGCGGGACGCTTAACGCGTTAGCTCCGACACGGAACCCGTGGAATGGGCCCCACATCCAGCGTCCACCGTTTACGGCGTGGACTACCAGGGTATCTAATCCTGTTCGCTCCCCACGCTTTCGCTTCTCAGCGTCAGTAACAGCCCAGAGACCTGCCTTCGCCATTGGTGTTCTTCCCGATATCTACACATTCCACCGTTACACCGGGAATTCCAGTCTCCCCTACTGCACTCTAGCCCGCCCGTACCCGGCGCAGACCCACCGTTAAGCGATGGGCTTTCACACCAGACGCGACGAACCGCCTACAAGCTCTTTACGCCCAATAATTCCGGATAACGCTTGCGCCCTACGTATTACCGCGGCTGCTGGCACGTAGTTAGCCGGCGCTTATTCGAAAGGTACACTCACCCAAAAGGCTTGCTCCCAATCAAAAGCGGTTTACAACCCGAAGGCCTTCATCCCGCACGCGGCGTCGCTGCGTCAGGGTTTCCCCCATTGCGCAATATTCCCCACTGCTGCCTCCCGTAGGAGTCTGGGCCGTATCTCAGTCCCAATGTGGCCGTCCGCCCTCTCAGGCCGGCTACCCGTCGAAGCCTAGGTGGGCCATTACCCCGCCTACAAGCTGATAGGACGCGACCCCATCCCATGCCACTAAACACTTTCCCAACAAGACATGCGTCAAGTTGGAGCATCCAGCATTACCACCCGTTTCCAAGAGCTATTCTGGAGCATGGGGCAGGTTGGTCACGCATTACTCACCCGTTCGCCACTCTCACCAGTCAGCAAGCTGACTAGATCCCGTTCGACTTGCATGTGTTAAGCACGCCGCCAGCGTTCATCCTGAGCCAGAATCGAACCCTCCACGAAAAA
>NZ_JBKFWK010000010.1:0-4428 GCF_046508745.1 Gardnerella sp. Marseille-Q9185
CTGGCAACGCTATAATCAGTGCCTGCATTAACAATTGAATATTCCATATAAATCCGTGAGTAAATAAACTCATCACGATACAAACAAGAGGATATACAGCGAGTGCTGAAACAAGTATCGGCATAAGATGACGCAAAGCAAACGATGAACGCGACCAACCCAACAATAAGTAGCTTCCCAATGTTCTATACGAAAGATATCCATCAGCGATTATCGTAATTCCAAGAAGCAACACTGTTACAATGCAGACAATAATAAAAGTAAGTTGATTAAAACTATTGGATCGTGCTATTCCAGATTTTCCACGTTGAAAATCTTGATAGGTTGTACCAGCGATGCGAGCAGCTTGAGTAACTAATGCATGGTAGTCTCGATTGGAAAGTCCCACAATCCTGTAATCGCCAAGCTTTGTTTTACTATTGTCGACGAGGGCATCTAATTGACGAACAACTAAACGCGAACCCTCAATGGAAATAGTGGGCAGATCAGCAAGCATATCTGCTTTTGCCATATCAAGTCCAAGCGTTTTGCTACTTTCGCTGTGCAATAATTGCGTAAAGGCATGCGATGTCAGAATCGGCGTTCCGAGATATGACAAGGTAATAAGGTCTTCTTTACCTCGAGGATTGCCAAATATGCCAAGCTCAAAACCATCTACACCAGCATCACTCGCTGCCAAGCGCATATCATTACGAACCACAAAAGCATTATGCTGAGCAACAGTATTCTTGAGTAATGCATAAATTTGATCAGCTTTGTCTTCTGTCACACCGCGCAATGAAAAAAGGCGACTCGTTTGTGGATATATAGCAATACAATCACCCAAGGAGTCGTTCATTTTTGTCAAACCTAACAGCGATGCAAATAATGCAAGCAGAAGAACAAGTGCGCATGACAATGAACGCAACAATCGAGACATCGCATCCCCTATGATAAGTTATTCATACATACAGATTATTTGCAATCCCAATAGGCAGTAGCACGACCAGTGCCTACAAAGGCTGTAGCATTTGCTAATTCTCCAGGCTTTTTCCAGCCAGAAAATACATCATTAGCGCCGGCAGCATGCGTATACTTGTGAGTCTGCACGTGCGAGTAACTATAAACTGCCAACCAACGACCATGTTCCCAGTTGACAGGAGTTCCTTTATAGTAAACAGTTTCAGCTGCAGCAATGCCGCATGGAACTAATGCCATGGAAATTGCTAACACTACTGTCGATGCAATACGTGAAATTTTCTTCATCGTAAACCTCCAACTTATTTGTTGAGGGGGGCAATGTGTCTCCCACTAACATGATAGATTTATTTGTTTGTTGCGTCAACAAGAAATGTTAAGGGCGTTTTTTAATCGAGTACTTGGACCTATTTCAATCGAGTACTTGGACGAACCTTTGCGCAGCGATGTAAGTAGGCGGTTAATCTGTGACATATAGTGCTGTTTCGTTGTTATTTTTGTGTTTTATAAGTCCTGTAACGCTATTCTTTTATCTTCTGCAGACTGCTTAGATGACGTATCGTCTTTCTTAAGAGAATGCGCATATCGAATAAGACTTCTTGCAATAAAGAACACCAATACACATATAACAAGTGCAATAAGAATGTCAATTATCGAACCAAAGGAGCTTAGGACAATTTTTTAGACATTTTGTGCAACCATAGCACGATGTTCCATAATTGTCTTTTAAGCCCCATTTTAATTCTGTGATTGTTGTAAAAATCAATATAAGTATGAATAGCTTGACGTAATTCTTCTGTACTATCCCAGCTATGTTGCAAGAAGGTTTTCTCTTGCCAGAAGAAGACTATCTCCTTGATATTAAAAACCATAAATAGATTCAAAAATGCATGTTTAGACCATTTGAGCCAATCTGTTTCATTATTACTATTCTCTTTAACTACTCTAATCTTGCGCTCTAAAAGACCAATACGTTGCTTAAGTGGAATTATTTTGCCAGTTGTTGCATTATAACGACTAACTAAATAAGGAGCTTCTCCGCACGTTATTTCCATTCGACGTTCATCTACATATGTCATTCAATTTGTTGAGCGTTTCTCTGAAAACTCAATTTTTTCTGTGGTAGAAATCCAAATTTTATCTTTACTATGATTAAAAACACCTTTTCTACCAAACCACGCTTCTCTCTCCCACCACCATACAACACAGTACATTTCCTTCTGAGTAAATTTTCCCAATTCACAGCCTGGGTGCAAAGTGTGTGCACTTTTTAACGTTAACATCCTGTGCACTCAACCCTAGAGCGTTGATATCTTCCCTCATACAGCCAAAACATCATTCAAAACGCCACTTAAAACGTCATCTTGGCGTTTTAGCACTTTGGCTTGATCTATAAGTGCGCTTTGGAGTGCCTTAAAATGCAGATGAATATATTATTATCTCAATTCTTATAAATAACTTCCCAATAGCCGTTCTGACTTGTCCCGTGGCGTATAATTACGGAATTCTTCTTTAGCTTGTTCATATAATATTTCACAGTATTAACATCCCAGTTTAATTCATTCGCAATCTTTGCTTGTGTATGATCCGGATGCTTCAGTAATAGATTAACTAACGTCTTATCTCTTTCGCTCAGTTCAGCTTGCATAGTACCTTGGGTAGTCGGTCCAACTGTAGCCGTTGCAGCCTCAGAAAGAGGAATCACTGTCGTAAAAACATCTGCCTCTGTAAAGACAGGCTCCCCACCCGAATACATCTTCGTGTATTTATAGCTGTTGCGCATACCGCTTCCCAGTTCGTCAGCAAGACCTATCTCACGGAACACTTTTGCTATCGGCGGATTCTTTGCAAATGGCTTGAATGTGTTCAGATTCAAGTTTCCGTGCCCATGCGCAAGGTTCGCATTCTCTGTTGTAATCTTATCCCGTTCAATGACAAGCTTCGGTACATATCCACTGGAAAAATCACGGTGCATCAACAAATTGGAAATAATCTCACGCAGGATTTTATCTCTGGCGCTTATCCGCTGGACACCATCCAATGTAAAAACATCATTCAGATGCTTCTTTCCAAATTCCATCAGACGATCATAACTTTCAATCAGGTTTGTGATCACCACATCCCTGTCATCATAACGATCAACATTGAACACTCTGAAAATAGCGTCTGTCTTATGCTGAGGTAACACGGACATGATACGGTTATCCGTACCAAAGAGCAAGATTGCCGCAAGTGTGATACCTTCTTTGTTTGTTTCCGGATCCTCAAGTATAAGCCCACAGCTTCTGAGCATCTCCTCATCCGTCATGTCAATCCACGGATGGTGCTCAGTATTCACTCTCGTCATTCTCCTTGCTCGATCCATAAGATCATGGCGAAGGCTTGAAACCGGGATGGCAGTATGGGAGACTTGATTTGTCTATACAAGCGGGACGGTCATTTTGCTTTCGCTTCAGCATATCTATCTTTGCCCCACCAATTTGGCAGGAGCTCCTTCAATGTAACAGTCTTCCGCTGTTCAAAGTCCTCCATAATCTCCATTTTTTCATTTTCTTCATTCAATTGATAAAAGAACTCTCTACACGCTCCACAAGGCATACCGCTTCCCGCGCCATAAGGTGCCTTGTCACGGAATGCGATAAAGCGCTTCACCTTCGTCTGTCCGCTATTCACATACATATTAAGAGCGGCCACGCGTTCTGCGCACAAATTAAGAACCCCACTGCAGCTCTCAATGCAGAAACCCGTGAAAATTTCTCCGTTTTCAGCTTCTATTGCACATACAACATGATGTGCGTAAATGAATGGAGAAACTTCCTCCGGATGAAATTGTGGCTTCGCCTTTTCATACATTGTATCCCAAATATCCATATATTCCTTTTCTCCTAAAATACCTGAATTTATCGCATAGGCCTTCCTATTTGAATATACTATAGTTTCATCATGATCTTTCCTGCCGAAAACTATTATCCGAATTAGATATCTATCTCACAGCCACAACTACCCCAACATCTAACTCGGCAACTCAACATAGTGACATCTATTAAGGCAACTCAACTCTCATACTTTTTGACCTGATCTGCCCTTGGATAAGTTACCGAGAAGCGTTCGTCCTGCCCGATGCTGAATTTGCCCGATTGCCAGAAAACCGCAGTATTACTGGACTTTCGCGACTATTTCCCCTCGACCCTTGACATCAATACGACAGTCTCACATGTTTCAAGACTACCCTGATGATAACCATGCATCAAGAAAAGAGCATTAACGTTCGTTGCAGGAAAGAAGCTGGCAAAGGGAATGTCATATGATGATAAAAGTCTAAGACACTACAAACTGGGATTTGTATTTTACTTAAAATTGTATTATTTTATTAGCGATATCTTCTACAAATCGCTTATCGTGTTCCACAAATATGAGTGTAGGCTTTGCTTCTTTTATAATTTCCTCAATCTGTATTCTTGATATTACATC
>NZ_JBKFWK010000011.1:0-2447 GCF_046508745.1 Gardnerella sp. Marseille-Q9185
ACTATATAGATAGTATGCCTTACTGATTAAGTTTAAAAGATTAATGAATCTTAAGCAGTTTTAGATAGTAATGATTTGTAAAGGTTTTCATATACAAGATATTGTTTACCTTTTAGCACGCCATTAATTTATAAATTGTCAAGGTTTGATATACACAATTATTTTCTTGTATTAGAAGGAGAAGAATATGAGTAATTTAGAAGATACAAAAGCACAAATTCCATCCGTATTTTGGACAATAGCCAATGGTGTATTTCTTGCTAGCGGAATTGCGCTGATTGTAATGCGTAATGATTATCTATGGGGAGTGCCTCAAATTATCGCTGGATTATTTGGTCTTGCAACCATATTTCTCATTAAAAAACCGTGGTGCGCGCAACTATATTTTATAGTATCTTCACTAGCCGTAATAGCAAATGGGCTTATGGAAATATTCGGCATAATCCACGGATCTGGATACGGTTATGTTCCGCTGATTATTGGCATAATCGTGCTTTTATTTATAGGCCTTGATAAGGATGAAAGTTCAAAAGCTCTTGGAATTGCCAAGAATAAATAAAAGCATTAGACTGCGATTTTAACTTAAAACATATCGCAATTTTTCAAAGGCCAAGCTGTAAACATGCATCTTACGACTTGGCCTTTGATTATTTATCTGTTAATGATTTGTTTTGCATAAAGTTTATACACTACCGAGCGACTTACTTGCGCATAGCCTCAACCACATTGTGATTAAATCACTAAGCTTTAAGCGAACTTATTCGCTGCGGAGTAACCCCCGTAAGCTCTGCAACATCACGAACCGTCAAGCCCTTATTCCTTAGTATGCGAACCGTTTCACGCATAAGCATAGACGCTTCTTCTTGAGTTTTTATAGCTGCCGATTTTGCATCTAATTTATCAATTAAGTAAATAGGCATTGCATATAAAAATCGTATAAATCTATAACCGCAATGTGCGCACTTCTATCTGATATTTTCCAAAGTACTTTGGGTTTTGCAAGATAGATTGGTTTTTGTGGAACTACTTTTCTTGCGCAAGTTCGATTGGCGGATGCTCCGCGCGGAAAGTATTTACGTGCGCTTCAGACGCATACCCCAGCGCAAAACCAGTAATCAGCGCATACTCCGGCGGAATACCAAACACTTCGTCAAGCGGTGAACGCCACGTGGCAAGAACGCCAAGCGGGCATGAATCTACGCCTTGCTCTTTAGCGGCCAACAGTAACGTTTGCAGCATAATTCCAGCATCCATCGCAGAAAACGGCAAAAAATCGCGGCGAACAAGCACAAATCCCATAACTGGCGCACCGAACGCCTGGAAGTTGCGCAAAGTGTGAGCATTTCGAGCAGGAAAATCTTTGCGATCAATATTTAAATGTTTATACAACGCCAACCCTAAACGCGCACTGCGCTCTTTAAGTGATTGTGGATACGGAGCCATTACAGGAAAATCTCCATCCGGCTGGCTCATTTTCTGGGCTATAAGGCGCTCTTCTTCGCTAAGGGTAGCGTCTTTAGTACGAAACATTGCTTTGCATTTTTGCGTATATGCATCAATAAGCTGCTGCTTTAGTTCCCCTTGAGCAATAGCTAGCATGTATCCACGAGTGTTGGACCAGCTCGGCGATTGTGCAGCTGTTTGCAAAATGGTTTCAAGAATTTTAGAATCGACTGGTTTATTTAGAAAATCACGTGCAGAAAATCGCGACTTTGCGAGTGCTTCAAAAGTTTGTGTAGTCATGCTTTTAGTATATCGCACCAAATACGCACGCAGTATTTTCTCGAGTTTGCGCTACGTCCTGCTTTCGCTCTTGCTTGATGTGGCGCGAGTTTCGGGGGATTTCTCTCCTCGCAATTTTGTTTACGTTATTCTTTAGTATCGTCTATGAGTTTTGTAACTGATTTAGTTTTTTGTTTTTGACGAGGCTAGAAAATTTGTGTTTGCGTGCGTCCCGTCCTTCGGGCGCTCTGGCTGCTAAAGGCGCTTATTGTGTTCGCCTTTCTTTAAAGAATGTAGCTTCTCAGTCCTCTTTTAGCACTGAACACAATTTTTCCAGCCTCTCAACACACTAAACGCCAACACAAAACTCATAGACTCGTTAAGTTTGTTACGAAAGTGCGTGGTTTACTAAGTGCAACTAGAGTAGCATATTTAAGCTGCGGGTTGGTGCAACTATCTATTTTTTTATTGTCTGTTTAGTGCGAAAAATCTCAAATCTCTACCACACTGGTATTCGTATACTAAAGTCGCAAAACAAACTGTGGGTTGGTGTGTGGTATGTGTGCTTGGCGTGATTTGTGCGGCAGCATGTGGGAATAAAAAAGCGGGGAACAATCAAGTTCCCCGCTAGAAGATTAATGCGGCAGCGTGCTAGTCTCCCACACCCTATCGAGTGCAGTACCCTCGCCGTGTCAGGCCTTAGCTTCCGGGTTCGGAATGGGACC
>NZ_JBKFWK010000012.1:0-1712 GCF_046508745.1 Gardnerella sp. Marseille-Q9185
TTGAGCAATGCAAACGATTGAAATAAATAGCTAATATGATAACGACGTAACTTAGTAGCAGCAACAGAATTAATAGCTGGAAGTTTTTTGCCAGCAATCTTTATTTCACCTTTATCATAGGTTTCAAGCATGCCGAGAATGTTTAGAATAGTGGATTTTCCAGAGCCGGAAGCCCCCATGATTGCTAACGATTCTCCTTGTTGCACACTAAAACTAAGATTATGTAAAACCGGTCGATTCCCATATGATTTATAAAGATTGCGTACACTTATTAAAGGTTCAATACCATTGTTTTGCATTATCAACTACTCCTTTACCATAGAAGTAATGTGTTTATTACTCAAATAATATGTTTGTATCGTTAATAATATGAGTTCAATAATTGCCGAAATCAGCACATATATCATGCCAGAACGAGTCCGTTCAATCGAAGCAATAATAAAAAGCCCTCCTTGAACGATTCCCACAAGCAAGAATGGCATAGAGAATATGCGTAATAGCGAAAAACCAAGCAATCGTTTCACCGCAATACTTTCTTGATAGCATGCTGCAAACATAGCAATAATCGCTATAAGCAATATCAACATAAGCAGGGTAATAAGCAGAATTACGCTACCAAACAATTGCAACGTCTGCATAATCGTCTTTTGGTAGCCTGCAATGCATTCTCCTACTTGTAAGAATTGAAGATGATTATCATCAAGATGATACCGTGCAGTATAAGCGTCGCTCAGATATCGAGCTGCTGCTTGATCATTCAATTTAATGTAGCTATTGTCAAGGCCGCCAGCAAGTAATGATTCACTTTCAGACGCATTCAAATTATCACTCGTCGCATAAAAAATAATAGGATCTTTTACCATAACCTTATGATGAATATCCGTAGACCAGTTAAACCACTCACGAGAAGGATGATACGTGCGGAATGCGAATTGTGGATGCGCAGTAAACTTGGTCGAAACATCAGTAGACGTTAGGTTGTCTGACTCTTGAAGCCACTGCCTCATCGAAGTCTGCTCTTGAGGATTATACGTGTCGGGAATGAAGTAGATGCGCACACCCTGACGAGCAAGGTTTTTGACATCGCTATCTACAGTAAACCCTTGATCTTGCAAGTACTTAGGCGACGCCACAAACGACCAGAATGGCTTAGAAGGCACATGCTTATATACGCTACCGTTGCGCCAATCTTGTAGTATATCCGCATCGAAGAAGCTTGTGTAAATAAGCCTTACTCCTGGCTTATCCTCAATAGAACGATACCATGCAAAAGCATCTTTGGCATACTGCGTCGATTGACCAGATACCGAAGCACCATCTTGCCCTACGAGGTGGTGATACATAATTCTCTGGTTTAATACAGGATGCCACATACGAGCAACTTCCACACTTTTCGTCAACTCGCCTATTGGCCCATCTATGCTATGCACACCTTCTAATACGCATGTTGATGCAATAGCATAAACGAGTGCAAGAGCAATAAGCATACCGCGTTTGGTGATACGATTACGAATTGCATCTACTGGTTTTACAGAAATAATCATCAAAATGACTAATGCACTGAGAAGCAACACAACTGCAATAACTGGCAACGCTATAATCAGTGCCTGCATTAACAATTGAATATTCCATATAAATCCGTGAGTAAATAAACTCATCACGATACAAACAAGAGGATATACAGCGAGTGCTGAAACAAGTATCGGCATAAG
>NZ_JBKFWK010000001.1:0-491588 GCF_046508745.1 Gardnerella sp. Marseille-Q9185
TTGTGCAGGGAACTCTTTACCCAGATGTTGTAGAATCTGGCGGCGGAGACGGTGCTGCAAACATTAAGTCGCATCACAACGTTGGTGGTTTGCCAAAAGATTTGAAGTTTAAGCTTATTGAGCCTTTCGTAGTAGCTCTTACTACTTTGCTTCATTGCGGAACCGTGAATTTTGTAAGTGTAGTTTTACTGTGCTACGAAACTAATCGTGTATCTCGAATAGTTTCGCCTACGGTATCGTTTGCGAAGTTTGTAAGATATTTTGCCGCCAATAATTGCGTAAGCCGCTCAAACTATATCGATTAATATGGTAAGGAGAGTTACGTGGACGGAATTCTGTCAGTACTGCTCGATATTTTCAGACAGCCATCTGTTATAGTTGCGCTTATTTCTTTTATTGGGCTTGCAGTGCAAAGAAAGAGATTCTCGGATATTTTGCAAGGATCAATCCGTACTCTTGTTGGTTTTCTTGTTTTAGCAGCTGGTTCTGGAGTTATTACTGAAGCGTTGAACCCATTTGGCAAAATGTTTCAATACGCATTTCATGTGCAAGGCGTAGTCCCGAATAATGAAGCAATTATTGGAACTGTTTTATTGAAATATGGCTCTGAATCTGCGATTATTTTCTTCTTTGGAATGATTGTTAATATTATTCTTTCTATTACTTCTCGTTTTAAATTTATCTATTTAACGGGTCACGTAGCTTTCTATATGGCAAGTATGCTTGCAGTTATATTTAATGTTGCAGGATTTAGCATGTGGGAAGTTCTTTTATGGGGCTCAATTGCTCAAGGATTGTTTACGACAATTTCTCCAGCACTGGTGCAGCCGTTTATGAAAAAAGCTTCAGGCAAAGATGATGTTGCTTTAGGTCATCCTGCTGGTACTGGTGTTGCTTTAGGTGCGTTAATTGCAAAAATTACTGCTTCAAAAAAGCGTCCTTCTAAGTCAACTGAGGATATTAAATTCCCAGCAGCATTGGGATTCTTGCGTGATACAACAGTTCTTATCACGCTTTCTATGGCTGTTATTTATATAGTAGTGGCACTTTTTGCTGGATCTTCGTATGTCGAAACACATTTATCTAATGGTCAAAACTTCATTGTTTTCGTTATGTTGAAGGCTGCAACTTTTGCTGCAGGTGTTTATATTATTCTTGCAGGCGTGCAGATTGTTCTTGACGAAATTGTTCCAGCTTTTAAGGGAATATCGGAAAAGCTTGTTAAAAATGCTCGTCCTGCTTTAGATGCACCAATGACTTTTGGCTTTGCTCCTAATGCTGTTCTTATTGGTTTCTTAGCTAGTTTCTTTGGCGGTTTGCTTGGAATGACGCTTATGGCGATTTTAGGAACGACAATTATTATTCCTGGAATTGTTGCGCATTTCATGGCTGGTGGTGCTGCAGGAGTATTCGGTAATGGTCAAGGTGGAATACGTGGTTGCTTGACTGCATCATTTATTAATGGTCTTTTTATTACTTTCCTTCCGTTGTTCCTTTTGCCAGTGCTTGGCGATTTGGGAAGCGCAAATTCTACATATTCTGATGCGGATTATGGCGTATTTGGTGTAATACTTGGTCACGTAAATATTGTTGGAGGCCGTACTGTTCTAATTTCTGTAATACTTATTGCGCTAATATTGTTCTACTCTGTCTCAATATTTATGAATAAACGCGATTCTAATAATTTTGAAAAAGTTGAAGAAATAAAATAAGTAAGGAAAATAAAAACACAATTAAATAATTGTGTAGACATATAAAAATTAAAAAATTTTTTACTCATTTTCTTATTTATTTGTACATTTTATTGTATGACTGGTAGGATAACAGAGTTATTAGTTTTGCATGAGCCGTTGTTACTACGCTGTGTTTTACACAAACTAGTATCAACGGCTTTTCATGTTATCGTTTAGCTAGGGGAGAGTGATAATGGTCGAAGGTGTGCCTAAATACATTGCTGTGCGAGATAATCTTCGCGCTCGCATTGATTCTATGGAAGCAAACGAACAATTACCTCCCGAAATTGAATTGTGCAAGCAGTACAACGTTAGTCGCATTACGTTGAGACATGCTGTAGACACACTTATTGCAGAAGGCTTGTTGGTGCGTGAGCAGGGTAGAGGAACATTCCGTGCGCCTGAAATTATTAATAGTCGTAATAAAGTGTTTATTTCGGATCGTGCGCAAGGTTTTTACGAGCAAAGGTATTCAAGCGACTCTGTTATTACAATAAAAGTTTTAGAAAATGATGTTGTTCATGATGAAGATGCTGCTACGCAATTAGGCTTAAAGCCAACGGATGAGCTTATTTGCCTAAAGCGTTTGCGATATGTAGACGGTGTGCTTTCACGCTACAGCGTTCTGTATTTACCTGCTTCGCGTTTTCCAAAGGTGTTGACTCATGATTTTTCAGAGGAATCTTTATCTGATTTCTTGAATAAAGCATATGCTGTTGAGCTTGTTGAAAGCGAAGTGTCAGTTTATGTTGAAAAACTGTGTGGCAGACTTGCTATAATACTTAATCTTGAAGACGGCACTCCTGCAATTGCAGCTAAATCAACAGTAAAAGATAGGTTTGGTGCGATTATTGCTTTTGGTGCTGCTATATATACGCCAAATTCTGGTGAGATTACTTTCCATTTGCATGCTAATTCGTAAATTTTGCATTGTGTTAGCATGAAGTTTTGTAATTGCCTGTAGAATTTTCTGCAGGCAATTTTCGTATAAGCCATTTGTGTTTGGTTTTGGGCTATAACCCTTGGTTTTCAGTTTTATATTCTGCCGGTTGTTTTGAAAAACAAAAAAGTCTTGCCAATTTCTCAGCAAGACTTATTTCGTGTCCGGAGCGGGACTTGAACCCGCACGCCTGTACAAATAGGCACTAGCACCTCAAGCTAGCGCGTCTACCATTCCGCCACCCGGACAGGTGTTTTAGACAACAGATAAGACTATAACATCTTTTTTGAGTCTTTGCTTCGGCGTGTTGAAAAATTTATGCTTTTTTGTTTTAGTAAAGCATGAATTGCTTTATATTAAGCCATTTTTCACCGCAAAATTTCCGTCGCTACTTGGTTGAAAATCAACAATATTAATCTGTTTATTTGTTGTATTTCCATCTAAATCAACGAATGAATGTTGTGGAATAGTGGAAGTGTCATGGTTTGGGTAGTCTCTTCTAAAGAATGATCCGCGTGACTCATGTCTACAAAGCGATGCCTTTAATACTGCTTGTGCAAGCGTTGACATATTGCTTATTTCCCATATTGCTGTAAGTTCTTGATTAAAAATTAAATCTTTACTATGAAGCTTTAAATTTTTTATTTTAGGAAGTAATGAAGCGCGAATTTCTTGTAAAGCTGAGTTAAGTGACTTTTCGTCGCAAGATATTGCAGCAGCTTTTTCCATAATTGTTCCAAGTTCTGAAAATAGTGCATAAGGATTATTTTCTTCGCTTGTATCTGCAGAATTACTTAGGGTATTTATATTATTTTCTGTACCATCTTGCTCAGAATTATCTTCTTTAGTAAGCGTTTTAATCTCAAAAATTTTTTGATCATATAATTTTTCTAGTTCTATGCATGTTTTGTTGTGTTCACTGTTTTTGTTGCAATCGCAGTTTTCGTCGCATTCGCATTTGCTACCAGAAATATCGTTAAGTTCTTTTGCCATTGCAATGCCAGCGCGTTTTCCAAAAACGCAAGCGTCAAGCAAAGAATTTCCTCCCAAGCGATTAGCTCCATGAACTCCAACACAAGAACATTCGCCAGCTGCGTATAATCCTTGAATAATAGTTTGATTATTGTTGTGCCACGTGTAAACTTCGCCATCTAAAGTAATAGGTATTCCGCCCATTGTGTAGTGAGCTGTTGGACGAATAGGAACTAAATCTTTAGAAGGGTCAATATTAGCGTATTGTTCTATTGTTTCGTTAACTTGCGGCAAAACTTCTTTAATGCGGTCTTTGCCAATATTTGTCATATCTAGCCAAATGCAATCGCATTTTGAGTCAGCATTACAATCGCTTGTAGTGTCTTTAACACCGCGGCCTTCGTGAATTTCATTTTCAATAGCTCGAGAAACAATATCTCGCGGGGCTAAATCTTTATGAATTGAATCATAATTTTTCATAAATGATTCGCCATTGGAATTTTTTAATACTCCACCTTCTGCTCTAGCTGCTTCAGAAAGTAGCATTCCAGTATGTCCAAGACCAGTAGGGTGGAATTGTATAAACTCGCAATCTTCAATCTGCAAGCCTGCTTTCAAAGCTAATGACATTCCGTCGCCTGTTAAATCCCAAGAATTTGATGTTGTAGAAAATAATCTTCCAGCGCCGCCTGTAGCAATAAGAACTAACTTTGCGCGCATAGAGCGCAATTTACCTTTTGTAAGATCAAAAGCTACAATGCCTTCAACTTTTTGCGTTTCTTGATTTATTGCAATATCTGTAACATATAAATCTTCAATAAAAGAGATATTTTCAGCAACGCATTTTTGCCAAAGGCTATACAAAATTTGATGACCAATCCTATCTGCAGCAAAAGCAGCACGCGCAATTGGTTGCTCGCCAAAATTGGCAGTATGACCGCCGAAACGACGTTGGTTAATATGGCCATCTTTTGTGCGAGAAAATGCTACGCCATCATGTTCAAGCTGAATAATTGTTTCTGCAGCCTCTTTTGCAAGCAATTTAGCTGCATCCTGGTCGCTTAACCAATCTCCGCCATGAACAGTGTCATAATAATGCCACTGCCAAGTATCGTGTTCAACGTTTCCTAGGCTTGCAGCGATTCCACCTTCTGCTGATCCTGTATGAGATCTTAAAGAAGGTATTTTAGAAATCACTTTTATTGAAGGAGATTTTCCTTGTTTTTTCAATGTTTTGTATTCGCAAGATTGAACCAACCCAAGTGCTGCAGACAGTCCTGCTGCTCCGGCTCCAATAATAATTGCATCGTAGTATTCGCTTGATTGCATACTCTTATTTTCTCATAAGCATAGTCTTGCGGAATGCGTGTTATGCCACTTTTTGCTGCTTTATAACAAAATCTTCATTTTTTCTAAATATAGTTCCTTCCAACTCTAAAAGTGTGATTGCTCCAGAAACTTCTGCAATAGATGGAATTGTGTCTAATTCTTCTTTCTCGTATGAAAGCTTAATAATTTCATAAATGCTATCAATGTTTGAATTTTCACGTTTGCGCTTACATGTAAGAATCGCATTAATAATATGCTTTTGTATTTCAGTATAATTTTCTGATTCACTTGAATTTAATACTTGCTCTTCCTGAACATTGTAGGTTTTATCGCTATTATCAGAGTTGTTAAAAGAGTTGCTTTCTGCTGTTGTTTTACTACTAGCAGTTTTATTCAAAGCTCTCGCTATGTAATGGTGAGATTGTGGGAAAAGAATATCAACATCTTGTTGACCGCACACCATTATTGCTTGTGAATCGTGAATAATTTTATTGCATCCAGCGTTATGAGGTCGATTTATATCTCCTGGAATCGCATACAACTCGCGGTTTAAGTCTGTGGCCCATGTTGCAGTATTCAAAGCGCCTGATTGTAGTCTTGCTTGCGCTACAAGAACTTTTGAAGATAATGCTGCAATAATTCGGTTTCGTAATAGGAATCTGTGCCCGACTGGAGTAGTGTCGGGGCACAATTCGCTTATGCAAGCACCGCCTTTTTCTATAATTTCATCAAAAAGCTGAGAATTGCTTTGTGGACCCATATGGTTCAATCCGCCTGCAAAAACTGCAATTGTTCTTCCGATTGGTTTGTTTTCGCCTGCCTCTGTTTGAGCGTCAATTGCGCCCCAGTGGGCTGCTGCATCAATTCCATAAGCGCCGCCAGAAATAATAGTATGCCCTTTTGAAGCGCAGTCGTAAGCAAAACGATACGCTAATTCTCTTCCGTAATCTGTGCAAGATCTAGATCCTACAATTGCAAGCGGATTATGGCATTGAATAAGTGCTTGAGGGTTTCCAATACCCCACAGGCATAATGGTGGAGAAAAGTGGCTTTGAAAAGCCAGATCTTGTAATTGCTTTGGCCAATACTTACTGTGAGGTGCAATAATCCACTGCTTTCCTGAATTAGTGAACCATTTACATAATGCGTTTGGCTCCCAAGTTGGTAGATGTGTTAGTCTAACGCACCATTTTGCGAGAGTGTGGTGTAGTGCTTCTAAAGTTTGTGTATTGTTGTTGTCTCTGTATCCCCATGACTTTAATCCCTTATTAAAATAAGATTCTAAAGTTGTTATTGAGTGGTGTTTGCTTATGTGCTTCCACATAGTAGATGTTAACTGTTGGCTTTTGCTGCGCTTGTCTTTAGATAAGCTAATATTATCCGCGTTTTCTTTAATAGCTTCTTCAATATTTTCTTGGGCTGTTTCTTCGCTAGTTTCTTCACTAATAATAGGAAGTTGCATTTGTTGAGCAGAAGATTCTTGCTGTTGGGCTAGGAAACTTTTAACAATAGGATGCAGCAGTTTTACAATATCGTTAGCATGCTGCGCTCCAAGTAAAAGCGTGTACATAATGGCGTCTGCTCCTTCTAAGCAGAACGTTAGTATTGCGCGAGAAAGTGTTTCCTCGTCAATTTCAATAACATTATCAATGCTATTTTCGCAATTTTTATTATTTACATTATTAAGATTGCTCATATTCGTGTCCTTAAACTAATAGCCTGAGCCATGTCTGTCATGTCTGGGGAACTGTGTCCAGAAAGATCTGCTAACGTCCAAGCAAGTCGCAACGCTCTGTCTGCTCCTCTTAAACTTAATTGGTGTTTTTCTAATGCTCGATTAATAAGCCCAACAGCCTGTTTAGAAGTGTATTTTCGAAGCCATGTTCCGGAAGCTTGAGCATTGCAATCCCAACCTTGCTTGCTGAAACGAGTTCTAGCTACTTGACGTGCTTCTGTTACATTATTGCGCATCATTTCACTTGTAAGAGTTGTGCTCGCTTCTTCATTCGGTCCGTGAACTTGATTGTTTTGGTTTGGTATAACAATTCTTTCCACAGGTGGAACATCCATTTGAATATCAATGCGATCAAGAATAGGTCCAGAAAGTCTAGAAAAGTATCTAGCGCGTTCTCGCTCTTTGCATGTGCATCGCTCTCCGTTTCCGTATGCGTAGCCGCAAGGACAAGGATTTGCTGCAATAACAAGCTGGAATTTAGCAGGATAAAGCGTAGTTCCTTTTGAACGCGAAATAGCAATATGGCCGGATTCCAGCGGCTCTCGAAGTGTTTGCAAAACTCTTGGTGAAAATTCTGGAGCCTCGTCCATGAACAGTACTCCGCAGTGTGCGCGAGTTATAATACCAGGTTTTGCAACTCCCGTTCCGCCTCCAATAAGTGAAGCTGCTGAAGCTGTATGATGTGGCGCTTCAAATGGTGGAATGTCACTAATGCCATAGTATGGTAGCGTGCCGCAAAGTGAACGAATAGATGCGACTTCAAGCTGTTCTTGTTCATTAAGAGGACACATAATGCTTGGTATTCGAGATGCGAGCATGGTTTTTCCGGATCCTGGAGGGCCAATCATCATAACGTGATGCCCTCCGGCTGCAGCAACTTGAAGAGCCCACTTTGTGTGTTCTTGCCCAATAACTTCGCACATGTCTCCAATCTCATATTTTGAATTGACTTGTAGTGGTGAAGTGCTTTGATCTTCTAATATTTCAGAGTGCTCACTATTTGTATTGTCTTGCCCATTTCGTTCTAAAACTTGCATGTGCTTATAAACTGGGTCTTCTTCAATAAGTTTTAGGGACTCTTCTTGCAAAGTTCCATGCAATTCGGTTACTAAATCATAAATATGATGTATTCCAATAGTCTCAATACCTTCTACTAATTGCGCTTCCGCAAGATTTTCTTGAGGAATAATCATGCGCTTAAAATGCTTCTTTTTTGCGTAAAGAGCAATAGGAAGCATTCCTTGTATTGGAAGAACTGTGCCGTCAAGATTTAGTTCTCCTAAAATAACGGTATTTTCAAGTTCAGAAAGTGGAATATATTTTTCGGCGCTTAAAATACTTGCTGCAATAGCAAGATCGTATGAAGATCCACTTTTAGGCATTGAAGCAGGAGACAAGTTTACTGTTACTCTACCTTCTGGCCATTTGCAGTGTAAGGCATGATGAGCTGACTTTACTCGTTCTCTAGCTTCGCTTAGAGAAGTGTCTGGAAGTCCTATTATTGAAAAGTTTGGCATATTGCCAGACATAAATGCTTGAAGTTTAATCGTAAAAGCTTTAAGTCCAATAAGTCCAACTGATAATGCGTTTCCAATACTCATTAGAATGCTCCTGGAATATGAGTGAATTGAATATTGCTGTTGTTATTTATTTCTTCTAGCGCTTGAATCATGCATGCAGAATCGCTGTACGTGTATTTGTTTATAACAAGAATTGATACTGCATCAAAACGAATACGGTATCTGGGTATGTCAGTGCCGAATTTTTCTATCCACTGCATGCCTGCTTTACGTAATTTATTACGCTTATCCTGGTTTATTGCTTCAAGTGGTGTGCCGCAACGTACGCTTCTTCGAGTTTTGACTTCCACGAAAACTAATTTTTGTTCCGGCGTAATCATAACTAAATCTAATTCTCCTTGACGCGAATGCCAGTTCCTGTCAATAACATGCCAACCTTGTTGCATTAGGCGCAAAGCGGCGTATGTTTCGCCAAGTTTTCCAAGCTCTTTGCTGTCAACAGAGTCTGATTGAAGCTCGTTTGATACTTGTTCAAGTTTTTCTTGTAAAAATACTTGAGCAGTCTCAGCGTCATCAATCTCGTCAAACGAGATAATTTCATCGTCAATAATGTGTTTTTGTGTAATCATGCTGCTATTTTCTGTTCTTATTGAGCAGTAATCCAGATTTTTTGAGCATTGTGGATAAAAGCTATATACGGCGTGTTGTATTAGAAATTCACTATATTTTCTGTATTTTTCTTAAACAAATTTCGCTATTTTTTGCAAATTGTTAATTCGTTATAGGTAATTTTGATAACTGTAGGTATGTACGAATGAACCATAATGGCATACTGTCGTTATCACTTAAATAAAAGTGTAAACAGAAAACAGAAAAGTAAGTGGATGCACAAAGCAAGCTGAAGCAAACTAATCTACTGTTTAAAAAGTTGAAAAACTGGAGGGGTATTATGAGCGCTACTGAAGAATTGCAAGGAAAGTATCATTTTGAAACATTGCAATTGCATGTTGGCCAAGAGCAGGCGGATCCTGCAACTGATTCTCGTGCAGTTCCTATTTATCAAACAACAAGCTACGTATTCCATGATTTTGATCATGCTGCAGCTCGTTTTCATTTGCGTGACGCTGGAAACATTTATGGTCGTTTAACGAATTCTACTCAAGATGTTTTTGAGCGTAGAATTGCGGCTCTTGAAGGTGGAACTGCAGCTTTGGCTGTTGCTTCTGGTGCTGCGGCTGTTGACTATGCGGTTCGCAATATTACGCAGCAGGGCGATCACATCGTGTCTTCAAAGAATGTGTATGGTGGAACTTATAACCTTCTTCGTCACACTCTTCCTCGAGATGGTGTAACAACCACTTTTGTTGATCCTAAGAATCCTCAAAACTTCGAGGATGCAATTCAACCAAATACAAAGCTCGTATACTTTGAAACTTTCGGTAATCCTAATGCTGATTTGCCTGATTTTGAGGCTATCTCAGAGATTGCGCATCGACACAACATTCCTGTTTTTGTTGACAATACTTTTGCAACTCCATATCTTTTCCGTCCGCTTGAGCATGGTGCAGATATTGTAGTTGAGTCTGCTACGAAATTTATTGGCGGCCACGGCACAACTCTTGGTGGCATTATTGTTGAAGGTGGCAATTTTGATTGGGCTAAAGTTCCTGGAAAATTCCCAACTCTTACTGAAGCTGACCCTAGCTATCATGGTTTGAACTTCTATGAAGCTTTAGGATCTGTGGCTTTTGTGACTCGTATTCGTGCGATTATTTTGCGCGATACTGGCGCTTGCATTAGCCCGTTTGCTGCGTTCTTGCTTTTGCAAGGCACGGAAACCTTGAGCTTGCGAGTTGAACGTCACGTTGAAAACGCGTTGAAGGTTGTGAAATATTTGCAAACTGTGCCAGAAGTTGAATCTGTAAGTCATCCTTCTATTGAAGGTCGTTCTGATCACGAGCTTTATAAGCGTTACTTCCCGAACGGCGGCGGCTCTATTTTCACGTTTGATATTAAAGGTGGAAGGAATGCAGCTCGCGTATTTATTGACAATTTACAGCTTTTCTCATTGCTTGCAAATGTTGCTGACGTGAAGTCATTGGTTATTCATCCTGCATCTACTACTCACTCTCAGGAAACTCCTGAAGAGTTGGAAGATCAGGGCATTCATGAGGGAACTATTCGCTTGTCTATTGGAACTGAACATATTGACGATATTCTTGCCGATTTGCAGCGCGGATTTGACGCGGTTCGTAAAGCAGGTCTTGCTTAAAAAGAAAAGAGAAAGTAAAGCAAAAGTTATTAATTAAAAATATTCCTGGAGATCCATTACCGTTTTATTCGGAGCGCATTCGTATTTGTATGCGCTCCGATTTTTTGTGTATATTCTTTAAATTTGCGCATCATACTTTAGGATGAGACGCTAATTTTTTCTAAATAATTTCCGCCTTACGTACGATGGTAATCAGCCGTATTTTCCCGTAAATTTAAGTATTAGCAATAGATAACTATGCGATTACTACTTTTTAAGAAAAGGAGCAGTTATGAACAGTCCGTACGAAGTAAGCTCATACGAGCAAGAAAATGCTTTAGATTTTAGAGCAGATTTTAACCAAAACTTGATTGGTGAAACAGCGGTTGCAGCTTTGCACGTTGTTAAAGATTTTGGCAAGGGTGCAGGCATTGTTCACGCTTTGCGAGATGTTAGTGTAAGTTTTGAGCGTGGCAAGTTTACTGCGATTATGGGCCCTTCTGGTTCTGGAAAGTCAACTTTAATGCATTCTTTGGCTGGTCTTGATAGTGTTAATTCTGGAAAAGTTTTGGTAGATGGCTTAGATATTACAGGCATGAGCGATAAGCAGCTTACGCTTATGCGCCGCGAAATGGTTGGGTTTATTTTCCAAAGTTTTAATCTTCTTCCAATGTTTAGCGCTGAGCAAAATATTCTCATGCCTCTTACTTTGGCAGGCAAAAAGCCAGATAAACAATGGTTTAATGCTTTGGTTAATACTCTTGGCTTGCAAAATCGCTTAAAGCATAGGCCTGCTGAGCTTTCTGGTGGTCAGCGCCAACGTGTTGCAATCGCTCGAGCTTTAATCTCTAAGCCTTCCGTAGTTTTTGCGGATGAGCCTACCGGTAATCTCGACTCTGCTTCCAGCTCAGAAGTTTTGCATTTTTTGAAGAAGTCTGTAACGGAGCTTGGTCAAACTGTGATTATGGTTACGCATGACGCTGTTGCAGCCTCTTACGCGGATCGAGCAATCGTGTTTGCAGATGGTCAAATCGTTGAAGACGTGCAAAATCCTACTGCGGAAGGTATGAGCAAGATGCTTATGGAACGCAGTGAGGCTGGTATTAGTAATCAGTCTGCTCAATTGCAATAAAAGGTGGTGAAGTTAGAATGTGGAAAATCGCGCTAAAACTTATGCGTAAAAGCGTACGCATGCTAATCGCCTCTGGAATTGCAATTCTTATAGGCAGCATGTTTATGAGTGCTACTTTGCTTTTTGTAAATAGTGTTGACGACTTGATGGTTCGCAATGCAACGGAAGAATTCCATAGCGCAAATTATGCAATCTCATCTAAAAGCTCTAACAGTTCTCCGAATAGTGGAATTCATTATAAAGACCTTCATTTAGACGAAATATCGAAGATGCCTGGTGTCAACGGTATTCGTAGTAACGATGCGACTGCGCTTGTAAGAGTAGAAAAAGGTGATAAATCAGTTACGAGCGCTGCTTGGTCTAGTGGTTTGTATGGAAATCTTCCTGTGTATAAATCAACAGAAGGTAGAGATCCGCAAAAAATAGGCGAAATTACGCTTATTAAAAGTATTGCTAAATCCATACATGCAAACATTGGCGATACTATAACTTTGGTTAAAGTAGATGACACTGGCGGAAATAAAGAAAAATCGTACGATGTTCGTGTGGTTGGTCTTGTTGACGATGGAGAACATTCTCAAATACCATTTTCAAATCGCGGCATATATCTTGGCGGCGTAACGAACGATTTTTGTGCAAAACTCAACAATCTTAAGAATTTTGATGATCAAGTTGTGCAAAGCAAAGTGTATATGAGCATCGATGAATCTAAAATAAACGATTTATCTCCTAAGATTAGTGCTTTGCTTCCAGAGCAATTTTCTCTTATGTCTAGGCATGATGTTGGTGTAAGAGCTGTTCGAAATGTGTCCAACGGCACTAATTTTGTAACCATGTTCTTGCTATCTTTTGGTGTTCTAGCGTTGCTTATTTCTTCGCTTGTTATAGCAAACACATTCCAAGTTTTGGTTGCTCAACGCAGACGCACTCTTGCGCTTTTGCGCGTAATTGGCGCACAATCGCACCAGCTTTATGCGGCAGTTTTACTTGAAGCTGCAATACTTGGAGTTATTTCTGCAGGTGTTGGCGTGCTTTGCGCAATAGGATTTATGGGCGCAATTAGTAACTTGAATATTAATTCTGGACCATTATCTAAGATTCCTTTGATTGTTTCACTTCCGGCGGTTGTGTGGCCAATAGTAATTGGTGCGATTGTAACAGTTCTTGCATCTATGGGTGCTGCTCGATCTGCTACAAAAGTAACGCCTATGGAAGCGTTGCGTCCAATGGATTTGATTAAAGATAAACGTGCAAGCATTCTTCGCTCTGTTTTTGGCGTTCTATTTATTGTTGTAGGTATTTTATTTACGGCTTTAAGTGCTACTTCTTTGGCAAGCATGATTGCTCAGCAGTCGCCTAATGCTGGTGCTGACTCTTGGAGAACTTTGCTTGTGGCAGTTTTTGGATGCGCGCTTGTGTTTATTGGAATTATTATTACAGCAACATTCTGGATGCCGTTTGCTATGAAGGCAACTGGCGCAATCATGGCACTTTGTGGGCCTGCATCTAAAGTTGCCAACGCAAACGTGCAACGAAACCCTAGAAGAGTTGCTGCAACTGGAACGGCTTTGCTTATTGGCGTAACGCTTGTTTCTACAGTAGTAACTGGCGCAATCTGCGGTAAAGCAACTCTTAAAGGTGTTGTTGATGACCGTTACAGTGTTGACATTATTATTCAAGGCAAGAATGTTGATGAGTCTTTAGCTGCCGATATTTCAAAGATTAGTGGAATAAAGCATACTGAGTTGCTTCCTGCAGTTCCTATGACTTTTAAGAACGCTAAGGGCAAAACTGAGTACGCTATGGCAGCTGGAGTTGATAATGTAAATCAGCTTCGAAATGTGATGCACACTGACCTTGATGGCGTCAATATAAACAGGGATTCTGTGCTTTTGCCTAAGTTTAATGATGAAGGTGGAGAGCCTTTTGACCTTAAAAAAGGAAACCTTAATCTGCAAGCTTACGTAGAAAAATACAGTTCTGGTGAAGATAGTGTAGAAAATGTTACTCCATTTACTGGCATGAATACAGACTCTAGTAATAACGATAAGAGCATTACTGTAAAACAAGTTCAGTTTAAGACGTATCGAAATGTTGGTGTGTATTCAAATAATACTGCTTTTGTGAGCAAATCCTACTTCAATAACTACCTTAAGCCTACAACGCATATTCTGCTTATTTCGGTAGATTCTAGCAAAGCTAATCTTGTAGATATTGCTAAAAACATTCAAAATGTTACATCTAGCTATGCGGAGGTTATGTCTACTGGAAGCGTGTTTGAGCGTGCAAAGTGGGAGAGTGCTATCGACGCAATGATGATGGTGCTTGTTGGCTTAATAGCAGTAGCTGTTGTGATTGCTTTAATAGGCGTTGCAAACACATTAAGCTTGTCTGTTATTGAGCGAACCAAAGAATCTGCAACTTTGCGCGCAATAGGCATGACGAGAGGTCAAGTTAGAAGGTCTCTTGCGTTGGAGGCAACGTTGATTTCCTTAACAAGCACTGTTTCCGGTTTGATTGTTGGAACAATGTTTGGTTGGATTGGATCCTACATGGTGTTTAGCGTAATCGGCAAAGTTCCGTTTGTAGTTGATTGGACTATTTACGCGATTCTTGCTCTAATCGCTTTGCTTGCAGCGCTTCTTTCCAGCGTGCTTCCTGCTCGTAGAGCAGTGAAGTCTTCGCCAGTAGTTGCGCTCGCGGAGGAGTAAATTCGCAAAAACTATATGTGAAAGATAGTTTGTAGAAGTTAAGTTGCAGAAAAATATGGATAATGCCGGTGCGTAAATTTTACGTGCCGGCATTATCTTTTTCTTAAGCGTCTTCGACACGCAGAAAAAATTTGTATTATCGTTATTATTTTTTTATTAAAATGTGTGCATAATTATGCGAAGATTATAATATTATGTATAGAAATGGCATTTTTTATTAAAGATATTCAAAAATAATACGATTATTATTCATAATGACAAGTTTTGCCGGAAATTTTCCGAATAAATAGCGTTGAAAATGTATTTATTTCTTTGTTATGCTCAAAATGACTGCTGACATAAGTTAGACATGAAGGCCGCTACGAGCAAGGAGTAGAAAATATGGTAACGGTCAATAAAAAATCTGCCGCAGCAATTGCAGGAATCTTATTGTTAATGCAAAGCCCAATGCCAGCGTGGGCGCAAGATGCTGCTGATGAAGTACAGAATGTACCAACTCAAACAGAGGCGACTGCAAAAGCGTCTACTGAAGAAGCAATTGAAAAAGCTGAAAAGCAAGTTAAGCAATTAGAAGCTCAAATTGAAGATTATAAGAAAAAAGTCGAAGAGTTTGATGCTCTTTTAAATAAAATTTCTGAGACTGAAAAAATAGCTGAAAACGCTGAGAAAGATAAGGAAAGGGAACTTTCAGAAGCTCAAAATGCACTTAAAATGGATTCCGAAGCTGCAAAAGCAAAGGTTGCAGAATTTGAAAAGTCCAAAAAAGAAAAAGAGAGCGATCTTACTGGATTAAAAGCAGCGTATGAACTTTTAAAAGAACAATATGATAATGCAAAATTAGCTCTTGATGGTTTGCAAAATGACGAAGAAGAAAAAAGTCAAACAAAAGAAAGAGCTGCATCTAGCATAAAGCAGTATGAATCACAGATTTCAAATCTTCACAAAGAAGTAGATTCTCTTAAGGAATCTATTGCAAGTGATTCTGCTCAAGTTAAAGAGTATGATACAAAAATCGCTGAATTAGAATCTGCGTTAGAAAAAGCTGATCCAGACGATGCCGGTAATATTTATTCTCTAGCGGAGCAGTTTAGAAGAGTCTCTAATGATCAAACTTCACTTAGCAAAAAAGTTGAAGAAAATAAGAAATCTGTTGCTGCTAAAGAAGAAACTCTGAAACAATTAGATACTCTTTTCAAGACAGCGCAGCAAGAATTTGAAAAAGCAGATGAAGAACTTAAAAAGATTAAAGATCAAATTGATGAGTATAAGAAAGATGTAGCCAAAAAGCTCGAAGCTTCTAATACTAAAGATTCTGAAGTAAAGAAAGCAGAGTCTGAAATAAAGCTTCTTGGTAATATTATTGAGAACTATAAGTTAGTTGACAACAAAGAGGAACTAGGCAAAAAAATTGACTCATTAAGAAATGGTGTTGAGGGTGCTAAAGCATTTAAAAATAATCAGCCTGATGCAAGAGCTAATAACAATAAGCAAAAGAAGCAAGCTGAAGATTCTTTAAAGGAAGCAGAAAAGAATCTTGAGGCAGCTAGAATTAAAGTTACTACTCTCAAAGCTCAATTGGAACAGGAAAAAGCTAAAAAGAATCAGCAAAATAGCAGCAGTTCTGCTGGCAATAATGATGCCAAAGAATCTGAAAAACAGACTGCTCCTAGTGTTCCAGCACCTTCTGAGTCTAAGAAAGGTAGTGAATCTCAAGAGCATGCTGCTCCAGTTCCTGCACCTCCAGTAGTATCTGTTCCGGAAGTAACTGCTCCAGTTCCTGCAGTACCTGAAGCTAATATCCCAGCTCCGTCTGTTAAAGCACCAGCTATGCCACCTGCTTCTGTTGTTCCATCTGCTCCTGTTACTCCTGCAGACCCAGTAGTTCCAGCAGTTCAAGTTGAAGATAATTCAGCTCCTGCTGTTTCTGAAGATGCTACAGATAAGCAGTCAAAGCCTGTTGAAAGTAAGACTGAAAGCAAGCCTGTTGAAAGCAAGCCTGTTGAATCTGCAAAGCCTTCTGCAAAGCCTTCTGCAAAGCCTTCTGAATCTAATGTGGCTAAAGAAAACGCTAAAACTGCAGAAAGTGCGGAAACTTCCGAAAATAATGATGTTCAGGATCGTCCTGCTAACGAAACTGACGAAAAGATTTCGGATACTGAAAGCGAAAAGCCACAAGCTCAAGCTAGTGCTACATCCGAGAACAAGTCTTCTGGCAATATGCTTAGCACTATAATGTTGGGTGTTTTGGGTGCGCTAACCATTTCTGGTGCGGCTGCTGCAGGCGTAACATTTATGCGTCACCGTCGCTTACCGAAAGCATAAATTAAAAAGCTATTAGGTATGTTGATAATTTAAATTTGCGGCTATTCGTGCATTATGCATTAATAGCCGCATTTTTATATATTCTGGTATGTTTTTACGGCTTAACTAAGCCATTTTCGTAAGCAAAAACTACAGCTTGAACGCGGTCTCTAGCATCGATTTTTCCTAAAATATGCGCAACATGAGTTTTAACTGTTGGCAAGCTAATAAATAGTTTGTCAGCAATTTCCTGATTTGAAAGTCCGTGAGCAATTTCAACAAGAACCTCGCGTTCTCTATCAGTAAGCTCTGGAATAACGGAAATTCCGTATGCGCAGCTTTGTGTTCCTTGTGCAGTTGAACTTGCTTGTGCAGCGTAACTCGCAACGCTGTTTGCTTTAATATTTGTTGCTACTTTGCCTTGCTGAATCATATTTTCGATCAAACGTTTAGTAGCGGTCGGAGCAATAATTGCGTTTCCTTGATACACAGTTCGTATGGAATTAAGCAAAGTTTCTGGCTCTGTATCTTTAAGCAAAAATCCGGAAGCGCCAGCATGAATTGCAGCCATAACATATTCGTCTAAATCAAAAGTTGTTAAGATAATGATTCGAGTATTTGTGTTAGTTTTTTGCTGCAGAATCTTGCGAGTTGCCTCCAAACCGTCCATTACAGGCATTCGAACATCCATAAGAATAATGTCTGGATAATCTTTTTCTGTAAACTCTACTATTTGTTTTCCATTCGCTGCTTGGGAAACAACTTGCATATCTTGCTGCGAGTTAATTACCATAGCAAATCCTGCACGCACAAGCTCCTGATCGTCGGCTATTGCAACGCGAATTACTTCATTGTTTTCCATATTTTCCATAGTATCAACTTACTCTTGCTTATTTAATGCGTTGTGTTGAATTTGCTCATCAAGTGGGGCAGCAGGGCGAATAGCAATCTCAGTTACATTCGCAGCATTATTTGCTGAATGAACGCTTGAACCTGTTTCTCGCAAAACTCCAAGCAATTTTCGCATATATTTCAGTGCCGAACGACCTTCATCTCCAATATTTTTGAAAGCTTTACTAATTTCTTCACTTTGTTCCTGTGATTGCTTTGGTTCTGATAACTTTCGATTTTCTGCATTGCTATTTGTTTTTTCGTATTTATTTAGCATATCAATTCCGCTATTTGCGGCATCGATTACTTTATGCAATGTAATAGCAACTTTTTGCTGAATATTTGAGCTAAGTCGTTGCCTTTCTGCGTTAGCTGCAAGTACTTCTAGCTGTTTTTGCTCTTGCTCTAATTCTGTTCTGCGCGCTTTTAGAATCAGCAAATTATTGTCATCGTTTCTGCGGGAATAAGCAAATGCAATGGCCGCAAAACAAATTAACGCAACTATAAAACCAAAAACTAATCCAACGGACGCAAATTGCATAAAGTCATAAAAATTGGTTGTGGCAATATTTGATGTAAAGAATCGTATTGGAGTTTCAGTTTGTGGAATATTTTTTGATGAAATACCAATTTTTACGGCGAAAATAGCAGATTCGGCAAGCACTACTGAGCTAACCCATTGCCATGCGTGTTTTTTACCGTAGAGCACAGCAGCGTAAATAATGTTCGGTATGAAAAAATTAGCGAATAAAATATTCGGCAAGAGTATAAGCTGTATTGCAGAAAATACTGCTGCAACAATTGCGCATGCGGTTGGAGCTTTTCTGCGAAACATGAATGGAATCATGGTTGTAAGAGTAAATACTTTATAAAGTATTTGTAATGAAAGCGAGTTGGAATATTGTGAAGATATTCCAACTCCAACAATAAAATCGTAGGTTGGCAGAAAGAGCATCATAACAACCCAAGGTGATGCATAAATAATGTCTCCAATAAGCCAATGTTGTTCAAACCATTGAGATACTTTCTCAATCCTATTTTGTGAAGCATTTGTTTCTGGTAAAACTTTTGGCAAAACTTTTGATGAGGTTGGAACGTTTACATCTGCTGGTTTCACATTTGCCGGGTTTGCTTGCGCCGCCGATTCATTATTAACTTTTGCATTCTTATGAGTAACGTTATGAATACTATTTAATACAGAAACAGTAGTGTTTGATTGGTCTGCGCTGTAAGAATATGGAATAAAAGCAACAATACTAAACGTTCCATCATTGAGTTTTCCATAATCAAGCGTTCCGTGAAGATTTTCAATTCGCTCTTTCATGCCAATCAAACCATAACCGTTTTTATGTGGCGCATTGCTATTTTGCGTTTGGTTAGCTTCGATTTTGTGTATTTCATTTGTAATTTTTAGTTTTAAACCTTGGTTGTTCCATTCTTCATGAATGTTTACTTTAACGCATTCGCCTGCATGCTTTCGAATATTTGTAAGAGACTCCTGAACAACGCGGTATGCAACGGTTTGTGCGTCAGTGTTAAGCCTATTTTGAGAATTTATGCCATCAACAGTATGCCAAAAAATATTTTTAGGAGATGCAATTTTTGCTTGCTCAATAAGCGAAGGTATGTGATTGAAATCCAATTGACACGATGGAGCGTCTGTTAAAGCTTCTAGAAGTCGGCGCATGTCGTGAACGGCGCGCTCGGCTTCGTTTTTAATAATATGCATTGTTTTTTTAGCAAGAGAAATATCTTTGGTTGCTGCATAACGACCACCATCTGCTTGAACAATAATAATAGAAAGCGTGTGGGCAACAATATCGTGCATATCTCTTGCAATTCTTGCGCGCTCTGCAGTAACAGCAATGTGTTGAGCTTTTCGGCGGTACGCGCGAATAGCATTATTGTGATCTTGCAAAAGTTGAATAGTATGCACGTGAGTGCGCTGCCAGTAGCCAATAATAACCGTAATAGTGGTAATAATAATCGCAAAAATTATTGAAGGAATTGCAAAATTAAGTATATTTGAAACGCAATTTTTTATGCTACTACTATTTATATTTTGTACACTACAAGTATAACTAGCTTTTGAATGATTGGTGCCATATATTGGTCCCATTACAGTATTCCACGATATTACTGCGCAAGATAATACTGTTGTTACGTAAGCTGCAATAACAAAAGCTTTTGAATGTTCTGGATTTCCGCGCGCAATAGCATTAACAAGTAGCACGAAACCAAAGAAATCAGCGAAAAGTTGAGTAGGGCCAAATGCTACTTGCACAATGCAAATAACAATAAAAATAGTAGCCGCTTGTTCAGGCCATAGTTTTCGTAATGAAAGTAGTAATGCAACAACAATATTGATAAGCGTTACTGTAATAAGCGAACCTTGAGTCAAAAAGCCATCAACGTTGCTTATAACGTAGCGATCGCTTGAGAGTATAAAAAGAATAAGTGGAATAATACCCCATAATATGTCGTTTAATGTGAGCTCTTTTCGTAAGCGCTGTATAACACTTTGAAACATATTAGGTACTTTCATAATTACTAGGCTAGTGCATAGTACTTTATAGAACAATCAAACTTGAGTATGATTTATAAATAGAGTGTGTAATTGATAGTTGCAATGTAGCACGAATAAAGAAAGGGATGGCAAGATGGCATTACTCACAAGCTATTATGTTCCGGGATTACATGTTGAGGAGCGTGCGATTGATGTTCCACTTGATTGGGAAGGCAACACTCCTGGTGGAGCTATTAAAGGCGAAACGATTCGACTGTTCTGTAGAGTTGTTTGTGCTCCTGAGCATGTGCATGACGATTTGCCGTTGCTTGTGTTCTTGCAAGGCGGCCCTGGTGGGCAGTGTCCGCGACCACTTTCGCCTTCTAGTGATGGTTGGATTCAAGAGGCTATTAAGCATTTTCGTGTAGTCTTGCCAGATCAGCGCGGAGTAGGACGCTCTTCAAGAGTGGATGCTTCAACTATGAAGCGTATGGCAGATGATGGCGTAAGTGTTGAGCGTCAAGCGTGGTATTTGAAGCGTTTCTTAGCTGATTCTATTATTCGCGATTTTGAACATTTGCGACTTACAGAATTTGACGCAAAACCGTGGGTCTCTCTAGGTCAAAGTTACGGTGGTTTCCTTACGCTTACGTATTTGTCGCTTTTCCCGCAAGGATTGATTGCAAGCTTCACAACTGGCGGCATTCCTCATGTTCCTGCAAATGCGCGTGAAGTCTATGAGCATACTTTTCCTCGTATGGCGCGTAAAACTGAGCAATTCTATGAGCGTTATCCGCAGGATGTTGCTCGTGCAGCCGCTATTGCGGATCGTATTGCGCAGGGTGATGTTGTGCTTCCAAATGGCGAGAAGCTTACGGTTGAGCGATTCCAAATGTTGGGTTCTTCCTTCGGCATGAAGCCAAGTTTTGAGCGAGTGCACTGGCTTCTTGATTCTGCGTTTGCAGATGGTGATGGTTCTTTGAAAGCGTTTAAGCACGGTGGTGGAGCTTCTGCTGGAAGTTTAAGCGACGAGTTTGTGTACGGTGTAATGGATTCAACGGCTTCAAGCCCGCTTTATTGGCCGCTGCAAGAATTTATTTATGCTGACGGTGAATTAGAGCACCCAATTTTGTGGGCAGCTCAGCAGGTTAGGGAAACAATGCCAGAGTTTTCTGGTTCTGCACGTCCGCTTCTTTTTACGGGCGAAGCTATGTTTCCTTGGATGTTTGATCAAGAAAAAGCTTTGCAGCCATTCTTGCCAGCAGTTGACTGCTTAATGAGCGACAAGCAGTTTGGCAAGATCTATGATCAAGATCAACTTGCTAATAACGAAGTTCCATTACAGTCTGCAGTCTACTTTGATGACATGTATGTTGATTCTGGTCTTCAGCTTGACACGCTTTCTCGTATTGCAAACTCCCATTATTGGACAACAAACGAATTTGAGCATGATGGTTTGCATGGAGATGTAGTATTCCGTCATCTTTTTGATGAGGCTTTAAATCGTGGTGATTTAGAGGGAATTTACAAGCGCTAATAAGCTCTGTAAGTTTTAAATTTTGCGTGTTTGTATCGTTTAATAGAGCACTATTTGATATGCTATACATCTGTTTGAGTAATAATTGCGTCATAAATAGTGCTTTATTTATGAATTGCACCAAAGGGGATTATGAATGAGTAGTGGAACATTCGGTACTGTTGGATTTATTGGTTACGGCAATATGGCACAAGCAATTGCTAAAGGTGCTGTAAATGCAGGCGTATTGCAAGGTGAAAATATTGTTGCATGTGCTCGTAATTTTGAAAAACTTGAGCGTAACACTTCGCTTATTGGCGCTCGCGCTATGCGCACTGCTAAAGAAGTATGTGAAGCAAGTGACGTAATTATTGTTGCTGTAAAACCTTATCAGATTTCTGAAGTTCTTAAACCTATTGCTGGTCTTATTGACGAACGCGGTACAGCCATTATTTCTGTTGCAGCCGGCTGGAATCTTGAGCGATACAAGGATTTGCTTGGCAATAATGTTCATGTTCAATGCATTATTCCTAATACTCCTATTTCGGTAGGTCAGGGAGTTACTTTAGCTGAGTCTAGTAATACTCTAACTGACGCACAGCTTTCTATGTTTAATGCTTTATTTGATCCAATTTCTTTAGTAGAGCGTGTGTCTGGCGAAAATATGAATATTGCAATGTGTATTTCTAGCTGTGCTCCAGCTTTTACAGCAATGTACATGGAAGCTTTGGGAGATGCTGGCGTAAAGTACGGGTTGCAGCGAGATTGTGCTTACCGTTTGGCTGCAAAAATGATCGAAGGGGTAGGTGCGTTATATATGAACGAGCGTACTCATCCAGGTATTATGAAAGATGCAGTGTGCTCTCCTGGAGGAACCACTATTCGAGGCGTTGCACAGTTAGAATCTCGCGGATTTAGGGGAGATGTTATTTCTGCCGTGGATGCTATCGAAAATATAAAGTAAATAAAATCAAGTTGTGTCGGCTTTCCCGACGCTGGTCTAAACTAGGTGAATATGTCTTTAACTATTGGAATTGTTGGATTGCCAAACGTGGGCAAATCCACTATGTTTAATGCTTTAACTCGCAATAACGTTTTGGCGGAGAATTATCCGTTTGCAACTATTGAACCAAATACTGGTATTGTTCCGCTTCCGGATCATCGTCTTCCAGTTTTAGCTAAATTAGTTAATACCGAAAAGATTGTTCCAGCAACGGTTACTTTCGTTGATATTGCAGGCATTGTTAAGGGTGCTTCCGAGGGCGAAGGTTTGGGCAATAAGTTCCTTGCTAATATTCGCGAAGCAGATGCTATTTGCGAAGTTGTGCGCGCGTTTAATGACGACGATATTGTGCATGTGAACGGCAAAGTGGATCCTGCCGACGATATTGACACTATTAATACTGAGCTTATTCTTGCCGATATGCAAACTATTGAAAATGCTCTTCCAAAGTTGGAAAAGGATTTGCGTGGCAAGAAAGTTACGCAGGAATATGTTGATGCAGTAAATAAAGCTAAGGAAATTCTTGCTTCTGGTAAAACGATTGACCAAGCGCATAACGAAAAGCTTATTGATAAAAACGACGTGTACGATTTGCACTTGCTTACTGCTAAGCCGTTTATTTACGTGTTTAACGTAGATGATTCTGAGCTTGCTGACGAAGATTTAAAGTCTAAACTTTCTGCTTCTGTGGCACCTGCAAAAGCAATCTTCTTGAACGCTCAGTTCGAGTCCGAGCTTACAGAGCTTGACGAAGCTGACGCTCGTGAAATGCTTGAGGATGCTGGTTTGAAGGAATCTGGTTTGGATCAGCTTGCGCGTGTGGGATTCGATATTTTAGGTCTTCAAACTTATTTAACCGCTGGTGTTAAGGAAGTTCACGCTTGGCAGATTCATAAAGGTTGGACTGCTCCTCAAGCTGCTGGCGTAATTCACACTGATTTTGAGCGCGGATTTATTAAAGCAGAAATCGTATCTTACGATGATTTTGTTGAGGCTCAAGGCTCTATGGCAAAAATTAAGGAAGAAGGCAAGCTTCGTCTTGAAGGCCGAGACTACGTTATGCAAGATGGAGATATTGTTGAATTTAAATTCAACGTGTGATATTTCTGCGAATTAAGCGAAATTTTGTTTTTCAAGCGTTGCTGCTAGTAGTTTGCTGTTAAACTATTAGTAGCAACCTTTTTATTTTTATAACCGGAGATAGTGATGCAATTTATTCGTGGCTTTGTTAGTGATATACGCAAATGTGCGCGAGTTTTTGCAAAAGTGCGCAGATGGTGGATTCGTAGTTCGAAAACTATGCGCTACATATCTGCGAGCATACTTGCAATGTTGATAGTAATTTTTCTGTTATTTGTTGGTTTTGAAACATCGAACGTACTTTCTACTACGTATCAATACGGTGTGCAAGCACGGAAAAATGCGCTTATTGAAAAGATTAAGAATAATTGCGGCGGTATTAAAAATAACAGTAATAGAAGAAATCTAAATAATATTTATAAGTATTGCAATAAAAGTTCTTCTAAAAAAGCTAATGCTAAATCTGATTTTTGGAAGTATCCTACGGGGGGAGCGTACCCTAATCTTACTGGAATAAAGGTTTCTGACTTACATATTGATGTAAATCTTAAAAAGCAGCGCGTATACATTATTGCTAAAGGGAAAACTGTTTATTCAATGATTATGAGTTCTGGAATAAATGACTCTACTCCTCATGGCGATTATCATATTAACGGCATGCGCAACAAGCATTTTTACAATCAGAATGAAAAAGTTGGCGCTGACTATTGGGTAGGTTTTATTGATGCAGAATACTTATTCCACTCTGTGCCAACTAACCATAAGTTTGGGAATTATATTAGGTCTGAAGGTATGAAGTTAGGAAAGCCTGCATCTCATGGTTGTGTGCGTTTAAGCGTTGCGGATGCAAAATGGTTCTATGAGAATATTCCTGACGGAACGTCTGTTCATATTGGATAATCTTGCAAAAGCTGTATAAACGCAATATTTAACTAGTCTGATTTAAATGTAATTTTAAATGTTGCAAATAAAAAAGAGGGCCTTCATTTGAAGACCCTCATATATTTTTAGCAAACTATTCTTGCAATATTTTGTTTAGAAGAATAGTACTGCAGCCAAACAAGCTAATACTACCAAAACAATAGAAGCTAAGAAGCTTGCAAGGAAAGCAGTGCGACCCTGTTTGAAAATAACTTTGAAGTTTACGTTAATTCCAAGAGCTGCCATTGCCATGCCAAGGAAAACGTATCCTGCTTCTACAAGAGTTGATGCGTGAGCTGTTATGAAAGGAACGTAAGTTCCAATAACAGATGCTGCAATAAAGCCAAGCATAAACCATGGGAAGCTAATCTTATGCTTTCCGCCATTTTCAACTTTGCTATGACGAGCATTCCACCAGATTGCAATAAAGATAGAAGCTGGAACGAGCATAAGAACTCGTGAAAGCTTCATTATTGTTGCAACATTAATACTATTGAATGCTCCACCAGCTGCAACAGCATGTGCAATTTCGTGAAGAGATGCGCCTGAAGCTATTCCAAGCTGCTGATTAGTCATGCCGAAGTGAGGAAGAATAAAGATTTCAGCAAGAGCGTAAATAGTGCCCATAATTGCAACTGTTGCAACGGCCATAACTTCGTTCTGCTCTTTTTCATCTTCCTCTTCTGGAAGAACTGGCATTGAGCCAGAAAGACCCATAACTGCTGCAGCGCCACAAATACTTGTGCCTCCTGCAGTAAGCATTGCAAGCTGAGGATTTACCTTCAAAAGTTTAGCAATGTTATAAGTTACGCAAACCATTACTGCAACTAACACAGCTGCAATAGGTAGGCACTTAATGCCCTTGGTAAACAAATCATGCAAATTCAGCTTAAAGCCGAGGAGAATAATACCAAGGCGAAGAAGTTTGTTTGCAATCAAACCAGCTGCGCTTTTAACTCCTGCGCGTCGTAAATCATTATTCTTTTTGTATGCGTGCAATGGCAGCTGCAGAGCCATGCCAACGAGCAACGCAATAATAAGAGCACCCAGAAGTTTTAAGCCTGGGTATTGCTTAAGCCAGCTACCAATAAAGGAAGCTAGAAGCGTCAATACGGCAATAAGAGCCATATCGATGGTGCAGATTTTCTTTTTCCATGTATCAAAGAAATTAACCATTTAGCTCATTATTCTCTCACAATCGGACAAAAACGAACAAAAATCATAATTGTATAATTATTATATGTAGTTAAAGAGGTAATTATGTGCAATATTGATATTCAAATTAAACGAATTTATGAATCATCTGATGAACATGATGGCTTGCGAATATTAGTAGATAGATTGTGGCCTAGAGGAATAAGTAAAGAAAAGGCAAATCTTGATTTGTGGTGTAAAGATATTGCTCCATCAGGTGATTTGCGAAAATGGTTTGGGCATAAGTCTGAGCGTTTCGAAGAATTTGCTAATCGTTATATCGAAGAGTTGGACGAGAATCAAGATTGTGTAAACCAAATCGTAGATATATGCAGAAAAAATAAAAAAGTAACGTTTTTATATGGCGCGAAAGATCTGCGTATAAATCATGCAATTGTGTTAAAAGATTACATTCAAAATGTTTTGCAAAACTAAGATTGCAATAAGCAGATTAATACGTAAGCAAAAGTTTATGTTTATAAACTTTTATGAGTAATAATTGGTGGTGTTTGTTGCGTTTTCGACACACCGATTTTCCTTGATATTTCAACAAAAATAAAAAGTAGCCTTACGATTTTCTACTTATGTTCGACACATATCTTTTTGCGCGTTAAAATTTCTCTTTGGCATATGGGTCGGTGGTGTAATGGAGCCCCCAGAAGCTGCCATCCCAGCGCTCGATGAGTGCTTGTTTTTTTTTTTTAACGACACTCGGTTACATACCTCTTGCAGAACTTGTTTTTACGAGGAGAAGAAATGAATTCTTTGTTTACATGGCAGCTTCATGGAGACGGAAAAACTTTGAAGCCAGGCGAAGTAGTAGAGCCAGATGAACGTTTAACGTGGACTCGTACTGCTGGCATTGGTGCTCAGCATGTTATTGCAATGTTTGGCGCCACATTCTTAGTGCCAATTCTTACAGGCTTTGATCCGTCTACTACTTTAATGTTCACGGCTCTTTCCACAGCACTGTTCTTACTTATTAACGCAAATAAGCTTCCTAGTTATTTAGGAAGCTCTTTTGGTCTTATAGCACCTGTTATGGCAGTAACTGCTGCGCATAAGGGCATAGCTGTAGCAAGCTTTGGCATTATGTGCACGGGTATTCTTCTTGCGCTAATTGGTGTGCTTGTGCATTTTGCAGGAGCAAAGTGGATTGACATTATTATGCCTCCTGTTGTTAACGGTGCAATCGTTGCAATTATTGGCTTTAACTTGGGTCCAGCTGTTTGGGGTAACTTCCAAAAGGCTCCAGACACTGCTTTAGTAACTTTGGTTGCAGTTATGCTCATTGCAGTAATCTTCCGTGGCCTTCTTGGACGATTGAACATTTTGCTCGGTGTTCTTGTTGGCTACGCGTATGCATGCTTCCAGGGTCAAGTTGACTTTAGTAAGATTGAGCAAGCTTCTTGGATTGGCTTCCCTAAGTTCCACACTCCACAAGTAGATTTCTCTGTTCTGCTCATGTTCTTGCCTGTTGTTCTGGTTTTGATTGCAGAAAACGTTGGTCATGTTAAGTCTGTAGCTCAAATGACTGGCCGCGACTACGATTCCAAGATTGGTACAGCTTTGTTTGCAGACGGCTTAGGCACTGCAATTGCAGGTTGCTTCGGCGGCTGCGGTACAACTACATATGGTGAAAACATTGGTGTTATGGCTGCAACAAAGGTTTACTCAACAGCAGCTTACTGGTGTGCAGCAGCATTTGCTTTCATCTTGAGCCTCTGCCCAAAGTTCGGTGCAGTTGTAAACTCTATTCCAGCTGGAGTTTTGGGCGGTGTAACCACTTTGCTTTACGGCATGATTGGCATGATTGGTGTGCGCATTTGGGTAGAAAACAAGGTGAACTTCGACAAGCCAGTTAACATTATGATTGCTGCAATCGTTATGATTATTGGCATTGCTAACTTCCAATTTGCTGTTTCTGGAATTCAGTTCAACGGCATTGCAATCGGCACTGTTGTTGTGTTGGTTGTGTACCACGTAATGAAGGCAATAGGAAAGCTCACCGGAACAATCGCTAAAGACGATCCAGATGTTGCTTAGCTTAAATGCTTTAATCTGATTTAATCTAATCAAATTAGGCGCGTTCGCTACTTTTGCGAGCGCGCTTTTTTGTAATTATTTTTGATTACACAGCAAACACAACAAGTAGATTGGGAATAATTAGTATAGTATCATTAAGCTTATGTTGAAAGTCATCATAGAAATAATTATTGGCATTGCATGGGTTGCTTTTGGCGCGTATATGGCTAAAAAACCTAAAAACACTAAAGTGCATAAGCGTTCCGATTATTCAAGCGATGGAAAGAAAAAGAGCAATCAAAATAATGATGCTGCTGATGCTTCTATGGATGATTCTATTGATCAAGATGTAGTTATAGAAAGCATTGATGAAGATAATAGCAATGCAAATGTTGTTGATAAAGATGCTTCTAAAGATGCTTCTAAAGATGAGTCTAATAGTGAAAACAAAGATAAGACTTTTTCAAAGTTTGCAAAAAAAATGAAAGATTGGGCAGACTATTATAGTGAAGATGATGACCTCGGTGACCTCTTTACTGATTTATTAGAAGCTAAGAAAAAACTAGAAAACGAAGGTGATTTGCCAAAAAATAGCGATACTAGCAATACTAGCGAAGATAGCGAAAATAGCGAAAGCAATACTAGCAATATTAGCGATAATAGTAATAGCAATAAAAACGATGATAAAGTCACCAAAAATAAGGAGCATAAGCGTTCTATGAGATTAGAGTTTAATGTAGGTAAATTTATTGGCGGCTCAAGAAAATGGCGCTGGGTTCTTGCTGCAATCGTAGTAGCAATAGTTTTTATATGCGCAATTGTTTTTGGTCTTGCAAAGTTTATAACCGATTGCATGTGGTATGCTCAACTCGGCTTTGAAAGCGTAATTTGGATTCAGTTGGCTGCAAAAGTAGGAGTTTGGGTACTATACGCTGTATTGATGTCCGCTTTTGGTTACTTGTCTGCAGCTTTAGCAATTAAAGCTCGTCCGACTAATGCAGATGGCTCTTATATTCGCGTGCGCGGAAATGTTATTGACCTAAAGCATGGAATAAGCTCTAAAGTTGCGTTACATGCTGCTGGTATTGTTTCACTAATTGTTGGCGCAATATTTGGTTTCCAATTCTACAATCACTGGGTGCAAATATTACTTATGTTCAACGCTCAGTCTTTCGGAATTAAGGATCCACAATTTGGAATCGACAATGGTTTTTACGTATTTGTGCTTCCGGGACTAAGATTGTTTGCCGGTGCTTTTGTTCTTCTTTTGGTAATATCTCTTATTTTCTCTATTGTTTCGCACCTGCTTATGGGCGGTATTCGCTTTACTATGCCTATTGATGGCAATGGAATATTGAATATTACTAACCGCGCTCGCAGGCAAATCGCAATATGGTTTATGTTTGTGATTTTATCTTGGGCAGTTTTGCAAATTTTAGACATGTTCTCTGTAGTAACTCTTGACGGTTCAAGAATTACTGGTGGATCATACACGGATATGAACGCTGGAGTGCCTGGAAGCATAGTAATGGCAGTAATAACTGTTGTGGTTGGTGCGGTTCTTGCGTTTTGGTTTATGAAATCTCATGCACTCTCTGGTGAAGCTCCAATAGCGCAACGTTTTAAGAGTGCTGTTAAAGCTTGGAAAACCCCAACAATTGCTTTGGCTTCTTTAATTGCTTGCTCAATTGTTATATCTTTTGCTTGGCCTGCACTTTTGCAGCGTTTTAAGGTTGCTCCTAACGCACAGGAAATGGAAGCTCCTTATATTCAGCGAAATATTGATGCTACAAAATTTGCTTACGGTTTAAACAATGTAAAGAAAGAATCGTATAACGCAACTTCTCACGGAAAATCTGGAGCGTTATCTGCAGAAGCAGAATCTACAGCGCAAATTCGTTTGCTCGATCCGCAAGTCACATCTCCAACATTCCGTCAGCTTCAGCAATCAAAGCAATACTACACTTTTGCGGACACTCTTTCTGTTGACAAATACGATATTGACGGAGTGAGTCAAGATACTGTTATTGCGGCTAGAGAGCTAGATTTAGCTGGCAATGATAATCGTAACTGGGTGAACGATCACACTGTTTACACTCATGGATACGGCATGGTTGCGGCTTACGGAAATAAGGTTACTGCAGACGGTCAGCCTCAGTTTATGGAATACGGTATTCCTACTCAAGGTAAGCTTACGAAGCAGCAAAAATATGAGCCTCGTATTTACTTCTCTCCAAATGCTCCTGAGTATTCTATTGTTGGTTCTCCAAAAGGCACAGCTCCTTGGGAGTTTGATTATCCAACAGGTTCTCAAGGTGCCTTAACTACTTTTAAGGGTAATGGTGGCCCGAGCGTAGGTAACTTCTTCTCTAAGCTGATGCATGCTATTCGTTTTGAGTCGGATCAGATTCTCTTCTCGGATAGAGTTACCGCAAATTCTCAGATTTTGTACGATCGTGACCCTAAGACTCGTGTTTCTAAAGTAGCTCCATACTTGACTTTAGATGGGCGCGTTTACCCTGCGGTTGTAGATGGTCGAGTTAAGTGGATTGTTGACGGGTATACAACATCCGACTCCTACCCATATTCGCAAATGACTGATTTTGGCAGTATTACGCAGGATTCAACTACAACAACATCTCGCTCAATTAAAGGCTTAACTAATCAGCGCGCAAATTATATTCGCAATTCAGTAAAAGCCACTGTTGATGCATACGATGGTTCGGTTGATTTGTACGTTTGGGATGCCAAAGACCCTGTGATTAAAGCTTGGAAATCAATATTCCCAGGTCATTATCACGATATTTCTAAGATTTCTGGCGATTTGATGAAACATTTGCGTTATCCGGAAAGCTTGTTTAAGGTTCAGCGTTATTTGCTAGCAAAGTACCATGTAGATACTGCAAGTCAGTTCTTCTCTGGTGAAGATTTCTGGCAGACTCCTGTTGATCCAACGGAATCTCAAAGTCTTCAACGTGATGATATTTTGCAACCGCCTTACTATTTGACTTTGCAAACTGGGGATGCAAAGAAGCCGGTATTTTCGTTAGTTTCTACATATATTCCTGCAGGTAAGATTACTCGCGAAATTTTAACTGGTTTCTTGTCTGTTGATTCAGATGCCGGGGATACTCCTGGAAAGATTGGACCAAACTATGGTAAGCTTCGCTTGCAAGAATTACCTAAGGTTTCTAACGTTCCAGGACCTGGTCAAGCTCAAAACAATTTCAACGCTAACGCTAGCGTTTCTAAAGAGCTGAATTTGCTTGAATCTGGTTCTACAAAAGTTAAGCGAGGAAACTTATTAACTTTGCCTCTTGGTGGAGGACTTGTTTACGTAGAGCCTGTGTATGTGCAATCGAGTGGTTCTACGAGCTATCCATTGCTTAAGAAAGTACTGGTAGCTTTCGGCGATCAGGTTGGTTTTGCAGATACATTGGACGAAGCTCTTGATCAAGTATTCGGTGGAGATTCCGGAGCTTTGGCAGGAGACGCTTCTAATAAACCTGGCGATAAAGCAGATAAGTCTCAAATAAGCGAAGGTAGTAAAGATAGCAAAGAGAATAAGCAAAATTCTTCTAATCAAGCTTCCTCTACTAATTCATCTTCGTTAAATCCTCAAGTAAAAGCTGCTCTTAAGCGTGCAGCTCAAGCGTTAAAGGATTCCGATACTGCAATGCGTGAAGGTAATTGGGAAGCGTATGGCAAAGCTCAAAAGGAGCTAAGCGATGCTATTGGCGAGGCTATGAAAGAAGAATCTGCAAAGTAGTAGAATTGCCGTTACTAATCCGTTATTATCTCAGTTTTGTAGCTGAGATAATAACGGATATTGCTATTTATGCGTTACTTTCTCAGTTTGTTGACTGAGTTAGTAACGGTGTTTTAAAGCTGGTTGTCTGGATCTTCGTCATCGCTTACAGGGCCAAGAAGCAGACGCTCACTAATATTGACTACTCCCATAAGCAATGCTGTAAAAGCAATAATTACCAAAGTCGCTGAAAAAATGAGGGGGGTTCGGAAAGAATTATATGCAGCTTGCAGCCAAATACCTAATCCTTGACGAGCGCCAAGATATTCTGCAGTAGTAGCTGCGCCAAAAACGTAGGCTGCGCTAATGCGAATACCGCCAAAAATTTGGCGCGCTGCAACTCGTAATTTTACATGCCAAAGCGTCCAAACTCGTCCAGCTCCGCACGTTAAAGCTACATCGCTATAAAAACTTGGCACTGCATCAAGACCTCTAATTGTTTGAACAGCAATAGGGAACATGCTGAAAATAGTTACGATAACTATTTTTCCAGACATTTCGAAACCGAACCATATAAGAAATAGAGGGGCAATCGAAATAAGTGGTAACGTTTGTGCAGCACAAAGAAGGGGGAACAAAGCTGCGTGAACCAGCTTGCATACGTGAAAAAGTACGCCCAGTAAAATGCCGCACACAATGGCAAAACTAAAACCAATAACCGTTTCTTCAATAGTTGCAAGAGTTGCAGGCCATAATTGCGGCCACACTTCACAAGTGGCTTTTGCAATAGTTGTCGGAGTTGGAATAGAATTTTCTGGAATTTTATAAAATTCGCAAGAAAGCTGCCAAAAAATTAGTAACGTAATAATAGAAATTACTGTTGGCAGATAATTATGCAGTAGTGATTTCCAACGCGCGCGCGTCATGGAATATCGTTCCTTTCAATATACAAGCAATAATGCCTGTTGTAGCTGCTTGACTGCTGCCCCAATCAAACAACATAAAATTTTACAAACTTTCTTGTATGAAAATATCACATAGCTAGTATGTAGTTAGCAAACGTGTATTTTATGCGTATTTGTCTTTCGATTAGTGCATAATTTAGTCGTTTCGTGAGTCAATGTGTGGCAAACCGAAAGTTCTAATTTTCGGGGGCATTGAACGGCGCGGGCTAGGCCCTTGATACCGTTTTCTGCCAAGTTCGTGTCACATTCCCAGAAAGCGGATTTTTAAGAAAGTTAGGGAACTCATGATATGTCAATTATGGCGCAATGCGCGAGCTTTTTGTTTTAAATTTAATAAAAATATTATGCGCGCAACAGCAGTTTTTATAAGCTCATGCTGCATTCTGTCTTTGTGCGCGTGCGGATCAAACAACAGTAAGCAGAATAGTAAATCTGGTCTTCAAAACGTTTCGTTTATGCTTTCTTGGATACCAGATACTAATCATATTGGCGTATACGTGGCAAAGCATATGGGCTGGTTTAAGCAAGCTGGTTTACACGTGAATATTTTGGCTGTGTCTCAAACTGGTGCCGAGCATGCTGTTGACTCTGGAGCTGCGGATTTTGCTTTAAGTAATACTACTAATCTTGCAGATTTCAGCACAAAGGGCGCTAAATTGAAGGAAGTTTTGCAAGTTCAGCAAAAGCCTAGCGCAATTTGGTGCTCTCTTTATAAAAACACTAAAATTCATTCTCCTAAAGACTTTGATGGTAGAACTTTTGCAACCTTTGGATCTGCAGAAGGCGATGCTGTTATTCGCAGAATGATTCAGCATGATGGTGGCGAAGGTAAGTTCGATAAGGTTACTGTTGGCACTTCCACGTTCCGAACTCTTGAATCCGGAAAAGCTGATTTTGGTGGTTTTTATGGAACTTGGGAAGGCGTGCAAGCGCAAATGTATGGTCCAAAGTTGCGTTGCTTTAAAGAAGCAGACTATGGCGTGCCAGGCCAGCAGGACACTATTGGCATTATTACTCACGCCAACACGGTTAAGCGCAATCCGAAGCTTGTTCGTGCTTTTGTTAAAGCCGTTAAGCGCGGTTATGAATATGCTTACAATCATCCAGATGAAGCTGCGAATATTTTAGTAAAAGAAGCTCCTGAAGCTAATCTTGATGTGAAATTCGTTAAGCGAAGCATGAAGATGATTGTTGACGGGCAATATTGGGGCAATCGTGCAGACATAAAAAGCGGCAAGTTTGTGTTCGGCACGAATGATGTTAAGGGTGCTCAAGAATACTTCAACTTCCTAAGTAAGGAAGGCGCATATACGGATTCTAAAGGCAAAGTAACATATAAAACTCCTCAAGCAAAAGAATTAACTACAGACGAATTTTTGAAGTAGTTTACGCAATGACTTGAGTCTTGCTAAAATAGATTACAGTATATGAGGGCGTATCGGGTAGTTGGAAATCCAGCTTCAATCGATGCGCCCGTTTTGTTGTTGGCTACCTATGCGAATTGGGGTGGGGATGTATGGCATCTGATTTTTGGCTTATTGCAGGTTTAGGAAATCCTGGAACAAAGTATGAAGGCACGCGTCACAACATGGGTTTTATGGTAGCGGATGTGCTTGCAGAGCGCTGGTCGGTGTCTCTTGCAGACCACAAAGGTTTAGCAAAACTTGGCAAAGGTGTGATGAATCTGGATGGAAAAATGGCTAAGTTTTTCCTTGCTAAGCCGCTAACTTTTATGAACAATTCAGGAGCTGCTATTTCATCTATAAGTTCCTACTATCAGATTGAGCCGGATCATATTGTTATAATCCACGACGATATGGATTTAGATTTTGGCAGAATTAAAGTAAAAGCTGGCGGTTCCGCAGGTGGCCATAATGGTATTAAGTCTATTGACAGATCCCTTGGAACTCAACAATATGCTCGCGTTCGCATGGGCGTAGGTCATGCTCAGCGTGGTGCTCATGCACATGATAATACTGTAAATTGGGTGCTTGGCGGCTTTGGTGGAACTCAAAAATCTGAGCTTCCTAACTTCTTAGCTGACGGTGCTGATGCTGCAGAAAGCGTTATTTTCCGAGGGCTTGCAGCAACTCAGGAGCATTTTAATGGCCGCTGATAACAGGTCAATACAAATGGCTGCAAAATTAAAAAATATTGAAACAGAAGAATCATCAATCAATTTGCATGATATTTTGCTAGATTTATGCAGTAAAGATGAAATATTTTGTGCATTATCGAAAAATAATATTGATTCAATTAACAAGTTTCAAAAACATGCAGAAAGTGGCGAGCTTAATATTGCAGCGCCTCTTGGAGTGCGACCGGCTCTTGCAGCTTCTCTTGCAGAGAATATGCCTGTTGTTGTTATTGTTCCTTCAGCCAAAGATGCGGCAGATTTCACTGAATCTCTTCGTGACTGGTATAGGGGGAATCCGCAAGACATTGCACAACTAGAGGCATGGGAAACTTTGCCTCACGAGCGTCTTTCACCTCGCGCAGATACTGTTGCGAGCAGAATCTCAGTATTTCGTAGGCTTAAGCATCCAGAAGAAGGTAGTTCTTTATTTGGACCAATTCGAGTTCTTGTTCTTCCTGTTCGATCTCTTATTCAGCCAGTAGTTTCAGGACTTGGAGATGTAGATCCGCTAGTTTTTGAGTGTGGAAAAGAACTTTCTATTACAGACGCAACTAAGCGGTTGGTGGAAAATGCTTACACGCGCGTTGATTTGGTTATGGAGCGTGGAGAATTTGCTGTTCGAGGTGGAATTATTGACGTATTTGCGCCAACAATGACGCATCCAGTGCGTATTGAATTTTTTGGTGACGAAATTGACACAATGAAGCAATTCCATGCTTCAGATCAGCGCACATACGGAAATAATATTGAAAAACTTTGGGCAACTCCTTGTAGAGAACTGCAACTTACAGAGGAAATTTGTAAGCGTGCGCGTTCGCTTATTGGCAAAATTCCGAATGCTGATGACATGCTTGAATCCATTGCAAATTCTATACCGGTAGAAGGTATGGAATCCTTGCTGCCTGCATTAGTTGACAACATGGAATCAGTGCAAAACATGTTTTCTAAAAATGCTGTAATAATGCTTTCTGACCCGGAAAAATGCAGAAGAGCAGCAGAAGATGTTACGTCCACTGCAAACGAATTTTTGGCAGCCAGCTGGCATGTTGCAGCTTCTGGTCTTGGGGCTGGCGCTCCTATTACTTTTGATCAAGCTAATTTCTTAGATTTTGACGAAACTCTTTCTGCATTAGAATTTTCTAATCATGATGTTTGGAAATTAACATCATTCGGCGTAGACGATACGCTTGCAGGAAATATCTCTTTACCTGTTAAGGCTCCTGAAGAATTTAGGGGAGATTCTTCGAAAGTTTCAGGCGGAATATCATCTCTTATAGATGACGGTTTTGATGTAACTATTACTGCAGCAGCTTCTGGTACTCTTTCTAGATTAAGAAGAGCTGTTAGAACAACAGGAGTTGCAAACTTTACTACAGTACGTTCTTCTTTAAGCGACGGTTTTATTGATTCAAAAGCGCGTATAGCTGTGCTTACAGAGCGCGATTTAACTGGTAAATCTTCTGCTTCAACACAATTAAAAACGCCAAAACGCAGGCGCAAAGCAATCGACTTAATGGAACTAAAGCCTGGAGATTTTGTAGTACACGAGCAGCATGGTATTGGTCGTTTTATTGGCATGAAGCAGCGAAATATTGCAGTAACTGGTGGAACTGCAACTCGTGAATATTTAGTAATCGAATACGCGCCAAGTAAACGTAACGCTCCTGCAGATAAATTATTTATTCCAACAGATCAGCTTGATTTAGTTAGCAAATATATTGGTGCCGAAATACCAAAACTTAATAAGCTTGGAGGCTCGGATTGGGCTCAAACTAAGGCAAAAGCTAAAAAGCATGTTCACGAAATTGCGGAAAATCTTATTAAACTTTACTCCGCGCGTCAGCAGTCTCGCGGTTTTGCGTTTAGTAAAGATACTCCTTGGCAAAAAGAGTTGGAAGACGCATTTCCTTACCAAGAAACTGCCGATCAGCTGACAACTATTGATGAAGTAAAAGCAGATATGGAAAAACCAATGCCGATGGATCGCTTAATTTGCGGCGATGTTGGTTTTGGAAAAACTGAAATTGCGTTGCGTGCAGCTTTTAAAGCTGTTCAGGATTCTAAGCAGGTTGTTGTTCTGGTTCCAACAACATTGCTTGTTCAACAGCATTACGAAACTTTTACGAATCGTTTTGAAGGATTCCCAGTAAAAGTTGCTGCAATGAGTAGATTCCAAACAACTAAAGAAATTGACGAAACTTTAAGCGGGCTTCAAGACGGAAGCGTTGACGTTGTTATTGGAACTCATAAACTTTTGAACCCTAGCATAAAGTTCAAAGATTTAGGTTTAGTCATAATAGATGAAGAGCAGCGTTTTGGCGTGGAGCATAAGGAAACGTTAAAAGCTTTGCGTACAAACGTCGACGTATTAAGTCTTTCAGCAACGCCAATTCCAAGAACGCTTGAAATGGCTGTAACTGGTATTCGTGAAATGTCTACACTTGCTACGCCTCCAGAAGACCGTCTTCCAGTTTTGACTTATGTTGGCGCTTATGAAGATTCGCAAGTATCAGCTTGTATTAAACGCGAATTGTTGCGTGGTGGACAGGTTTTTTACGTTCACAACCGCGTAGAAGATATTAGTTCTGTTGCAAGCAAAATTAACGAGCTTGTGCCGGATGCGCGCGTTGCTATTGCGCACGGAAAAATGGGTGAAAAGCAGCTTGATGCGGTAATTCGCGATTTTTGGCATAGAGATATTGACGTGCTCGTTTGCACTACGATTATTGAAACCGGACTTGATATTTCTAATGCGAATACGCTTATTGTTGATCATGCCGACAGATTTGGTTTAAGTCAATTGCATCAGCTTCGTGGGCGAGTTGGGCGAGGACGTGAGCGCGCATACGCTTACTTCTTGTATGATCCAACTAAGCCAATGACTCAGCAGTCTCACGATCGTCTTGCAACTATTGCTCAGCACACGGCTTTAGGTTCTGGTTTTGATGTTGCTATGAAAGATTTGGAGCTGCGTGGCACAGGTAATTTGCTTGGCGATGAGCAAAGTGGGCATATTGAGGGAGTCGGTTTTGATCTCTACGTTCGCATGGTTTCAGAAGCTGTTGAGAAGTATAAGGAACCAGAACGCGTTCAGCCTGTTTCGGTAACTATTGATTTACCTATTGAAGCTTCGATTCCGGTTGATTATATTGCTTCCGACAAGCTTCGTTTGGAAGTGTACCGTAAGCTTGCTTGCGCAAGTAATGATGACGATTTGAAGGATCTTCACGACGAGTTGTTGGATCGTTTTGGTGAGCCGCCTGAAGCGTTTGGCGCGCTGTGTGATGTTGCTCGCTTGCGTTTTAAGGCTCGAGAGCTTGGTATTACGCAAATTAGCTCTCAAGGAAAATCAGTGCGAGTTGTTGGCATCGATCCAAAAGAGTCGTTGTGGATGCGTTTGCAAAGAATTTACCGCGGAGCAAAGTATCGTCCTCTTACTCATATGCTTATTATTCCAGCGCCTTTTGAATCTTCGCTTGGAACTAGCGCAATGAGTGAGCATGAAATACTTTCATGGGTGCGCCAACTTCTTGAAGATTTAGCTTGGTAAATTTGCTTGTGTTTATTTTATAAATAAAGGCGGCCGCTTATTTTGCAGTCGCCTTTATCATTTTTTCGAGTTTACTTATTGTAACGCTTCTCTAAGCTCATCTTCTATTTCACTATGATTTAATGGACGATTTTGAGCGTCAAGATTCTCGCGATTAATATGCCATTGCTTATAAATCTCACCATTTTTAATCATAAGAATTCGGTCAGAAAGTCTCACAGCTTCCGCAATATCGTGCGTAACCATAAGCGTGCTCCAGCCGTATTCAGATTGAAGTTTATTAAGCAAATCTTGCATGTCGAATCTAGTAAGAGCATCCAAAGCACCAAAAGGCTCGTCAAGCAACAATAATTCAGGATTTCTAACTAAAGCTCTTGCTAAAGATACGCGCTGCTGCTGGCCGCCAGAAAGCTGAGATGGCCACTTGTTATCGTAGTCTTCAAGCTGCATTTGGCAAAGCGCTAAATGTGCAATATCTTTAAGTTCTTGCTTACTAGCTTCCATACCAAAAACAACATTTTTGCTCACAGAAAGCCAAGGTATTAATCTCGCATCTTGGAAACCAATAGCCTGACGACTTGTGGCGTAAATGCTACCTTCAGTAGGAGTAAGAAGTCCTGAAATTATTTTCAAAAGCGTCGTTTTTCCGCAACCGGATCTACCAATAAGCGACACAAATTCGCCCTTTTTAATTCTCATCGTAATGTTTTTCAATACGAAAGAAGAATTAGTTGCAGAATTATCTTCTGTATTTTTACTTTCTGAAGATGCGAAAGAAATACCAAGATTCTCCATACTAACGCAGTAATCACTATCGTTAATATTCGATTCGTAAGTAGATTCTTCCGAAACTTCAGCATTGTGACGCTTATGAAAAATGCTCTTAAACATAGTCGTATTTTAGTTAGGTAATAACGTTTACTTGCTGCAGTCCATTACAAAATCATCCAAATTCTTTGGAGCCTGCTTAATCAAACCGTACTTAACGTATTCCTTGGCTTGAACTTTCATCATTTCCAAGCCTTTAGCGTCGATTGGTCTAATTGTTGGATTATCAAACTTTTCAATCTGCTTAATAATCGTGTCAGACGCACCAAGCTGCTTATAAGCGTTGCCAATAACATTCTTTTCCTTGTGAGACTTCTTTGCTTCGCGCACAAGAGCCTTATACATTTTCTTCACAAGTTCAGGATGTTTCTTAGCAAAGCTTCTAGAAACAATATGAATAGTAACGTTCATATTGCCGTACTTCTTAGCATTTACAAGTAACTTAGAGCCAGGAGTAGTCATAGCTGCTGCAAGATTCTGGTCGAACGAAGAAATTGCGTCAATCTGTCCAGAAGAGAAAGCAGCCTGGAAGTTTTTAGGGCTCATTTCAACTTTGTGAACTTTAGAAACGTCTAAACCGCTTTTATCGAAAGCGCGATGAAGCATGTAGTCGCCAGTGTCGCCATTGTGAATAATAGCAACTTTCTTTCCATACAAGTCTTTTAAGCTTTTTACGCCGCTTTTTGCAGATGCTACAATTCCCTGAGAATCACCATTGTAGTATTCGAGTGCAAAAGCAACCCAAGGCTGACCTTCGGCAATAAGATCAATAAAACGGCCAGTTCCTGTAGTTGTTGCATCTGCGCTACCGCTCATTACTGCAGTAAGGCCATCAACTGGAGTGTAAGGACCAGTGTAAGTGACTTTAGACTTTCCAAACTCTTCCTGCAAGAACTTTTCGTTCTTCAATGTAGTTAAATAGTTTGCTGTAGAAAGATAAGCAACACGCATAGTGCCAGTATCTTCTTTTGCTGAAGATGCGTTGCTTGAAGATTTCTGAGCGCTTCCGCATGAAGCTAGTGCAACTGCTGTGCAAAGAGCACACAATGCGCAAATGGCACGCTTGCTTGCGCTTTTTAATTTGAAATTAACCATAGTTGGCTCCTTTTTTGTGTTTATTATCTTGTGTTTCTTGTTTATTGTGTTTATTTTTAGGAAATTCTTCGTTCTGGCATGAGTAAGTATTCGAAAATATTTGCCGTAATTTCGGATCCAAGACCTGCAATTGCGTACATAATTATGCAAGCCATCATCTGATCCGGCCTAAAGAATTGTTGCGCTCTCGAAAGAATATAGCCGATTCCGATAGAAGAATTAACTGTTTCGCAAGTAACTAGTGCAACCCATGCAACGGAAATAGAAAAACGCAATCCAGTCATAAAATTAGCAAGAGTTCCGCGCATAAAAATAGTGGTGAAAATAGTAGATTTTTTAATATGATAAGCCTTAGCTAGTTCAATAAGGCGAGGGTCAATATTACGAACACCATCGCGAATATTTACATACATAGGGCCAAAAACGCCCACTGCAATAAGCATAATCTTCATAAGCTCATCAACGCCAAGAAAAATAATAAGAAGAGGAGCTAGAGCAGGGAACGGTATTGAACGTATCATGTGGCTAGGCTTGTTTATTATTGTTTCACCTATTGCGCTTCCTCCAGAAAGAATTCCGGCAGGAAGTGCAAACGCAATACCCAAAAGAAGACCTGCAACAACCCTAAAAATGCTTATTGCAAGAGACGGCCACAGTATTCCCTCATTGTGTAAATCTACGAAAGCTTTAACAACTTCGAATGGGGAAGGAAGAGCGCGGTTTTCAACAGGGCCGAGCGTAATAATAAACCAGCAAAAAACTATAACTATTGTAGAAAGCCAAGCGCTAAAAGATTTTAACGACTTATTTGCTTTCTTATTCGCTTGCTTGCTGTTTGCAATACATTCAGTTTTGCGCTCGCGAAAGTGGATATTCATCCGACATCCCTTCGATAGTACTAGCTATATCAGGTTCGACGGGTATGTTCTCAGCAATATCCGCAAAATCATATGAATGCGTAAGGTTGCACCCCGTGTCAGTTCGCTATTATGGCGCACAGGCATGGACAAAACGTACAAATTCGCGACACGTGAACGTTCTCGGCATAAACACTTGCAAATACAATATAACGTCCATAAAACGCACTAATCTTAAAAGAGTCATCACAACCCATAGGTATAAAGGAGTAGTTGTGGCAGCTATTGAAAGCGTATATGCACGCGAAATTTTGGATTCTCGTGGAAATCCTACTGTTCAGGTTTATTTGGAGACCGAAGATGGCGCTCAGGGTATTGGTTTAGTGCCTTCTGGTGCTTCTACTGGTGAGGCAGAAGCTTGGGAGCGTCGCGATGGCGACAAGTCCCGTTATCAGGGCAAGGGCACGTTGGAAGCTGTTAAGGCTGTCAACGAAGTAATCGCTCCTAAGGTTATCGGCATGGATGCCACCGATCAGCGCGCTCTTGACGAAACAATGATTGAGCTTGATGGCACGCCAAACAAGGGCAAGCTTGGTGCTAACGCAATTCTCGGCGTTTCCCTCGCTGCTCTCTACGCTGCTGCTGAGTCTGCTCAGCTTCCGTTGTACCGCTACATTGGCGGCACCAATGGTCACATTCTTCCAGTTCCAAACATGAACATCATGAACGGTGGTGCTCACGCTGATTTCGCAACCGATATTCAGGAATACATGATTTCTCCATACGGTTTCGCAACCTACAGCGATGCTTTGCGCGCTGGCGTTGAGGTTTATCACACCTTGAAGAATGTTTTGAAGAAGGAAGGCTTGGCTACTGGTCTTGGCGACGAAGGCGGCTTCGCTCCAAAGATGAAGTCCAATGAGGATTCCTTGAAGTACATCATGGATGCAATCGCAGCCGCAGGCTACGAGCCAGGCAAGCAGATTGGTATTTCTCTTGACGTTGCTTCTTCTGAGTTCTACAACAAGGAAACTGGTAAGTATCGTTTCGATGGCGAAGAGCGCGAATCTGCTTACATGCTTGATTACTACGAGAAGCTCATCAACGAGTATCCAATCGTTTCCATTGAAGATCCATTCCAGGAAGAAGGCTGGGATGATTGGGCAGAAATCACCAAGCGTCTTGGTGATCGTTTGCAGTTCGTTGGCGATGATTTGCTCGTCACCAATCCAAAGCGTTTGGCTAAGGGTATTGAGCTTGGTGCAGCTAACTCCTTGCTCGTGAAGTTGAACCAGATTGGTTCCGTCACCGAAACCCTCGACGCTATTGAACTTGCAACCAAGAATGGCTTCACCTCTATGGTTTCTCACCGTTCTGGCGAAACCCCAGACACCACAATTTCTGATCTTGCTGTTGCTAAGAACACCGGCCAGATTAAGACTGGTGCTCCTGCTCGTGGCGAGCGTATTGCTAAGTACAACCGCTTGCTTGAGATTGAGGAAGAGCTTGGTTCTACCGCTCAGTACGCTGGTTACAGTGCATTTAAGGCTTGCAAGAAGTATATGAAGTAACTTTCTACTTTTAAGTAACTTAAATCTTCTTAAGTCTTTAAGTTTAAACGGTCAGTCGTGTTTTCGGCTGGCCGTTTTTTGTAAATATTTTTGAAAAAATCAAGACACGCAAAAAATTTTTTTGAATTTACTTTCATTCTCAGCATAATGGTGATATTTTTGTGAGAAACTCGAAACAGAAGGAGATGTTTCATTATGCGAAAAGTAGCAGTTATCGGTATGGGAAATGTTGGTGCAGCTGTTGCTCACCAGCTTGTTGTTGGTGGTTACGCCGACGAGTTATACCTGTATGACAAGAATGAAGCTAAGGTTAAGGCTGATGCATTGGATTTTGAGGATTCAATGGATAATTTGCCTTTTAACGTAAACATTACTGTCAATGATTACGATGCTTTGAAAGATGTTGAAGTTATCGTAAGTGCTATGGGCAATATTAGACTTTTAGACGTTCCAAATCCTGATCGTTTCGCAGAACTTAAACATAATCGTGTTCAAGTTGAAGAAGTTGGCGCAAAGATTAAAGCTTCTGGCTTCCATGGTGTTTTAGTTGATATTACGAATCCTTGCGACGCTATTTGCCAGCTTTATAAAGAAACAACTGGTCTTCCTTATGAAAAAGTTATTGGCACTGGAACTTTGCTTGATTCCGCAAGACTTCATCGCGCTGTTGGTAAATTCTTCGGAGTACATCCAAAAGCAGTGAAGGGCTATAGCTTGGGTGAGCATGGCGATTCACAGTTTGTTGCGTGGTCAACAGTTAAGGTTCTTGAACAGCCAATTGCTGAGCTCGCAAAAGAAAAGAATATTGATTTGAACGCTGTTGATGAGGAAACTCGCCAAGGCGGCTTTACGGTGTTCTATGGCAAGAAGTACACGAATTACGGTATTGCTGCCGCTGCAGTTCGTCTAGTTCATGCTGTTCTTTCGGATTCTAAAGAGCAGATGCCTGTTTCGAACTATCGCGAGGAATACCATTCTTATCTTTCTTACCCAGCAATCGTGGGTCGCGAAGGTATTGTAAAGCAGTGCAAGCTTGATCTAACTGAAGAAGAATTGCAAAAGTTGCAGCATTCTGCAGATACGATCTTAAGTAAAGCTCAAGCAAAATAATCTAAAATAATCTAAAAGTAATATAGCGATGTAATATATCGAAATATTATAAAAGTAATCTAACGAAATAATTAGGTAGTAATGGTCAGTTGCTGTTTAGTAACTGACCATTATTATTGTGTTTTTCACGTCGAATACATCAAGTAATTTAGAATGTATGGTTATGAGGAAGCGCCGTACGAAAGCAGCAGGTGAAGAAACACAGTCACCGATGCAGCAGCGTCGACTATTTTCAGGACCGCTTGTTTTTCTACTCATGGTTTTTATAGTTACAGTTGGTTCAATTGAGTGCATTTCTACAGTTAGAAATTATGCTCTAAGTTTGGCTGAACTTCACGCATTGCAGCGCGAAGAAAGTACGTTAAAAGAGCAAAAACGTACACTCGACAATAATATTGAACGCTGGAAAGATAAAGCGTATATTGCAGCTCAGGCTCGAGATCGTCTTGGTTTTGTTTTTCCAGGGGAACAGGCAGTTAGAGTGGAGCATCCTGAAGCTGTAACAGGCACATTGCCTAATGCGTTTGCGCAGGAAAATAGCGAAACTAAGAATCGTACTGTTCTACCTTGGTATAGTGATTTGATGTATGCAATACACAAAGCAGACAAGCCAGATAATTTGCCATTGCAATAAAATTACAGTAAAGCTGTGCTGGGAAAAATAAATATGCCAGAAAGTTCAAATATTATGCAAAAAAATGACAATAATCATTACTCTCCAGAAGATGCTGTAAAGCGTTTACTTAAAACGCCAGCAAGCGATGCTGAACGTGCGATTGTTCAGAAGCAGCTTGGAAGGTTTCCGAGGGGAATGGTTGCTGTTGGTGCGCGCTGCGTTTGTGGCCGGCCTCTTGCGGTTATAACAAGGCCGTGTTTGCAAGATGGCACACCATTTCCAACTACTTGCTATTTAACAAATCCCGAAGCTGTAAAAGCAGTGTCTCATGTAGAGGCAAACGGTCTTATGCGAGAATTTAACGAATTGTTGCAGACGGACGAAGCTGTTAAGAAGCAGTATGAACAGGCGCATAAGTATTATTTGGCATTCCGTCATGCATTGGCTGTTTCGTTGGGGGATAGTGAAGAGCATATTAGCGATATGAGTGCAGGTGGTATGCCTGTGCGCGTGAAATGCTTGCATGCTTTGCTTGCGCAAACCTTGGTAATGGGCAAGGGTGTGAATCCTATTGGTGACATGGTGTTGGAGAGAATTAAGGATGAGTTTGATCCAAACGTGTGCCGTTGCACAACTCCATGGAGCGATGATTGTGATGCTGAAGAAACGGAAGTTGTTGTGGACGAAAAAAATAGTATAAAAAATACTAGAAAAAATGTTGGTAGTAATAGTGAAGAAAAATCTGTGACTGTTGCTGCAATTGATTGTGGAACTAATTCTATTCGTCTTAAAATTGCGCAAGTTTCTGAACATGGAATGAAAGATATTGTTCCTAGAATGCTTCGCGTTGTTAGACTTGGGCAGGGAATTGACGAAACGCACCGCTTTGCGGACGATGCTTTAGCACGAGTTCGTGATGCTGCGCACGAATTTGCGCAGGTGTTAAAAGAGCATCCGGTTGATGCGATTCGTTTTGTGGCAACTTCGGCTACAAGAGATGCTGAAAATCGTGAAATTTTTGAGCAGATGATGGTTGATGAGCTAGGTGTTCGACCTGAAGTTATTAGTGGTACGGAAGAGGCGTCGCTTAGTTTTCTTGGAGCAACTAGCGTTGTTTCGCGCGATGATTTGCAGCCGCCGTATCTTGTAGTTGACTTAGGCGGAGGTTCTACTGAGCTTGTGCTTGGAGGGGATGGAGAGAGTTTGCCTGCTCACAAGGTTGCTGCAGCATATTCGATGAATGTTGGTTCTGTGCGCATGACTGAGCGTCATTTGCATACTGATCCGCCTACTGAAGACGAAATCCAAGCTGCAATTGATGACGTTGACAAGCATATTGACGAAGCTTTCAAAGTTGTTCCTGCTGGGCGCGTGCGCACTATTATTGGAGTTTCTGGAACTGTTACTACAATGGCTGCATTAACAATGGGCTTGAAGCATTATGATCACTCGGCTGTTGACGGAGTTAAAATTGGGCTTGATCAGGCGTACGCGGTTAATAACCGATTTTTGCGCATGACGCGTGAGCGTAGGCGCTCGTATGCGACGATTCACCCTGGGCGCGTTGATGTTGTTGGCGGCGGAGCTGTGGTGTGGAGCCGCGTGCTTGAGCGTTTAGCAAAAGCTGCGTATGAGGATCATGGTGGGGTGCTGGATACTTTTGTGGCGAGTGAACATGGTTTGCTTGATGGCATTACGCTTGATTTGGGGCGCAGACTGCTTGGTTTAGAACGCTGAGTTGAGTGTTTTTGGCAAGTGTTTGATGGAGCTGCATGTTTAACGAGTGTTTAGCAAGTGTGTGTTTATATTTTCGCCACGCGCCGTCTTGTTCTTTGCGGTGATGTATGGCATAATAATTGATTGCTGCCTCTGTGGCGGAATTGGCATACGCATCAGACTTAAAATCTGACGCCCTTACGGGCTTGTGGGTCCGAGTCCCACCGGAGGCACGAACAAAGCGCTGTACAGTTTTAGCTGTGCGGCGCTTTTTTGATTAACTTTTGGGGGTTTCCAGGGTTATAGGCCAAAAAGTGTGTAAAGCTAGGCTGATGAATATTCTGTGGCATAAGCCACAAGCCTCAACACTGTTAAAAACTCAGTCAAGTATCTGAGAAAGTAACGGTAATCGCCAAAACACTGTTAAAAACTCAGCTAACGAACTGAGGAAGTAACACTGATAGCCCAAATACCGTTACTAACTCAGTCATAAGACTGAGAAAACAACGGTCATGCGTTACTGGTGCAGTACGTAGACTGCGTTAGTAACGAAAAAGTGTGATTTATTGTTACTCGCGCAGTACGTAATCTGCGTTATCGTCTGCGCCAGCGAGTGCGTCCTTCGCCATTGTCGCTGCAAACCATAGGCACACCTTTTGCTGATGCAGCTTCTACTCCCGGTCCTGAGTTGCAGAAAGAACCTGGATGAACAACTATTGCGCCTGAATGTTGTGGCGTCTGTTGCTGAGGTGCTGGAGCAGGTGCTGGTGCTGGTGCTGGTGCAGGTGCTGGTGCAGGAGCCTGAACTTGCTGCTGTGGTTGTTGCTGTGGTGATGGAGCAGGTGCAGGAGAAGGTGCAGGAGTAGGGGCTTGATTTTGTTTGTAATCATTGCCTGTGTTTTTATTTTTATCGCCATTATTTCCACTATTGGTGGTATTGCGATTAGTGTTAGAGCGCACTATTTTCTTTACTCTATTTTTTCTTTTACGATTAACACGTTTGCGATTACGCGTTGTAGTTTTCTTTTTGCGTTTTATACCATTTTTAATGTTTTTGCGTTTCCGATTTTTTCGATTTTTCTTCTTTTTGCGAGTCTGCTTTTTCTTAGACTTTTTGTTGTCGGCTTTTGTTTTATTGCGTTCTTCTGCTGTTAATCCGTTTTCGTCTACTACTTCGATGTGTTTCTTTGAGTTCTCGTCTTTCTTTCCCTTTTTGTCACTTTTTTCATCCTTTTTTCCGTCTTTATTTTTACCTTTAAAAATCGATTTCCAAAAATTTTTAACTCCGTCAAACCAAGAACCTGCGGCAATCGTTTTGGTACTATTGTCAGATTTTTGAATTGCTGCAATGCAAGAGTTTACTTTATTTTCGCTAGCATACGCAGCCTCGGGAGCAGCAAATAGTGATGCCGACATTGTGAGAGTAATAAGTATGCCCAAAATAGTATTTACAATAGAGCGAGTTGTAGTTTTATGCTTAGTAACGCGCGTAATATTCTTGCTCATAAGTTTCCTATCTGTAGTTTCGCAAGCTAGGTTATACTATATTCTATTTGATTGTTATTACGTATGTTTCGTTAGCTGTTTTTTTTTATTTGCGCGTTTTATTTTGTATAAAATTTTGACAAGTTGCATTAAATAAAATTTTTGAAGGTTGCACTTATTTCCGCTTACACACTTATGTCGACAGCGTGTGATTACATAGTTGTAGATATGATAGTTTAGCAATTTTGAACCCCGGCTTTGGCTGGGGTTCATTGCGTATAAGAGAAAATGCGAATGATATTGAGAAATAATATCGTTCCTGTATTTAGAGGAGGCTTAGAAAGTGCATAATCATAACGGTGTAACTTCAACTAACGGCATTGATTCATACTCAATAAGCGACAATACCAACGCAAGCACAGGTACCAGCACCACCACCAACGCCAACGAAGCTTCTCAAGCTGCCGCAATCCACGCAAGTCACACCCACCAGCACCGCTTACTTCTTACTCTTTCTATTACTTCAATCGTATTTTTTGCCGAAGTAATCGGCTCTTTCCTCACGAATTCTCTTTCGCTTCTTATTGACGCAGGCCATATGCTTACGGATATTTCCGTTCTTGCAGCTTCAACTGTTACTGCAATTCTTATGCGTCGTCGTCCAAGTAGTAAGCGCACGTGGGGTTGGGCTCGTCTTGAGGTTATTACTGCTGCAGCCGGTGCTATTATTTTGCTAATTGTTGGCGTATATGCTCTTGTTGAGGCTGGAATGCGTCTTTTTGGAAGTGGCCACCAAGGCATTCATGATGTAAATCAACTGCTTTTCTTCGGCATACTCGGCCTTGCTGCAAACCTTGCTTCGCTTGTAATTCTTATGTCTCAATCGCAAGACAACATGAATATGCGAGCCGCATTCCTTGAGGTTATGAATGACGCTTTGGGTTCTGTGGCGGTTGTAATTTCCGCAATTGTTATGATGAGCACTGGTTGGGCTGGTTTTGATGCTATTGCCGGCGCGATTATTGCTATTCTTATGATTCCGCGCGCTCTGAAGTTATTGAAGAATGCTGTTAAGGTTCTTCTTGAACAAACTCCAGAAGGGCTTGATTTAGATAAAGTTCGTGAGCATTTAGAGCATGTGCCGCATGTTCTTGCTGTTCATGATTTGCACGCAAGCACTGTTTCTACTGGCATGCCAATTTTTATGGCTCACGTAGTTGTGGAGCCGAACATTACTATGGCTCAATGCGCTCAGGTGCTTTCCCAGCTTCAGGATTGCTTGCGTGAGCATTTTCCTGTTTCTGTTTCGCACACTACTTTCCAGTTGGAGCCTGAAGGCTATACCACTTCTAGTTCTTCTGAGCATCACGAGTAATATTTGAAGCTTGGTTATTATTTAACTGTGTTGCATTCGTTTTTGAAGTAAAGTGTAAATATGCCCTTAAAAGAATTAATTGATAATACACACAGCGAGCGTGTGCGTAGACTTGTAGCGTTAAGCAAAGGCAACTCGCATGCTTCTAAGCGTTTTTTGGTTGAAGGTCCTCAAAGTGTTCGTGAGGCTGTTCGTTACGCTTCAGATTCAATAAGTGATATTTACGTTACTAAAGAGGTTTGCGTTAACAATGAAGAAGATGCTAATCAATCTTCTTCTTTGCAAGAAATTATTAAAGAAGCGTTATCTAAAGATTTATATGTTCATCCTGTTGAATCAAGTATTATGCAAAAAATAAGTTCTGATTCGCAAGGAATTGTTGCTGTTAGCGATGCGCAATTTTTAGATGAGATTTACGTAGGCGAGTTTAAGAATTTGCAAAAGTCTGTTAGTGCAGAAAACTTTGTTAATGCAGAAGGCTCTGAGCGCGCAGGCAATACAAATAATCCTCTTTTGATTGCAGCTTGCTGGCAGGTAAGAGATCCTGGTAATGCGGGTGCGATTATTCGTGTTGCAGATGTTGCAGGCTGCGATGCTGTTGTTTTTGTTGACGATTGCGTAAGTCGTTGGAATTCTAAGCTTGTGCGTTCTACTGCTGGTTCGCTATTTCATCTTCCTGTAGTGCAATTAAGCGTTCAAGACTGGTTTGATTACGCTAAAAAATCAAATATTCGCGTTATTGCAGCGGATATTTACGGAACTGATCAGCTGAAACCTGTGCCTTTCCCAAAGATTCTTGCAAATACTGAGCTTACCAGCTCTTCTTTAGCAATCTTATTTGGCAACGAAGCGCGTGGTCTTCCTCAAGAAATATTGCAGCAAGTTGACAATATTTCAATTATCCCAATCTACGGTAAAGCGGAATCAATGAACCTTGCAACAAGCGCAGCAGTAATGCTTATGGGCTTGGCTATGTCTAGTCATGAGCGAAAAATATAGCTTTGGGCAGTATTTTTAACAGTGTATAGAACATAATGAAACATGTGGATACGCGTAATACAGATAGGAAGGGTGCTGTGACCGATAATAAGCCATTCGACGTTAAAGCTGTAACTCAAGCAGTCAAAGAAGGTATTGCTCGTGCTGCTGCAGCTCAGAACATGGACGAGTTAAAGGCGGTGAAAACTCAATATGCTGGTGCTCAGTCAGTGATGACTCTTGCGAGCAAGGCTATTGGTTCACTTCCTGCAGATCAAAAGAAGGAAGTTGGCAAAGTAATGTCAACTTTGCGAGCTGATTTTGGACGTGCATTTGCTCAGGCTTCGGAGCGTGTTAAATCTGCTGAAGAAGCACGTATGCTTTCTGCTGAAACAGTTGATATGACTCTTCCGGTGAATCGCAAACCTCTTGGTGCTCGTCATCCGATAGCTCGTATTATTGAAGATTTTGAAGACTTCTTTGTGTCTATGGGTTGGCAGATTTCTGCAGGTCCAGAAGTTGAAACTGAATGGTTTGATTTCGACGCGTTGAATTTTGGTCCAGATCATCCTGCGCGTCAAATGCAGGATACTTTCTACGTTCAGGGAAATCAAGCTAAGGATGCTGCAGGCTTTGTTGGTTCAAACATGGTTTTGCGCACGCAGACTTCTTCTGATCAGGTTCGTGCATTAATTGAGCGTGGAGTTCCTCTTTATATTGCTTCACCTGGTCGCGTATTCCGCACAGATGAGCTTGATGCAACTCACACTCCAGTATTCCACCAGTGTGAAGCTTTAGCTGTAGATAAGAACTTGACAATGGCTGACTTAAAGGGCGTTCTTGACCGTTTGGCTGTTGCAATGTTTGGTCCAGACGCTAAAAGCCGTTTGCGTCCTAGCTACTTCCCATTTACTGAGCCTAGCGCTGAGCTTGATTTGTGGTTCCCAGATAAAAAGGGTGGCCCAGGTTGGATTGAATGGGGTGGCTGCGGTATGGTCAACCCAAATGTTTTGAAGTCTGCAGGTTTAGATCCGCAAGTTTACACTGGCTTCGCTTTTGGTGTTGGTTTGGAACGCACTTTGCTGCTTCGTCACGATATTAACGATATGCATGATTTGGTTGAAGGCGATAAGCGCTTCGCACAACAGTTTGTAATGGGGGAGTAAAACTCATGCCAATGGTAGATATTGACTGGCTTAAAGATCATGTTGAAGTGCCAGAAGGTTTAACTTACGAGCAGCTTGCTAAGGATTTAGTGCGCGTAGGTTTGGAAGAGGAAGAAATTCATACTTCTCAGGTTACCGGCCCGATTGTTGTCGGCTATGTAGTAGATGCCACTGCCGAACCGCAGAAAAATGGTAAAACTATTAATTGGTGCCATGTTGATGTTGGTGAAGAGTACAACGATGTTGATGAGAACGGTAAGAAAGTTCCTCGTGGCATTATTTGTGGCGCTCCAAATATGGCTGCAGGTGAAAAGGTTGTTGTAACTCTTCCTGGCGCTGTTCTTCCTGGTGATTTTAAGATTGAGCCTCGTAAGACTTATGGTCATATTTCTAACGGAATGTGCGCATCTGAGCGTGAGCTTGGTTTAGGAGATAGCCACGACGGCATTATTTTGCTTCGCGAATATGGCTTCACTAAGGCTGAATATGATGCTCTGAAGCCTGGCGATGATGCTATGGAATTGCTTCATCTTAATAAGCCAATTTTGGAGATTAATATTACTCCAGATCGCGGTTACGCGTTCTCGTACAGGGGTGTTGCTCGCGAGTACCATCACTCAACCGGCGCATCTTACACAGATCCTGTAGTAGCTCTTAATGAGCAAGCTGCAAAAGTTATGGACTCTCAGAATCATAAATCTGCAGATATTCAGGTAAGCATTGAAGATACGAACCCAATTCACGGTGTTGCTGGTTGCGATCGTTACTATGCTCGTGCTGTTAATAATTTCAGTTCAGATGCTAAAAGTCCTCACTGGATGCAGCGTCGTTTAACTCGTGCAGGCATGCGTAGCATTTCTCTTGCTGTTGACGTCACTAATTACGTGATGCTTGACTTAGGCCAGCCTTTGCATGCTTACGATTTGGATAAAATTGAGGGTCCTATTGTTGTTCGTCGTGCTCGTTCTGGTGAACATCTTACGACTTTAGATGGTAAGGATCACGAATTGCACATTGAGGATTTGGTTATTTGCGATTCTCCTCGTGGAAATCATGGCTCTCGTATTCTTGGTTTGGCTGGCGTTATGGGTGGCATGTATGGCGAAGTAACCAGTGAAACTAAGAATGTTTTGATTGAGGCAGCTCACTTTGATCCTGTATCTATTGCTCGAACCGCTCGCCGTCATAAGATTCCTTCTGAGGCTTCGCGTCGCTTTGAGCGTGGTGTTGACACTGAGTTGCAACCTGCTGCAGCTCAAATGGCTGCAAACCTTTTGGAGCAGTTTGGTGGTGCTCAGCCATCTTCTTATCCAAATGATGTTAATAATACTCAGTCTCGCAATGTGATTGTTTTCAAAGCTGATGAAGTTAAGCGTGTTGCTGGTCTTGATCTTGATTTGAACCGTATTAGTGACATTCTCACCGATATTGGTTGCTCTGTTGCAGGTGGTGGAAATGGTTCATTCTCAGTTCTTCCCCCAACTTGGCGTCCAGATTTGAATGAGCCTTGCGATTTGGTTGAAGAGATTGCTCGACTTGTTGGTTACGACGAGATTCCTGTTAAAGTACCTGCTGTTCCTATTGTGGGAAGAACTGGTTTAACAGAAAAGCAGGCAACTCGTCGCGCTATTGCTTATGAGCTTGCAGAAATGGGCTTAGTTGAATCTTTAAGCTACCCATTTGTTGGTGAAGAAGATATTAAGGCCTTCCGCGAAGATGTTGATGAAGTTGACAAGGTAAGTGTTCGTATTGCTAATCCTTTGGCAGGAGATCGTCCTTGGCTTCGCAGATCAGTTCTTATGACTTTAGCTGGAACTGTTCGTCGTAATCTTCGTCGCGGCTTAGATAATATTTCAATGTATGAGCTTGGTCATGTTTACTTTAGTGATCCAAACGCTCCTGCAATTCCTGCTCTTCCTGGTTCTGTGCGACCGTCTAATGCAGAACTTGCTGCATTAGATGCAGGTTTGCCGGATCAGCCTTTGCATGTTGCTGCTCTGCTTACCGGTCATGCTGAAGAAACTGGCTGGCTTGGCACTCATCGCGATGTTGACTGGAGTGATGCTGTTGAAGCAGTTCAACGTTTAGCTAAGCGCATTGGTGTTCAATTCGTGTTAGATCAATTTAACGCTGAGGATGCTCCTGTTTCTTGGCATCCAGGTCGCAGTGCTAGCGTTTGTGTAATTGCTGAAGACGGCTCTAAAGTTTCTATTGGTGTTGTTGGCGAATTGCATCCTCACGTGTGCGACGCTTTGGATCTTCCAAAACATTCTGCAGCGTTTGAGCTTGATTTGACTTCTTTGTTTAACAATATGCAAATGAAGCCAGTTCAAGCTAAGCCGATTTCTACATTCCCACCAGTTAAGCAAGATTTTGCGTTCACTGCTCCTGTTTCACTGAAGGCTCAGGTTTTGCAAGATGCGATTGAAAAAGCTTCAGGCGATTTGTTCGAATCTGTTGAGCTTTTTGACGTGTATGAAGGCGAGCAGTTAGGTGAAGGTTTGCGATCTCTCGCATATTCTGTAACCTTTAGAGCTGCAGATAGAACTCTTTCTGGTGAAGAAATGGAAGCAGTTCGTAAGGAGATTACAAAGTCTGCTGCAGCATTGCACGCAACTTTGCGCGTATAAAACTGTATTAAATAAGCATAATGCGATTGTGATTCCATGTTTTATTGGTTTCACAGTCGCATTATTTTGTTGTTATAACAAATTTTTTGAAATAAATTTCATATTTCGTAGATATTTACACATGTAATCGTATATATTTATGTATAAATGTTTTTTATGAAAGGTTCTGTAAAAAATTATGGTTAATTCTAGGCAGGATGCTGAAATAGATGATGACGGAGATGTTGTTTTTAAGCAACAACGTCCCTCTACAAAAGCTGCTAGATTAGATGCTATTGAGCAGGCTTTGTTGTCTGAGGTTATTACGTCTCAGTCTCAGCTTTCTAAGGTTCTTGCTCTCCACGGCTTTAATGTTACTCAAGCTACTTTAAGCCGCGATTTAGATGAGATAAATGCTGTTAAGATTCGTTTAACCGACGGTAGGATTGCTTACGTTTTGGGGGATGGCACTGGAAATCGTCATGCAATGGATACTGTTCGTATAGATCAGCAGGTTGCTCGAACGTTATCTGGTCTTGTTACGGAAGTTGCTCACGCAAATAATATTGTTGTGATTCATACTCCATCTGGAGCCGCACAGTATGTTGCTAGCGTTATAGATCGCCAGCCTTTGAAGGGTATTTTGGGCTCTGTTGCAGGAGATGACACTGTTATTATGGTTTGCGTTTCCAATGAAGAAGCGGAAGAAAGAGCAAACTGGATGCTTACTGTTGCATCTCGCTAATTATAGAAAAATCTTAGTCGAAAATTTATTTGCGAAAATTTATTCGTGAATATTTATATTTATAACGTGTACAGTGCAAATTATGCTGTACACGTTTTTATATGTATAAGTATGATTTCTAAATTTTATATATTTTTTCACGTAATGTGACAAAAAAATAAAAATACAACAATTTGTGACATGTCTATTGCGTTTATCTCATGTGTATAATATGCTCTATATTGTTTAGTTATACAAAGCGCTGCATATGGAGGTCACATGAATACTAATAAGCGCATTGTTCTGGCGTACTCAGGCGGCTTGGATACTTCTGTAGCAATTCCTTACTTGAAAGAACAAACCGGCCAAGATGTTGTTGCCGTATCTCTTAATGTTGGTCAAGGCGGCGAAGCTCTTGATGCAATAAAGAAGCGCGCATTAGCTTGCGGTGCAGTAGAATCTTATGTTGTTGATGCACGAGATGAGTTTGCCAACGATTATTGCATGCTCGCTTTGAAAGCAAATGCAATGTACGAAGATGTGTATCCTCTTGTTTCTGCACTATCTCGTCCACTGATTACAAAGCATTTAGTGCATGCGGCGCACGAATTTGATGCGGATACTATTGCTCATGGTTGCACCGGAAAGGGAAACGATCAAGTTCGTTTTGAAGTTGCTATCAAATCCTTAGATCCACAGTTAAAAGCAATCAGCCCTATTAGAGATTTGTCGCTTACTCGTGATGTTGAAATTGCTTTTGCAAACAGTCACCAGCTTCCAATTGAGCAAAGTAAGAAAAGCCCTTACTCAATTGATCAAAACGTTTGGGGTCGCGCAATTGAAACAGGTTTCTTGGAAGATCCTTGGAATGCTCCAACAGAAGAGTGCTATTCTTACACTCAAAATCCTATGGAGTCTCAAGAGCCTGATGAAGTGACTATCACTTTTGAAAAAGGTGTTCCAGTTGCTATTGACGGTCATAGTGTAACGCCTTTGCAAGCTATTGAAGAAATGAACGCAAGAGCAGGTGCTCAAGGAATCGGTCGAATTGACATTATTGAAGATCGTTTAGTTGGCATCAAGTCTCGCGAATTGTATGAAGTTCCAGGAGCTCAGGCTCTTATTACTGCACATCAAGAGCTTGAAAACTGCTGTTTGGAACGTGAACAGCACAGGCTAAAGCGTGATCTTGATAAAAAGTGGGCAGAATTTGTTTACGACGGTCAGTGGTTCTCTCCAGTTGTGCGTTCTTTGAATGCGTTTATTAACGAAACTCAGGAACATGTTTCTGGCGATATTCGAATGACTATGTACGCTGGAAAGGCTGTTGTTACCGGTAGGCGCTCCGAAGAGTCTCTGTACGACTTTAACTTAGCTACGTACGATTCTTCCGATACTTTCGATCAGCGTGCTTCCAACGGTTTTATTGAAATTTACGGATTGTCAAATACTGTTGCTGCAGCTCGTGACATGCGCGTTTCAAAAAACAATTAATTTGGATTTGAGGTAATAATGATTTCGCACGATACAACAAAAAACGCTAGCAATCCGATTGCATTGTGGGGCGGGCGTTTTAGCTCCGGCCCATCTAAAGAGCTTGCTGCATTAAGCAAATCGACACAGTTTGATTGGCGATTAGCTGATGATGATATTGCAGGATCTAGAGCTCACGCGTTTGCGTTGTATCGTGCAGGTCTTCTTAGCAAAGAAGAGTATTCAGAACTGATTTGCTCATTAAACGAATTGCAAAAGCAAGTTGATTCAGGAACTTTTGCTCCTATTGAAGAAGACGAAGATGAGGCAACTGCGTTAGAGCGAGGATTGCTTGAAATTGCTGGAAGTCAGTTAGGTGGAAAGCTTAGAGCAGGTCGTTCTAGAAATGATCAGATTGCAGCGCTTATACGCATGTTCTTACGCCGACATGCTCGATTTATTGCAAAGCTACTTCTAACAGTTTGCAAAGCTCTAATTACTCAGTCAAAAAATGCAAAAGATGCTGTAATGCCAGGTAGAACTCATATGCAGCATGCTCAACCTATTTTACTTGCGCACCAATTAATGGCTCACGTTTGGCCACTACTTCGCAACATTCAGAGACTTGTAGATTGGGATTCGCGAGCAAACGAAAGCCCTTATGGTGCTGGAGCTCTAGCTGGAAACACTCTTGGGTTAAATGCTGACGGCGTTGCTAAAGAGCTTGGTTTTGACGCTGTTTGCGCAAACTCTATTGACGCAACTGCAAGCAGAGATATTGTTGCTGAATTTGCATTTATTTCAGCAATGATTGGCGTTGATATTTCCCGGTTAAGCGAAGAAATTATTATTTGGAATACGCAAGAATTTGCTTTTGTGCGCTTGGACGACGCTTATTCAACCGGTTCTTCTATTATGCCTCAGAAAAAGAATCCAGATATTGCAGAGCTTGCAAGAGGAAAGTCTGGCAGATTAATCGGCGACTTAACAGGATTGATGGCAACTCTTAAAGGTCTTCCTACTGCTTATGCTCGAGATCTTCAAGAAGATAAAGAAGCTGTTTTTGACCAAATTGACACTTTAGAAGTGCTACTTCCAGCATTCGCGGGAATGCTAAAAACTATGCAGTTTGATTTTAAGCGTCTTCGTGAGCAATCAGCCACAGGTTTTGCGCTCGCAACAGATATTGCAGAATGGCTGGTAAAACAAGGCGTTCCATTCCGCAATGCTCATACTTTGTCTGGTTTGTGTGTAAAGCGAGCAGAAGAAATTGGCGGAGATCTTGCTGATTTAAGCGACGATGATTTTGCAAATATTTTAGACGGATTTATTGATTGCAGCCAAATTACTAATCTTAGAAAACTGCTTTCAAGTGATGGATCTGTTGCATCTCGTTGCACTAGAGGCGGAACTGCGCTTGTGCGAGTTCTTGAACAAATAAATGAAGCTGAATCTAAAGTAAATGAATATAGTAAGTTTGCTTCTTCTGCAAGTGACGGTTCTGCTTATAGTTCATCTTCAAAATAATATTGTGCAAAATTGAAATATTGTGATTATAGTTTTGACGGCTTTATAGTAGTGTCTGCCTGTACTGCAAAAATTAAAAGGCTTGCGGACGCGCATAGCGCCCGATATTTCGGAATTTTTGCAATAAGGAGATACGAATGGCTCAGGTCAGGAATTACAAGGAAGCAGGTTTTGCTTCTTTGTTTGAAGAGCTAAAGTGGCGTGGATTGATTTCTCAATCTACAGACGAGAAACAGCTTGCTCAAGCACTTGACGGAGAACCATTAACGTATTATTGCGGCTATGATCCTACAGCTGCATCTTTGCATATTGGAAATCTTGTTCAGCTTATTAACATGCGCCACTTGCAGGCAGCAGGACATCATCCTATTGCGCTTGTTGGCGGAGCAACTGGCTTGATTGGCGACCCTCGTCAAAGCGGTGAGCGAACTTTAAATTCTAAAGATATTGTTGCTGCATGGGCTGAACGCTTGCATAATCAGATTGGACGTATTCTTCCTCTTGATGGCGAAAATCCTGTTCGTTTTGTTAGCAATTACGACTGGGTTTCTAAGATGTCTGCTATTGATTTCTTGCGAGATGTTGGCAAAAACTTCCGCGTCGGCACAATGATTGCTAAGGATATTGTTGCTCGTCGCTTGAACTCAGATGAAGGTATTTCTTTCGCAGAGTTTAGTTATCAGGTTTTGCAAGGAAACGATTTCTTGTATCTCTTCGATAATTACAATGTTACTTTGCAGCTTGGTGGATCTGATCAGTGGGGTAATTTGACTTCTGGAATGGATCTGATTCGTAAGGTTCGCGGAGCTTCAGTAAACGTATTTACTAGCCCGATTATTACGGATAATCAGGGCCGCAAGTTTGGTAAGTCTGAAGGCAACGCAATGTGGCTTGACCCAACAATGTTAAGCCCATACCGCTTCTACCAGTTCTGGTTTAATCAGCCTGATGATGAAGTTGTTAAGTTACTTAAAGTTTTCACATTCTTACCAAAGAGTGAGATTGAGCGTTTAGCGCAGCAAATTCAAGAAGATCCAGGAAGCCGTGAAGCTCAGCGCGTGCTTGCTTGGGAAGTTACAAGTTTTGTTCATGGTGAAGATTTAACTAACCAAGCTATTGAAGCTTCTTCCGCACTGTTTGGACGTGGAGATATTAAAAATATTGATGAGCAGACTCTTGAGGCTGCTTTAGATGGCGTTAAAGTGAAGTCAGAAGATGGTAGCTTAGATTTTGCAAAGTCTCACAATGGGGATCGTATTGTAGAAGCTGCGGTTTCTGCAGGTTTGTTCCGCACAATTTCCGAAGCTCGTCGCGCTATCGAAGCTGGTGGTTTGTATCTAAATAATGAACGCGTTGAAGGCGTTGATGATGTTCTTGACGATAATTCGTTCTTACATGGTCGTTTTGCTTTGCTTCGCCGCGGTAAAAAAGCTATTGGTGCTGTAGAGCGCGCATGATTTGTTTTTAATATTAGATTAATATTAATTTATTGTTTATTAGAATTTGAAAGGTATGCCGATAATGGGCGAAGAGCGCGGATCACGTAGTGGCAAGTCGTTTGGTAATCGTGGTAATTTTGGCCATCGAAACGGTGGTAAAAGTGGTGAAAGACGCGGTGGTTTCCATAAAGATGGATTCCACAAGAGTGGTTCTAAGAGAAGTGGTTTCCGTTCTGAAAATCGCGACGGAGAACATCGTTTTAACCGTAATCGCCGCTTTGATGATCGCCGTGATGATCGTCGTTCGCGCGATTTTGAGCATGGCGGTGAAGAAGGCGGAAATCCTCGCTACAAGAAGTTTGATGGTGAAAAACGTTTCGACCGTCGAAATAATCACAACGAGAATCGCAGAGAAAATAATCGCGGTGGAAACTTCCACAAGGATTTCCATAAAGATTCCAGAAGTGATTTTGGCGATAATCGTCGTGATAATCGCAGCGAAAATCGTCGCTTTGACAATCATCATAATAATCGTTACGACCGCAATGATCGCAATGATCGTTATGACCGCAATAATCGCAATGAAAATCGTCGCTTCGATGAGCATCGCAGCTCTGAGCGCCGAAACAGCAATGCGCATGGCAATGTCAGATTTGAAAATGGGCCTCGTCGCAATTCTGACGGAACGGTTTCATATCCATCACAAAACCCTTATACCGCGCGTCGCCCTGGCGAGCCTAAAATGCCAAAGGGTCTAGAGTGGGCAATGCTTTCTAAGGAAGACCGTGAGCGTTTGCGTGGCCTTTCCAAGGAGCATGCTGAAAATATTGGTCTTCATATTCTTGCAGCCTACGTTTTGCAGGAAGAGAATCCTGATCTTGCTTTGGAACACGCAAAATGGGTTGCTAAGCAGGCTTCAAGAATTGATTTTGCTCGCGAAACATTAGCTTTTGTATCTTATCGTCAAGGCGATTACAAGCTTGCTGCTAAAGAATTCCGCACTGCAATGCGCATGAACGGTTATCTCGACTACCTGCCATTTATTGCAGATTGCGAGCGCGGCATGGGCAATCTCGATAAAGCCTTAGAGATTTGCATGTCAGATGAAGCAAAAAGCCTTAAGGGTGAAGTTAAAGCCGAAATGTTCCTAGTCTACGCCGGTGTTTTGTTTGATACTGGTCATGCGGATAAAGCTATTGAGCTGGTTCATGCAATGGGCCGTTCAAAGGGCTTACCTGGAGAGTATCGTATGCGTGCCGTTCAAGCTGAGCAGTACTTCTTAGAAGAAGCAGGCAGAAGCGATGAAGCCGTAGAATTAGAATCTTTGCTCGACAGTCTTGAAAATCAGTATGCTGATGCTGACGATGACGATATTAACGCAGATGATATTGTTATTGACTACGATTTGGAACATTTGAACGACGCCATGATGGATGAGATTGGTGTAAGTGAAGATGATTGCGAATTTGCTCCAGAAGAAGATGAATCTGAGGATTAAAATCATTTAAGGCTATTTTTATGCAACTTGAAACGAGAAAGAATTTTTCTGCAAGTACTCGTCCTTTAAGTGAAGCTTTTAGCTTAGCTTTGCTTGATTTGGATGGTGTTGTTTATAGAGGCGGAAATTCTGTTGAGTATGCTGCTGAATCGATTGAGTCAGCTCAAAAACGCGGAATGTTTATTGAATACACAACAAATAATTCTTCTCGTTTTCAAGCTGTTGTTGCTAAACAATTGGAAAGTTTTGGTCTGAGTGTAAAACCATGGCAGATTATTACTTCATCTGTTGTTGCAGCTCGCATGGTTGCGCGTCATGTTGAGCCAGGTGCTCGTGTTCTAGTTCTTGGTGCTGAGCATTTGCTTGAGGAAGTTAAGCGTGTAGGTTTACAGCCTGTAGATTCTTGCAAAGATAATCCGCAAGCTGTTATTCAAGGCTGGTATCCTCAGATGACTTGGCAAGAAATGGCAGAAGTCTCTTTCGCTGTAGAGCACGGAGCTAAATATTTTGTTACGAATCGTGATTTAACAATTCCTCGCGAACTTGGAATAGCTCCTGGATGCGGCTCAATGATTCAGGCTGTTATTAATGCTACAGGAGTTGAGCCTATTTCGTCTGCTGGAAAACCTGAATCTGCAATGTATGACGAGGCTCGACTGCTTGTTGCAGCAAATGCTGAACATGTAAAAACCAAATTTGAGTCAGAGGACGAACAATATACTGAAAAAGACGAGTTTGGAAATCCTGTAATAAGTATTTCTAAATCTCTTGCTGTAGGAGACCGTTTAGATACTGATATTGAAGCCGGAACAAGGGGAGGCTACGAGTCTTTGCTTGTTCTTACTGGAGTTACGAATCCTAGAATGCTTATGCTTGCGCCGAAACATTTGCGACCAAGCTTTGTCTCTAAAGATTTGCGAGGACTTAACGAGTCCCATAACTGCCCAGAGAGAGTGGACGAGCATACTTTTATTTGCGAAAGTGCAAAAGCTGAGCTTACTGATAATTGTATTATTGAAGTGAATAATCTTAATGATTGCAATGCTTTGAGGGCTGCATGCGCGTTGACATGGAGTTTGCAAGATAATGGTGAATCTCTTGAAAACTATACTCTTCCGGAGTTTTCATTATGAGTTTTAATGAAGATTTGCGAATTTTTGTAAACTCTTCTTCACATAAACGTTTGGATTGTGCTCTTGTTGCCAGAGGATTAGCAGAAAGTAGAACAATAGCTAAGCGTTTAATTCAAAATGGTGCTGTAAGCGTAAATAATAAAACTATTAAAAGATCTTCTTTTCTTGTAGAGGATTCAGAAGAAATAGTTATTTCTAAATTAGAAGGCGTAAGCTCTTTTGCTAAATATGTTTCTCGCGGAGCTCTTAAGCTAGAAGGAGCTTTTGAAGCGTTTTCTAAATACGGTTTATCTACTTCCAAGTCAACTAGAGCATTAGATATTGGTGCGTCAACAGGCGGATTTTGCGACGTGCTTTTACAAAGAGGAGTTGAGCATATTATTGCTCTCGATGTTGGTCATGGGCAGCTTAATCCTAAAATTGCGAATAATACTAGAGTAATCGAAATGAGCGGAGTAAATATTCGTAACGTTTACGAAGAAGATTTGCCGTATAAACCTAATCTGATAGTTTCGGATGTTTCTTTTATTTCTTTAACATTTGTTATTCCGGTAATTTCGCGCATTGCTGAGCATAATGCAGATGTTGTTTTACTTGTTAAACCTCAGTTTGAGGTTGGAAAAGGAAATCTTGGAAAAGGTGGAATAGTAACAGACGAATCTTTGCGTTTTAAAGCGTTAGAAAATGTTGAAAAGTGTGCTAAAGATAATAATTTGAAGATTGTTTCAACAGTAAAATCTCCTATTGAAGGCACTCACGGAAACGTAGAATATTTGCTTTATGCGCATTTTGAAGGCTGATAATACAAATACTTACGCTTAATATACGTAGAAGAATTACAATAGTACTGTTATTTGAAAACAGTACGAAGGGTATTTGTGATGCAGAAACATTTCGATGAAAATACTGCTTCTGCGCCTCGACGCGCTCTTGTAGTAACTCATGCGAGACTTGATAGCCACAGTGCTGTAGTAAATCAAGTTACTTCACAGCTTACTCAAGCGGGTTTTCTAGTTGATGTTTTTCACAGTGCTGCCGTTTCTGATTTTTCTAAAACGCCTACTAATTTAGTTGATGAGCATACTGAAATCGTTGTGGTGCTTGGGGGAGATGGCACCATGCTTCAGGCTGCAGAATTAGTACATTGCACTACCGTGCCAATTATTGGAATAAATCTTGGTCACGTTGGTTTTTTGGCAGAATTCGAAAGCTTCCAAATTGATGAAGCAATTAGAAGAATTGCCAATAAGGATTATTCAATCGATCGACGTATGGAAGCTCATGTTGACGTGTGGCTTCCTGGCGAAAGTGAGCCTTTAAGAGACTGGGCTTTGAATGATATTACGCTTGATCGTGCAGATCGTGGGCGAATGGTAGAGCTTTCAATACGAGTAGATGATGTTGAAATGTCATCTTTTGGCTGTGATGGTGTAATAGTTTCAACTCCTACTGGTTCAACAGCTTATGCGTTTTCTGCAGGTGGCTCAATTATGTGGCCAAATGTTGAGGCTCTGCAATTAGTTCCTTTAGCTGCTCACGCGCTTTTTGCTCGTCCGCTTATTATTGGCTCAGGGTCTACTTTTACGATTGATATTCTTGAAGAATCTTCTTCGGGTGGCTGGATTTGCTGCGATGGCAGGCGTCAGCGTGCTCTTCCTCAAGGATCAAGGATTCAAGTTCGACAGTCTAAAGATGAGCTTTTGCTAGCTAGACTTTCTGGAGCGCCTTTTACTAAGCGTTTGGTTACAAAATTTGATTTACCAGTAGTTGGTTGGCGAGAACATAACAGTAATCAGTCAAACCGTAAATAATCTACTTAACTAATAGCAGTAAAAACGAGGTATAGTGTGCTTGAAGAATTAGAAATACGCAATCTTGGGCCAATTTCACACGCGCTTATTACTCCTTCTTTACGAATGACTGCGATTACAGGCGAAACTGGCGCTGGAAAATCAATGCTTTTAAGTGCTATAAAACTTATCTCTGGTTCGAAATCAGATTCTGCTAGAATTTCGCCAAATGCTAAAGAAACGTGGGTGCAAGGCGTATTTAGCATTCCAAAATCAAGCGAAGTGGAAGAAACTGTTAATCAAGCAGGTATTGAGCTTGAAACTTCAGAAATTGATGAAACAAAGTCAGATATGTATGTTGCAAGAACTGTCCCTAAACAGGGCCGCTCAAGAGCAACAATATCTGGATTCGCTGTTCCAAAAACTTTGCTTGAAGACGTATGCTCACAAATGGTCACAATTCACGGTCAAAGTGATCAATTACGCATAGCAACTAGCGCAAAACAGCGTGAAATATTAGATTTAGTGGCTAAGAATAGTGAATTAGCGAATAAGTATTTTCAAGCTTATCAAGCTTTAAAAGATGCTCAAGAAACATGTAATCGTCTTGAAAACCAAGAATCCTCTGCTCGTCAGAGAGCTGACTATTTGCGAGAGTCTTTAGCGCAAATAAAACAAGTAGATCCAAAGCCTAATGAAGATGAAGAATTGCGTTCAAAGAGAGAACGCATTGAAAATTCTGCGCAAATTATTAACGCTGTGAGCACAGCTTTATCCTCGCTGGACGCTAGTCAAATCGACTATAGTGCTTCATCGTCATCTTTAGACGCAAGAGGGCTTATTGATCAGGCTGCTCAAGCATTGCGAAATATTAGAGTTGATAATTCCTTTAGTAAACTCGCTCAACAGCTTGATGATATTCATGCGCAACTTGACGATATTGTAATGCAGCTTGCTCAGCAGATTGATTTTGACGCAAGTGAGGAAGATTTAGATTCTTTAAACGCAAGAATACACGATCTTAGTGAGCTTACGCGAAGATGGGGGCCTACTTTAGATGATGTTCTTAATTGGGCGCAAAAAGCTCAGTTTGAACTTGAAGATTTAGATGATTCTCCAGAAGCTATTGAGCGTGCTAGGGCCGCTTGTAATAAGCGTTACAATGAAGCTTTTGATTTAGCTAAGAAATTATCTGCAACTCGTGTGAAAGCAGCTAAAAAGCTTAGCGATGATGTTAGTAATGAGCTATCTTCTTTAGCAATGGATGGCGCTCAATTAAATATTCGAGTAAATTCTAGAAGTGAAAATCAAGATGGTTTCGTTGATCTCGATTCAAACGGTATTGACGATATTGAGTTTCTTTTCAAACCATTTCCAGCTTCGCCAGATTTACCAATGGGCAAAAGTGCTTCTGGCGGTGAGCTAAGTAGGCTGATGCTTGCAATGGAACTTGTTGTTGCAAGAATGCGCGAGCACGATGATAAAAACATGACTTTTATTTTTGACGAAGTTGATGCAGGAGTTGGTGGCGCTGCTGCAGTGGAATTAGGAAAGCGTTTGGCTAAACTTGCTAAACATTCGCAAGTGATTGTTGTTACGCATTTGCCTCAAGTCGCCTCTTTTGCTGATGCGCAATACGCTGTGCAAAAAAATATTTCACCTGTTAATAATGGTGATTTTGAAAGTCAAGAAGCGGATACTACTGTTAATCTACTCGAAGGTAAATCTCGTGAGATGGAAATCGCTCGTATGCTTGCTGGAAGTAACTCTAAAACTTCGCTTGAACATGCGCATGAATTGTTGGAAACGAGTAGAAAGATAATTGATGACGCTGCAGAATAATAATTCGTTTTTTAAGGCTGCGATTTTTGATTTTGACGGAACTCTTATTGATTCTCTTGGAGTTTGGGATGATATTGATAAAAAGAGTTTCGCAAAACGCGGCTTAAATGTTCCGGATATTTTTGCAAATACTACAGCAGCTATGAATCCTCGCCAAATTGCGGATTATGTTATTGAACATTACGGTTTTAGTGAATCTCCTGAAGAACTAATGAAGGAGTGGTCAGATATGGCGTTTGATGCTTATGCTAATCATCTTCCTCTTAGAAAGGGAGCTTACGACTACGTTAAATATTTGCGTTCTAAAAAAGTAAAGATGTTTCTTATTACAACTCTTTCCAAAACTTTATGCGATCCTGCGTTAAGAAGGCTTAATATTTTAGATTGTTTTGATTTTTTGCAATTTGGAGAAGATTTATCTAAAGAAGGAAAACACAGTTATAAAACTTATGTTGATATAGCAGAAACTCTTAAGGTTGCTACAAAAGATTGTGCAGTTTTTGAAGATTCTGCAACTGCGCTAAATTCTGCTCAACAAGCTGGAATGAAAACATACGGTATCGTAGATGAATCATGCTCAAAAAATGATTTAGATTTACCGTTTAGGAAATGCTTAGAAGTATTTTCCAACTTCGAAGATGCTCCAAAAAGTTGATGAGGTTTCACATACCCCGGGTTTTGTCGCGTACACAAGTGCACACGGATGGCCATCCATCTCGATTTGACGTTACCGCCAAACTCTAGCAGTCTACCCGAAGACTCAGGCGAGCAGCCTTTAAGCGTCTTCTGCTTGACCTTGCTCCCAATGAGGCTTGCCATGCGACTAACTGTTACCAGAAGCCCGGTGGTCTCTTACACCGCCGTTTCACCCTTACCCAAACGAAACGTTCGGGCGGTCTATTCTCTGTTGCGCTATCTCTCAGGTCGCCCTGGGCGGACGTTATCCGCCATTGTGCTCTGTGGAGCCCGGAAGTTCCTCAGTCACTCCGAATGAACATTGTGACCGCGGCCATCGTGAAACCTCAACCTTCCCAAGTATAGCAGATATTGTTCATCTCGTAAAAAATTAGTTGTTTTGCGTAAATTTTCGAAATAATTATGAAATTTTTTTGCTTAAATTTAATAACTTGCTAGGTTCTTATTGATTTAGCAGATATAATAGAAGCACCGACGGCATCGTGGCAGTCGGCTGATACAAATCGAACCTAAAGTTCGAATCTACATGGGGAGGTTTCGCATGGAAATCGTCATTACTGGTCGTCATACGCAGATTAATCAAAGGTTCCGTGACGTTGTAGAAAGTAAGATGAATCGCGTAACCGCTATTGCTCCTGATGCGCAGCGCGTTCAAATTGTGTTGACTCATGAAGGTAATCCAAGGCAGGCAGATACTGCAAAACGAGTTGAAATTACTGTTGTTGCAGGTAGCACCGTGATTCGCGCAGAAGCTTCTAGCACTGATCAGTACAGTGCTCTTGACATGGCTCTAGATAAGTTGACGCTACGTTTGCGCCGCACGCGTGACCGCCGCAAGGATCATCGCCGCGGATACACGGAAATGGTTCCTGTTGATATGGGCGCTGTTGAGCCAGAAATTGACATGAAAATTGAGGAGCCTAGTGAGGATGTTGTCAATAGTGCGGATGCAGCTGTTGCTTCTGATTTAGGCCCTGGTGAGTCTGTAGAAGTTAGCGTTGGTGACACGCCTATTGTTATTCGACGCAAGCTTCATATTGCAGAGCCAATGAGCATTGATGAAGCTTTGTACGAGATGGAATTAATCGGTCACGATTTCTTCCTGTTTGTTAATAAAGAAACAATGCGACCATCTGTTGTGTATCGTAGGCATGGATGGAGCTATGGCGTGTTTGAGATTGATACGCCTGAAAATGTTGCTAAGAAAAAGTAATAATAAAATAATTACGAAAAGTAATAAAGTATTTAGGAGTTTGTAAAAATTAAGTTAGATTAACAAAATGCCCGTCTGCTAGATGGCTAGGCGGGCATTTTATTTGTTACATCGACTCGCGTGCTTATAAAAATCGCTGCCGTCGCGTAATATAGGCACAGTTTACGTCTATGTTGGCTAGGCCGTCTTCATAGACATGACCTAAGGGAGCAAAACGTGGTAGATATCGTCGATAAAGCCTTGCGTATGGGTGAAGGCCGTCAGTTAAAGCGCCTTGAGAACGTTGCCAAGGCTGTGAATGCGTTAGAAGATGAAATTTCTGCGCTTTCCGATGAAGAATTGAAGGGGCAAACCGCTAAATTTAAGCAGCGCTTAGATAATGGTGCAAAACTGGATGATTTGATGCCTGAAGCCTTCGCTACTGTTAGAGAGGTTTCAAAGCGCACGCTTGGCCAGCGTCACTTCGATGTTCAGCTTATGGGCGGTGCGGCATTGCATTGGGGCAATATCGCAGAAATGAAAACTGGTGAAGGTAAAACGCTGGTTGCAACTTTGCCAAGCTATTTGAATGCTTTGGAAGGCAAGGGCGTTCACGTTGTTACAGTTAACGACTACCTTGCAAGCTACCAGAGTGAGCTTATGGGTCGTATTTACCGATTCCTCGGTATGAGCGTCGGCTGCATTATTACCGATCAGCAGCCACCTGAGCGTCGTAAGCAATACAATGCTGATATTACTTACGGTACAAATAATGAGTTTGGTTTCGATTACTTGCGCGATAACATGGCTTGGGAAAAGAGCGAGCTTGTGCAGCGCGGTCATCACTATGCTATTGTCGATGAGGTTGATTCCATTCTTATTGATGAAGCTCGTACACCATTGATTATTTCCGGTCCTGCTGAAGGCGACGTAACTCACTGGTATCGCGAGTTTGCAAAGCTTGTTTTGAAGCTTAATCGCGATGCTGATTACGAGATTGACGAAAAGAAGAAAACTGCAGGTATTCTCGATTCTGGTATTGCTAAGATTGAGGATTACTTGGGTATTGATAACCTTTACGAGCCAGCTAATACTGCTCTTATTGGTTATTTGAACAATGCTCTTAAAGCTAAGGAACTCTTCCTTCTTGACCGCGATTATGTGGTTACTAATGGTGAGGTTTTGATTGTCGACGAGCATACTGGTCGTGTTCTTCCAGGACGTCGTTACAGTGAAGGCTTGCATCAGGCTATTGAAGCTAAGGAAAACGTGGAAGTTAAGGCAGAAAATCAGACTTTTGCTACGATTACTTTGCAAAACTACTTCCGCATGTACGACAAGCTTGCTGGTATGACTGGTACTGCAGAAACTGAAGCTGCAGAATTTATGGGAACATACAAGCTTGGTGTTCTTCCAATTCCTTCTAATCGTCCAGTTATTCGTATGGATAAGGATGATTTAATCTTCCGCACTAAGAAAGAAAAGCTTACTGCTATTGTGCGCGATGTTGCAGAACGTCATGCAAAGGGTCAGCCAGTATTGCTTGGTACTGCTTCTGTTGAATCTTCAGAAATTCTTTCTTCACTTCTTGACGTTGCTCGCATTCCTCACCAGGTTTTGAATGCTAAGCAGAATGCTAAGGAAGCTGCTGTTGTTGCTGTTGCAGGCCGTAAGGGTGCTGTAACTGTTGCTACTAACATGGCAGGCCGTGGTACTGATATTATGCTCGGCGGCAATGTTGAGTTCCTTGCAGACGCTAAGTTGAAGGCTGAAGGATATTCTCCAGACGATACTCCTGAAGAGTATGAGAAGCGTTGGCCAGGCGTTTTAGCCGAAGTTAAAGAGCAGGTTAAGGACGAGCACGAAGAAGTTAAGAAGCTTGGTGGCTTGTATGTGCTTGGTACTGAGCGTCACGAATCTCGCCGTATTGATAATCAGCTTCGAGGCCGTTCTGGTCGTCAGGGTGATCCTGGCGAGTCCCGCTTCTACTTAAGCTTGGAAGATGATTTGATGCGCCTATTCAACACTCAGCTTGTTGCTCGTGTTATGGCTAAGGGATTGCCAGAGGGCGAGCCAATCGAATCTAAGTATGTTTCTAACGGTGTGCGCACGGCGCAGAAGACTGTTGAAGCTCGTAACTTTGAAATGCGTAAGAACGTTTTGAAGTATGACGATGTTATGAATAAGCAGCGTACTGTTATCTATGCAGAACGTCAGATGGTTCTTAAGGGTGAAGATATTCATGAGGACATCTTGAAGTTCATTAGTGACACTGTGGAAAGCTATGTTCGTGGCGCAATGAACGGTTCTGATAAGCCAAAGAACTGGGATTTGGACGGCTTGCAGAACGCTTTGTTAGCGGTTATGCCTGTTATTCTCGATTGGGATCAGGTTCGTGAAACAATTTCTAAGCTTAAAGGTGAAAAAGCTGTTATTGCTTTGCGAGATTTGATTGTTGATAACGTAAACAATTTCTACGATATCTTTGAAAAGCGCATTGGATCTGACGCAATTCGTCAGATTGAGCGTCGTGTTGTGCTGGCTGTGCTTGATCGCAAGTGGCGTGAACATCTTTATGAGATGGACTACTTGAAGGATGGTATTGGTCTTCGCGGCATGGGCCAGCGCGATCCTCTTGTTGAGTATCAGCGTGAAGGCTATCAGATGTACAACTCCATGATTGAAGCAATCAAGGAAGAAAGTGTGCAGCTTCTGTTCCACATTAATCTTGAGCAGGTTGCTTCTACAGAAGATACTTCTTCTGATTCTTCTGTCGATGAGGATGTTGCTCAGGCAGAAGCCGAAGTTGATTCTCAAGATCAGCCATCTGGAATTGTTGGACCTGCACCTTTGAGCCATGCTGAAGGCGATGTTCCGTTAAGCATGCGACCAAAGAACGAAGAGTGGAAGACCCCTTGGTCCGATGGTCGTACGTTCCCAGGAACTAACAAGAATGATGAATGCCCATGCGGTTCTGGACGTAAGTACAAGCTTTGCCATGGACAGAATGAAGCTGAAAACTAAGCAAAACTTAAGCTAGAACTTAAGTGAAAATTTAAGCTTAGAAAAAAATAAACTAAAAATAAATAAGCTAAAAGTAAAGTAGAAGGCTACATACGTTTTGTATTGGCCTTCTACTTTTATTTTTATTCAAAATACTTTTGCAATCTAATAAAAGCGTTTATTCTAAGACACGTTTTATGCTTTTGTTACACTCTAGCTCCACTCCCATAATCTCTATAATCTTCTTTATAAGGATCTGGTTTTTTACGGTTTAAAAATATCCCTAATCCGCCTAAAAGCATTAATATTGCGCTTATAATTCCAACAATAGTTGCGAAAGATGGAAGAAAAGCACTCAAAATAATACCAGCAATACCAACAGCAAAAACAGTCCATAAAACAAATGTAACTGGAGAAATATCTTCCAACTTTGGATTAGGAGGCACAAAATCATCGCCATACTCGTCCATAGTCGTATCTACGTCAAGCCAACTTGTGCGAGTATTGTCGCGTGGGCCTCTACTATTTTTTGCAATCAAATAAAAATTCTGCGCATTCTCTTTCTTCTTAGCATGCTTTTCAAAACTTTTTGCGTCGCGAGAATTAGAAATATCTTTTAATTCATCCGAATGATCCGTAATAAAATTCAGCCAATCATCTTCAAAATTTTTACTATTCTTTTCATTCTCATTATTTGATGATTGTGACATTCCTTTTCCGTAACGGTGAGGGTCGTTGGTATCCTTAGAAGAAGTCATGAATTATACTCTAGCAAGTATGCCTGATTCTTGGTGCGTAAATTAGCGAGTGCCTGCTTGCTTGCAGAAAGGATATGCTATGTTGTACTGGTTCTTCGTGAAGGGTCTTGGGGGTATTGCCCGCATGAGGATTCATCCATCAGCAAAAGGCGTTCATAATGTTCCTAAAAAAGGTGGAGCAATTATTGCAGCGAATCATCTTGCTGTTATTGACGATGCGCTACTTCCTTTAACTTGCCCACGTATGATTCACTTTATGGGTAAAGCCGAATATTTTGAAGGGAAAGGCTTAAAGGGACGTTTTAAGAAGTGGTGGTTTACTTCCGTTGGTGTGTTCCCAGTTGATCGTTCTGGTGGTTCAAAATCGCTTGGAGCTTTAAATCATGCTCGTGAGATTATAGAAAAAGGTCAGCTTTTCGGTATTCACATTGAGGGCACAAGAAGCCCAGACGGAAGACTATATAGAGGTCACACTGGTGCTGCTCGTCTCGCTCTTGAAACTGGATGCCCAATCATTCCTGTGGCAATTATTGGCACAAGAGATTTGCAGGTTCAAGGTCAAGTAATTCCTGCCAAAGGCAAAACGCAGGCAATTTATGGTGAGCCTATTCAAGTAGAGCGTGTAAAAGACGAAAGTGAGATTACTCACGAGCGTCTTCGTGAAATTACTGATCAAATAACGAAAGCAATTCAACAGATGAGCGGCCAAGAGTACGTTGACGAATATGCTCAAACTGTAAAAGAACGTATGCGTCAAGCTGCAAAAGATAATCAAGCTAATAAGCAATAACGTGCACTAATACAAGTTAGTAACAGTTGTAAAGCTGTAAGCTCAAGAACCAGTAAAAATAGCGGAAACAGTGAATGAACTGTATTTTAAAGCAGTAAATAAACTGTATCTTAGATTACTGTAAGAGTAATAACAGAAGGATTTCCGTGTGAATCCTTCAAAGGAACTTCGCTGCCAGCTCCAGGGGATTGGAACCTAACTACATGCATATAATCTCCAAGAGGAGCAGATATTTTAACCTGCAGACCAAGGCTTTCAATAATCCTACGAGCTTCTGCAGTGTTTTTGCCGCAAACATTTGGTAAGGTAACAGATTTAGGTCCTTTTGAAACAACAACTTTTACGCTGTCTCCCCAGTGCATTTGAGTACCGGGTTCAACAGAAGCACTAATAATCCTACCTTTTGCAACAGTATCGCTATTTTCCTCTTCGTACTTTACGTCTAATTTAGCACCACTAAGAGCAACGTCAGCATCATCCTTAGTGTGATTAACAATATCCGGCATTTGAACAGGCATAGGTCCTTTAGAAAGAAGCAAACTAACTTCCTCATTGTGATTCATGCGCGTGCCCGGTTTAGGAGTAATGTCAACAACGCTTCCTTCTGGGATTTCAATAGAGTAAACGTCGAGTGAAGTTCGATGAATAATATGAGTAAATCCAGCTTTACGAAGTGCTTGCAATGGTTTCTTACCATTACGAGTTTTTGGATTAGTAATATCAGAAGGAATTGTAGCTTTTTTAATACCGAGCGAAAGTATAATACGAAGCTTACTATTCGAGTGCTTACTAATGTGACTTCCAACAACATCAGGCACAGTGGCAAGAACTTTTCCTGAATCAACATCATCACTGTAGTCTTTGGAAACCGTGTAAGGAATTCCAGCAACCTTCAAAGTATGCTCATATTCTTGCCAACTAACATCTTTAACTTTGCAAGCTGCTTGATTTGCGCATCGAAGATCATCCGGCTTAGGAAGCGTCCAGTAGCTGCCAGGGCCTAGGAAGTACCAGAAGCTTCCAATAGCACCAAGAACTAGAACTGCAAGAACACTTCCTCCAGCAATAGCAATTACTCGCTTTTTAGAAGAGGAATCTTTTTTAGAGTCTGAATTAAAGCTTGCAGGTTGCAATGTTGGAATTAGTGGATTTATAGAAGTCTTATTGCGATTAAGCTCGTGTGAATCAATTGCAATAGTTGGCATATTGCTGTCGTCAAATTCTTCAAGCGGATTGCTTTGAGAATCAGAGTCAGTATTTTCTTCAGATTTTACAGCGGCAGTGCTTATTGCTTGAGTAGCATCTAAATCGCTTGTAGAATCATCTGAATCTTGAGAATACTTATAATCTTTAGTCTTATTATCGCTATCGGACTTATCAATATCTTTAAGGCGCAGATTGTCTAGAGGAGATAACGAGTCGGAATCTTGCTCTTCCTTAACAGCATCAATTTTATATTGCCAGTCTTCAGCACTTAATTGTTTTGAAAGATTTCGCAATTGCGTTAACGCTTCTATAGCATTATCTGGTCGATCGTTCATATCGCGCGCAGTAAGCTTAGATATAAATTGCGCAACTTTTTCGTTAATATCTGGGCATGCTGTGCTTATTGAAGGAGTGTTTTCGTGAACATGCTTAAACACTAGTGTTACAGGATTATCTGCAGTAAAAGGAACTCGTCCCGCAAGCATTTCCCATGCCATCATTCCGGCAGAATATAAATCACCTTGAGGTGTTGCAAGATTGTTCTCAATAAGTTCTGGAGCTAGATAAGCTGCCGTTCCAAGCAATAATCCGGTAGAAGAAAGAGTTGCCTGAGATATTGCGCGAGCTAAGCCAAAATCAGTAATCTGCACGTGGCCGCGATCATTAATCAAAATATTTTCAGGCTTAATATCTCTATGCACGACTCCAGCTTGGTGTGCGGAAGCAAGACCGTCTAAAGTTTCAGCCAATAAGCGTAAGGTGTCACGAACACTAAAAGTGCCTTGCATGTTCATCTCGTAGCGCAAATTAACGCCATGCACATACTCCATAACAAGATAATCAAGACCGTCGTATTCGCCAGTGTCATAAACTTGGACAATATGCGGGTTTGCTATAGCTGCTGCAGAAGTTGCTTCTCTGCGGAATCGAGCAATAAACTGCTGGCGATGCACTCCTTGAGCAAGCTGAGTGTGCATTATTTTAATTGCGACAGGCCTATCGAGACGCTCATCCTGCGCCTGGTACACCGTAGCCATACCACCTTGAGCAATTTTACGCACAATACGATAGCGATTTTCAATGCACATGCCAGGCTGAACCTGAGTAGCTTCATCCATTGTCACAATCCTTATACGCGTAAACCTTGCTTACTATTTACAAGCCTACGAATGATTTTACAAGTAACGTAGTAAGTATGGTTGCTTTCGATAGTTACACTCAAATACTATTGTACATTACGCCATGCTTCAGGTATAAAGCGTTCGCTTATATTGTGAAGTATTGCTTTACCGCTGCCACTTAGAGGACTTTCATCAATTGAATTATTTGACTTCTGCCAAAGATTCATAATACGCTGTTTTGAACGTTCAATAGCTCCCGAAGTATGGTAGATTTGTATTATTTTTTCAACGTCGCTTTCACTGCGTTCTTCGCTTGTATAAGCTTTCGTTAGTATTTCTTTTTCTTGGTCACTTCCGTATTGCAACGCGTCTGCAAGTAGCACAGCACGTTTTCCTTCGCGAATATCTCCACCAATAGGTTTTCCTGTAAGCTTGCTATCTGAAACAATGTCAAGCAAATCGTCAGCAAGCTGGAAAGCAATCCCAAGAGGATCTCCAATAGAATTAGCAAGATTATAAGCATCGTTTGGATTCATTGATGCAGCAAGAAAACCAAGTGTTAAAGGAGCAATAGTTGTATAACTTGCTGTTTTCCACCTAAACACATTAAGAGAAGATTGTGCAAGCTCAGATGGATTATCAAGTTGCATCATTTCAATAGACAAATCCAAAACTTGACCAATACCTACATTTCGTTGCATTGAAGCAAAAGCTTGAAGTAATTCTTCACTATAAGTAAAATATTTCGCCGAATTTCTAGTAATATCAAAGCTTTCTGTAGCAAGCAAATCACCAAGCATAAGGCCAAGCCCTGAGCCTATGTGCTTGTTGTTGCATACAGAACTTAATGCACAATATGCACTCGGTTTTCCACGTCTTAAAGCTGACTCGTCAATAATGTCGTCATGAATTAATGCTGCGGTTTGAAATACTTCTAAAGCACAAGCAATATCAAATAAAGCTTTATCTTGAAGCTTATTCGTGGCTTTTTCGCTAGAAGCAGCATTATAAGCACTTATAGTAAGTAGAGCTCTAAGACGCTTACCGCCTTCGCTAGAAACGATAGCTTGCTTTATTACCTGCTGTAACGTTGTTTTACAGGTTGAAGAAAGATTATTTTCGGCGCTTGTGCAAAATTGTTGCGAAATTAAATACGCAATTCGAGATTCAATAGCAGCAAGATTGCAAGTATCGTCCGTTAAAGTGCTCATATTATGAAAGTTATCCACAGGGCTAAACAATGTAAAACACAATAGTTTGTACGATTTAATGAGCTTCTAACCGTTGCAATCGTTTTTTATTGAATACTATTTCGCATATTGAGAAACTTACACATATCAAGAATTACGCTCGTAAAGCTTGATTTAATAATAAAAAATTATGAGCAAATACATAAATGTATATGTGCAATACACATTAATGAAGGGGAGTAATTATTATGACAGTAGCAGGTATTGATTTAGAAGAGAAGATTTCGCATAGTTGCATTGATGATTTTGATACTCAAAGCATATTGGAAGTTTATGGTGAAAGCGCTGATCTTTGCGATGATTCAATAGATTTTATTGGATTGGATGATTTTAGTAGTTTTGCTGGGCAAGAGATTTCGGACATTGAAGGAAAAATATACCCTTCGAAAGAATGTAGCTTCTTTATGACATTCCCAAAAGAATATGCGTATTTTAATTGCGATGAAAATTCTCAATGGGTTAAAGGCATACAGCATTGGATTCCAACAGTTTCAAAATCTTTTATTCAAAACGCGAATATAAACGGTAAAGAAAGCGCTGTTAGAAATACTGCATGTGTTGCTTTCGTACGATGGTGCGACATGTTTCTACACGACAAGAAAATGTTCGGATATGATTTAGTAAATCTTGCTATTGGAATGTTCCACAATATTAACGTCCGCGACGCAATGCTTATATCTATTTTAGATGAAAATCACGAATGGTATGACGACAATGCTCTAGCAGAATTCGCATGGTATCCGCACACGCCTATGGTGTCAGATAGATTGCGTCAATTTTTAGAAGCTAAGTTTATTCAAACAAGCAAAAAGCCGAATGTAAAAAGAGCAATAACAGCATGCAGAGTGCTACAAGTTATGGCATTTGCTACACAAAGTATACCGGAGCTAACAGTGCAAATTTACGCACTTTTAGCCTATATTAGCTGGTGGTTTAGGCTAGGTAACGTTAAAAAATATACTGAGCGAGCATTGAGTATAGATAGTGATTGTACAATGGCAAAAATTGTTGAAGGAGCTTATGAAAATAAGCTTGAACCAGCCTGGATATCAGAATGCGCCACGCCGCAAGAAAAATAAGGGGGAATAATCGTCGTGCTTAAATGGTTTACTACTTAAGGTAAAACTTGCCCTTGCTTGAACTATGCCTATATGCGCTGCAAGGGGATACTACAGGAGGAACAGTTTGACGAGCGAAGTTGAATCATCAGCTGATCAGAGCGAAGAGCAAGATGGTAATAAGCCTGTAAAAGCACGTAAAACAAGTACTGCACGACAAAGTCACGCTCGCACTTCGTCTGCTGCTAGTAAAACGCGTAGTTCTCGTTCAAAAAAAGTAGTTGAAAATCAAACTGATACTGAGTTAGGTTTGAGCGAAGTTGAATCTGAAGTTGAAGCAGAAGTTCGCAACAATAGTGATAACAGTATCGATAATGCTCAAAATGATGCTATAGAAGATGGTGATTCATTAGCTATTGACGATTCATTAGACGATGCTCATCTTGACGATGAGGATCAAATGAATTTGGAAGATTTGGATGATATTCATCCGGAAGATATAGCTGATGTTGATGATCTTGGAGATGTTGATGTAGATGTTGATAGTGATCTTGAAGATGATGTAGATGATCTTGAAGATACTGAAGACAATGATCAGCATAAGCATGATGTTCCTCAAGTTCCACAGGCTAAGGGCGCATTTATTGTTCGAGATGACGATGATGACGATAATCTAACTCCTTCCGGAAATCCTAAGCGTCGAGTTATTGCTACAGGAGCTACTGCTGACCCTGTTAAGGATTATTTGAAGCAGATTGGCCGCGTGAGCTTGCTGAACGCTGAGCAGGAAGTTGATTTGTCGGAACGTATTGAGGCTGGCTTGTACGCTCAGCATTTACTCGATACTGAGATTGACAATATGGAATTTAAGCGCAAGCGCGAACTTAAGTGGGCTGCGGCAGACGGTAAGAAAGCTAAAGATCATCTTTTGGAAGCAAACTTGCGTCTTGTTGTTTCTCTTGCTAAGCGCTATACCGGTCGTGGAATGCTTTTCCTTGATTTGATTCAGGAAGGTAATCTTGGTTTAATCCGAGCTGTAGAAAAGTTCGATTGGAAGAAGGGCTTTAAGTTCTCCACTTACGCAACATGGTGGATTCGCCAAGCAATCACTCGCGCTATGGCAGATCAGGCTCGTACAATTCGAGTTCCAGTGCATATGGTGGAAGTTATTAATAAGCTTTCTAGAGTTCAGCGTCAAATGCTTCAAGATTTGGGTCGCGAGCCTACGCCAGATGAGCTTGCGCGCGAGCTTGATATGCCAGTTGAAAAGGTGCAGGAAGTACAAAAGTATGGGCGTGAGCCTATTTCTTTGCATACACCTTTGGGTGAAGATGGCGATTCTGAGTTCGGAGATTTGATTGAGGATACTGACGCAATAGCACCATCTGATGCTGTAGCATTCTCTCTTTTGCAAGAGCAGTTCAGGCAGGTTCTTGAAACATTAGCTCCTCGGGAGGCTGGTGTTATTAAAATGCGCTACGGTTTGGAAGATGGTCAGCCTAAGACTTTGGATGATATTGGTCGCGTTTATGGCGTTACTCGTGAGCGTATTCGCCAGATTGAGTCCAAGACAATGTCTAAGTTGCGTCATCCTTCTAGATCGCAAACTTTGCGTGACTTCTTAGATCAGTGATTTTGTAACGTTATATTGCAAAAGTGTCGTGTTTCTACTTTAGTTAAGATGCGACACTTATTGCTTAATAGTTAGCTTATATAAGGGGTAGAAGTGGTCTCTAAAGAGCAAGAGCAATATGATGCCGACAGTTTGACAGTGCTAGAAGGCTTGGATGCTGTAAGAAAGCGTCCAGGAATGTATATTGGCACTACAGACAGCCAAGGATTAATGCATTGCCTCTGGGAGATTATTGACAATGCGGTTGACGAGGCTTTGGCTGGAGCTTGTGACCATATTGTTGTTACTCTTCACGATGATGGCTCTATTGAAGTTGCAGATAACGGTCGTGGCATTCCAGTAGACGTTGAACCTAAAACAAAGCTCACTGGTGTTGAAGTCGTTTTAACTAAGCTTCACGCTGGAGCAAAGTTTGGTAACGCGTCTTATAATGCTGCAGGCGGTTTGCACGGCGTTGGCTCTTCTGTTGTAAACGCTTTAAGTTTGCGTTTGGATGTTGAAGTTGATAGAGACGGTAAAACGCATCATATGGCGTTCCATCAGGGACATCCTGGTGTTTATAGTGATGCGGATCCGGAGCATCCATCTCCAGCATCTCCGTTTAAGCGCACGCGCAAAAATAAGCCTACTGAGCTTGAAATTATTGGCACTGTTTCGCCAAAAACTACCGGAACTCGTGTACGCTATTGGGCGGATCCAGAAATCTTCAATTCTACTGCTCATTTTAGCTATGAGCAGCTTATTGCTCGCGTGCGTCAAACAAGTTTCCTAGTTCCTGGCTTAAAAATTACTGTTATTGACGAGCATGTTCCTGAAGGTGAATCTGCAAATATTGAAGAAATTGATTCTACTGAAGATAATGTTGCAGAAGATAATGTTGCAGAAAATAATATTCTTGAAAATCAGTCTGATAATAGCGATGACTCTGTGGCTGAATTTGAAGAATTAGAATCTGAAACAACATTAGAAGATGAAGATAAGTCTGAAGATGAGACTGAAAATATAGCGACTGAAAATTCTGAATCTGAAGAATCAAAAGCACAATCTATTGCAAATGTTGAGTCTGCTAACTCAATGCAAAATAAGCATCACCCTCGCGTGATTGAGTTTTTGCATAATGGTGGCGTTAAAGATTTCGTTGATTTTCTTTCAAAAGGTGAAGCAGTATCCGATATTTGGCGTATTTCTGGCGAAGATACGTATGTAGAAGAAACGCAAGCCGTTGATTCTGCAGGAGATTTACACGCGCAGCAGGTAACTAGAAAATGCGGTGTTGACATTGCAATGCGCTGGGTAAACGGCTACGATTCAACGATTATTAGTTTCGTAAACGTTGTTGAAACTCCTGGCGGAGGCATGCATGTTGACGGCTTTATGCAGGGATTAACTAAGCAGATTCGTAAAGCAGTGGAAGATAATGCTAGAAAGCTTAAAGTAAATCTTAAAGACGCCAACACAAAAATTGAGCGCGACGACATTATGGCAGGATTGGTAGCAGTCGTAACTGTTCGAATTGCTGAACCTCAATTCCAAGGTCAAACTAAGGATGTTCTTGGAACCGCACAAGTTAAGCCAATCGTTACTAAAATGACTGACGCTCAATTTGGCGAAATGATTACCGGTTCTAAGCGAGGATTCAAAGAGCAGTCTGCTAGAGTTTTGGAAAAAATAGTTTCCGAAATGCATGCGCGTATTCAGGCGCGTAAAACTAAGGAAGTTACTCGCAGAAAGAATGCTCTTGAGTCCGCTTCAATGCCGCCAAAACTTTCCGACTGCCAGCCTGGAAACGACGATGTTGCAGAACTTTTCATCGTCGAGGGCGATTCTGCACTTGGAACTGCAAAAGCTGCTCGAAACTCTGCTTTCCAAGCGCTTCTTCCAATTCGCGGTAAGATTTTGAACGTGCAAAAAGCAAGCCTTGCGCAAATGCTTTCCAATAAAGAGTGCGCTGCAATTATTCAGGTTGTTGGAGCAGGATCGGGCGCAAGTTTTGATATTTCGCAAGCGCGTTATAACAAGATTGTTATGATGACCGATGCAGATGTTGACGGCGCGCACATTCGTATTTTGCTGCTAACGCTGTTCTACCGTTATATGCGTCCGCTTATTGAGCACGGTCATGTTTATGCTGCAGTGCCGCCTCTTCACAGAATTGCGCTCGCTGGAAAGCGAAAGGGTGAGTATATTTATACTTACTCAGACGACGAATTGGCTGGAAAGCTTGATGATTTGCAAGCTAAGGGTATTGATTTTAACAGCGATATTCAGCGTTACAAGGGCTTGGGCGAGATGGATGCGGATCAGCTTGCAGACACAACTATGGACCCTAGAACCCGTATGCTTCGAAGGATTCGTATGGAAGATGCTCAGCAAGCGAGCGAAGTATTCGATTTGCTGATGGGCGATGATGTTCCTCCGCGCAAGCAGTTTATTGTTGATAATGCGGACGACTTTGATCGTTCCAAAATCGATACCTGATTTTGCTATATAAACACTTTTTTGATAAGTGAAACTGAATTATTAATTACACGTGAATTACTTACGAGTATTGATTACGCGTAAATTACTTACACAAAATCCTCCTGTCTAGTGAATTGCTGCAGGAGGATTTTTTATGTGGACTATTTATTTAGTTATTTAGTTATTTACTAGCAAACATATCTTTTGCATACTGGTGAATGTCATCTGGATTTATCATATTGTATTTTTCTTTTATTTTCGTAAAGTATTCGCCAATTATATTTTTGCTGATTATTTTATTTGATGAATCATCAGCTTTTAGATTGCCGCGAGTAAGTATCCAAGGCTCCTCATGATGCGTAAATCGTTCAAGTTCTTTACCGCTGTAGCAGCAAATATTATCAATAACGCTATCGCATATTGCTTTTTCAGTAGCAGATAGTGTAGTTGTTAGTTCTGCTGTAAGTCTTGTGATATCGCTTTTTTGAGCGTATTTGTAATCAGCTAATTTTCCTGATGATTTAATTCCTGATATTTCTGTTGTTGGCGAATCGATTGGTGTAAAAGTGTAGTCTTTATAGCGCAAATAGACGTCTTTATACACAGGTCCATGAACCCATGCTTGACAATCATCGGTAAATAAGAACGATTTATAGAATGCAAAGTAAAAACCTTGTATATAGTACAATGATTTTTGCAAAGCAAGGGGAGTAATGTCCTCACATTTTACGAGCAAGTATTGTATTACATAGTTTATTTTGTTGCTTGAATCTGTGTTAATAGAGCCGTTATTGCTTGAAGAATTGTTGGACTTAAGCAATAGTTTTTGAGTTGCCTTGTAGCTTTTTTCGTAGCTAAGTGCGGATTTCAGATTATTTTTATTACTGATTAATAATTGCAAGTAATATTCCGGGTCATTATAAATGCGTTGCAAAATGTCAGAATATTGTTTTGAGGGGATGTCTCCGTCTGCAAATCTAGAAAATGTCTGTTCTCCCCAGCCAAGTAGCAGCGAAAGTGGTCGTTTACCTATTGAGTATTTAGTAGGTATTTCGTTGATTTTATCAAGTGGAATAATATTGTTTTCTTTACGATACTCGTCATACAATGCTCGAAGATTTGCGTCGATAATTTCTGGTACATATACGGCAGAACCGCATTCTTTGCAGTGTGCCTCTGTGCCGGTGTAGGAATATTGTTTTCCTTTAATAGATGCAGTCATTGGAATGGATTTTGTTGAGTACTCAACTTCATTCCTGCATTCTTCGCAAAATGTTTTATTATCTTTCATTATGAGCCTTTTATTGAGAATTAGCAGATTTATTATTTTTTTTTGAGTTGTTATTAGATTATTTAAATAAATAATCTATCTGTTTATTTGCTTTATGAAATGAAATAACAACTGTTCTATTTTGCTGAGAAATAGTAATGATATTAAACTTCGTGTAAATGTTTACCATCTCACACTTACCTACGTGTGATAGTTTTACTCGTGGCGCAAATACGTAAAGCGTTTCATACTCATAGCCTCTTTTTTTGTTTTTTAACGAATGACAAAAATCTTCTACTTCAATGTTGAGAAGTATATTTTTCTGAATATCTGATCGTATGTTGTATTCTCGAATGAAGTTTATGTTTTCTTGACGATTTTCGTTTAATGAGATGGTAAAGCGGTCATTTTTTATGCAGTCTTTTATCTTTGCAAGTATTGTTGAAATTTCTTCTTTTGTGTAATTCTGATTATAGTTATTGCTCATATACCACCTCCGCTCTTATGATACAAAAAATAAGTGCATTTATCAAGAAAAACGCATCTATTGATGCATAAATAATTGCACATGCATTTTAGAATAAAATTTATTAGCCTTATTAATGTTCTTGGCTTGTTTTTATGCTTTAAGATGATATGCAAGAAGTCTTCGATAGAGATAATCTTGATTTTGCAATATTTTGTATCGAAAATGTTGCTAAGAAACTTAATCAAACCCCTCGTGATACGTATGATGCTTTAACTAAGAAAAGTAATATTCTTATGTCTTATATTGTTCCGTCATATGATCTTTTGCACCCTTACAATACCGCCTTTTGCTAAAGCCTTAGAAATAGCATGGTCTTTCGGTATGGTAATGCCCGTTTTTGTCTTATCAGTGTGGTTCTTATGCTCAATCGCCCTTTGGATAAGCTCCTGCTGATACGCGTTTGTAGCCTCTACGCTTGGCGCAGGGTTCTTAAACTTAGCATAATCGCCTATGCCTTGGCGCAGCTTGTTCATCATTTCGCCGAACGGTGTTATGACAACGTCTTTCTCAATATGACCGTCACTTGGCGTATCTTCAGCACTATACTGAATATTAAGCGGATAACCGTCAGTGCCTTTAGCGGAATTATCGAACATAGTCCATGACATTGGCATATCTTTCTGAGCTACGTCACTACGAGATGCTTTATCATGCTTATATTCAGGATAGTCAAGGAAATATTGCCTTGGTATAGTTTCTGGCGGCTCATGCTTGCATTTTTTATCTTTGCACTTGCATTCTTCGCATATGAGCTTACAAAACGCCTCTAAACCAACGATGTTTTTACCGGATACGCCTTGACTTGGGTCTATATCGTTAAGAGATGACATTTCTGCTTTAAGTGCTCCCGGAGCAATGCCGGTTGTAATCATTTCATTCGCGACATACTCTTGTTGGGCTTTTACATATTCCATGTAAGCGTCAGGAGCTTGACCGCCTTGCCAGTTAGCTGGGTTAGTAGGGTCTATTTTCGTCGGTTCAGAGTTTTTGCTAATAGCGGTATAATACCCGTCTGGGGTTCTTATAGCCCAGATAGGCGCGCTAGTATCGCAATGAACACTGTTGCTTTGACTGAGTTTTCCTAATATTTGATTGTATAATGCGGAGTTGCTTGGTTCAACTTTCACATACTGAAGACCAGTTTGTTCAGCAGCATTACCGGTGTAATTGCCAGGGTTCTTAAAGTGATTAACTTTGTTACTACCGCAATTTAAGCTATCGGCAAATGCGGTGTTAGTAATCAGTAAGCTAACAGCCATAAAGGTTGCGGTTATAATTGGTATTATTTTTCGTTTTTTCATAAAAAGCCAGCCTTTTGATAGATACGAATAGTATTCTCAACTAATATCTATCGAGGGCTGGCTTAAAAATCGCTATTTTTTAATAATTTTTTACATTATTCTTTCGCATAGCCGATGATTAGAATACGACGTTTGCTTAATGATTGGTCATGGTTTACCTTATATTGAAGACCCATAGTATAGTCATAGATACAATCCTTGTTCTTCTTATCTTTCGCGAGTAAAACACTACGTGCAGGAGTTTTGCACGTTAGGATATCGTTGTCAGTATTTTGAATATTATACTTGCACTTAATCTGACCAGTTACCTGACCAACAGGAAGCTTTCTATCCCAATGCACGTATTTTGTCAATCCCTCATGGACAAACTTTTTAGCATCTTTTTTAGTAGCCGCGTCATCTATTACACGGTCGCCAAAATTATACAATATCTCTGATATGTCAGCGTCCCTTTTAAGACTATTATCAAACATTTCGCTCAGACCGCTTTTATTAAAGATATTATTCGTATCCTTATAATCTAACGCGTCATTCTTATAAAAATCGTTCCAGCCGCCGTAAATAGGGTTCAAAAGACGCTGATAATCGTCATAAATCGTGCCAGCCACGTAATCTTGAGTCAAATACGCGTTTTTACTAGGGAACGTAGCTTTTAAACTTTCATCAAAAGCTAATTTTGCTCGTTTGAGAGCATCAGCCTTATTATCAGAGGTCATTTCGCTACGTGGCTTAAAATAGTATGGTTGAATGTCGATATTGCCTTTAGTGCGATATAAATCGGCTAATTCGCGAGCTTTATTGCTTTTCTCGTCAGCTTTCGTATTTGACAAGTTTTGCGTAGACGCGTAGTGTTGAGCATTGCTAAATTGTGGCTTATTAGAGGCTTGATACCACCAAATAAGATCGCCCAGCAAGGCTAGTAGAATCACGCCAATAATGCAGCCTGCAATAATGCAAGTATTGCGTGTTTTAGCGGATTTATCCGCGCCTTCTACGATTTGCGTAGTATCATAGTCTGCACTTTCTTCAGTAGTGCCAGCAAGCATTTTATCCAAATCTTCTGCCTGCTTATTGTTAGGTAGGTTATTATTTTCCATATTTGTGTCCTTCTGCTCAAATTAATGTGATTTTCTAGTTATATATCACGTGTATTGTCTCTCGCATATAAACTATTCCAATAATATTGGGGGGGGGGGTATTATTTGAGCGCTTTTAAGCCCGATAAACTGTCACTGTAATCAAGTTCTGTATATCTTAAAATTATCTTGCGCTATGCGATAGGTTATTAATGCTTATTGAGCTACACTTATATGGGGAGTTTGCTTTGCAAATACAAATTTACTAATGTTTGGGGAATTTTTATGGTTAACGTTCTTCTTGCTGTTATTTATCTTGCTTTTATTAGCTTGGGTTTGCCGGATGCTCTTCTTGGAGCTGCGTGGCCTACGATGAGTCACGATGTTGGCGCGCAAATTTCTTGGGCTGGTGGAATATCAATGGTTATTTCTGCAGGAACAATTGTTTCTGCGCTGCTATCTAATAGGCTTACGCATAAGTTTGGCCCCGGGAAGGTTACGCTTATTTCAGTTGCTTTAACAGCTTTAGCGTTACTAGGTTTTTCTTTTGCGCCTAATTATCTTGTGCTTATTTTTCTAGCTATACCGTACGGTTTGGGTGCAGGAGGAGTGGACGCGGCTCTTAATAATTACGTTGCAGTGCATTATGAAAGCTGGCACATGAGCTGGCTTCACTGCATGTGGGGAATTGGAGCTTCTCTAGGTCCTTACGTTATGGGTTTTGCGCTTTCTCACGGCCGGCGTTGGCCTGCAGGGTATCAGTATATTGCTGTTATACAAATTGTTTTAACTCTTGTGCTGTTTATAAGTTTGCCACTGTGGAAAAATAATAATAAAAAGGCAGAGCCGCATAATCTTACTGAGGTAAAGAAACAATCTTCTGGAATGCTATCTTATAAGGAAGTTTTGCTTATTCCTGGAGCTAAGAATATTCTTATTATGTTCTTTTGCTATTGTGCTTTGGAGCAAACTGCAGGCTTGTGGGCTAGTAGTTACATGGTTTTGCATGGGGGAGTTGGCCGTGTTGTTGCGGCAAGCTGGGCAAGCTTGTTTTATGTTGGTATTACGGTTGGTCGTTTTGTAAGTGGATTTCTTACTATGCGTTTTAACGATGCAACAATGATTCGTATTGGGCAGTGCGTTATGCTTGTGGGAATTTTGGTATTGTTGCTGCCTTTGCCGAATCATATTGAGCTTATTGCAGGATTTGTAATTATTGGGCTTGGTTGTGCTCCGGTGTATCCGTGTATTATTCACTCAACTCCGCAATATTTCGGTGCAGATAAGTCGCAAGCGATTGTTGGCATGCAAATGGCAAGTGCATATATTGGATCTATGGTAATGCCTGCGATTTTTGGAATAATTGCGCAGAATGTTTCTATGGTTCTGCTTCCGGTTTATTTGCTTATTCTTCTTGTTTTAATGACTTTTATGCACGTGCGTCTGCTTCGAACTTGCGAAAGTTGAGCGTGAAAGTATTTGCGTGTGCGTTTAAGTTTAAGCTTTTATAATTTTGTATATAAATTATACCGAATTGTGGTATATTGGTTAGTGTAGTTGCATTCTTAGGATGAGATTGCAGCTGTGTGATTTTTATTTTATAAGTTTTTTAAATTTGTTTATTTTATAAGAGGGAAAAATGAACAAGAGAACTGTGCTTGTTTTATCGACTACGATGATGAGTATTGCCACAGCTGCTTGTGCATTCTGTATGGCGCAGAGTGCGAATGCTGCTGAAAACCTTACAAGTGCGGCTGCTGCTGTGAATGCTAACTCTAATGTTGCAAATACGGGATTTTCTGACGGGGGGGGGGTGTATATTTTCGCCAAAAATCCTGATAAAGCAAAGGGTGATGCTAGTTCCAGGGATGTTACGCTTTCTAAGGATAATGCTGGTTACAAGAATGTTGATACTTCGAAGAATGATCTAAATTCTGATAGTGTGAATATTCATAAGAATGATGCTGTAAATAATAATGTCAAAGATGATAGTTCTGCAAACGGTTCGGCTGATGTAAAGAAAAGCAAAGTAGTTGTATACAAGTCGGCTCAAGCTGCGAAAGAAGTATCAGAAGATAAAAAAGCAAACGTAGATAAAAATGTCAAAGATGTCAAAGGTGATAAAGAGCTAAAAGATAATAAGATTGCAACAGACTCAGCTGAAGATCGTGCGGCAAAAGATGATAGGGCGGCAGCAGATTCTGCAAATAGTGGCAAGAAGGATAGCGAAGTTAAACCTAATAAAGATGGCATATACGATTTTAGTAATGACAAGAATGTAATCAATCCGTTCCCGAATGTTATTACGCCTGCTGAAGTCAAAGAGCTGCAGGATAAAACAACATCTGTTAGGCCTCTGTCCTCTATTCAAAAGATTTTTTATACACCCTATGGCAAGAAGTTTTCTGTAGAGAATGGTCAAGCATCTGGCGATACTAAAAGCATTAATGAGACTATCAATACATATAATGGCAGGCTTGGAAGAATTGATACATTCATATTTTTCCCGCGGGTTGATAAAGAAAGTGTATATACTGCCGATGGTCAATTTTACCCATACAGGTCATCTCGTGAATTAAAAAACTCAGATGGATCAGCAGATTTTGACTTTAATAAAGCTCCCGACAATAAGATCTCATACAGGCTCGAGATAAATGGGAAGCTTATTGGATCCAATTTGGCTGATAAGACAAATATCACAGTATATATGAGAAAGAACCAAACGTTTATCCATGTTGTTATGGAGGGTAGCAACGCTAATGAAGCTATTTTTGGCTATGAAGGATTTAATCATGAAGACTCATCTGGAATTTTTGGATATGTCGCCTTTTTACCTGAATGTGGCGCGCAATTTCACTTTGTAGATGATTTGCAATATCGCAAGGCAGCAAACATTAAAGGGAATGATGATCTTCCACAACGTAGTTCTGGTGAAACTGATAGGTTCTCTACTAAACCGTTCGTCAAGTTGGATTTATCTGATTTGTCTGACATGAAAAATATTTCCGAAGTTAGGTTTGGTAATAATCAGGTTGTAAGGGGAATGCTTACACCTCTCTTAAGTTTCGATGACGATCCAAAGAAGGATTCGGTTAAGCGTCCAACGTTACAGGAGCTTACTGGTATGAAAATACAAGGTTACTTGTATTACAGTAACGACATTGACACTCCTGAAGGTGGCACATTCACCAAGGACAATACCGAGAAATTTGGCAACTACGACTACGGTATTGTTCGAGATAGTGATGATAATCAAGTAACAACAAAGCACTATTATGTGACTTTTAGGCCGATTCCTACGCAGCTGGTTGTACAGTACAAAGATTTGCAAAACAAGATTGAGAGCGGTGAAAAGTATGCTATTTATGCTGGAAATACTCTTGTAAGTGATACTCTTACTTCATCTTCTAATACTCCAACAGCTCCTACAAAAGATGAACTTCAAAAGATGATCACAGACAAAAACACGTCTTTGCTTCCTGAGGCTGCTGGTTATTTTTCTGATAGCAATGTGTATCTTGCTCCTGGAAGCTATATTGTAAAGCCAACAGCTGAGGCTCCAGAGGACTATGAGTGGGTTGTTGATTCAACAGATATTGCTAATTCTTCCACTAGTGTGAACTTTAGTATTGGAGTAAATAAAAGCGATACGGATTCTACTCAAAAAGTTGTTACTTTTGTGTTGAGAAGAAAGATTGCTGTAGTCAAATTTATAAATGATGATGAAAATAATCCGTATGCAACTGTGAAAGTTCAGCAAGGTCTTTCTATTAGTGGCGATTCTTTAACTGACCAGTCGATGCCGCCTGATCCTACGAAGCCTGGTTTTACTTTTAACGGTTGGTTTACTGGGAAAGATGGTAAAGGTACTAAGTTCACTGGAAATACTACTGTTAGTAGCAGTATTTCTGTGTATAGTTCATATACGTCTAAACCTCCAACACCTCCAACGCCGGCTGGTGATAAGCCGAATCCAGTCCCGAAACCAAAGCCTATTCCAAAACCTGAGCCAGAAGCAGAGCCAGTTCCTGAATTGCCGGTTCCTGTTGCTCCAGCTCCGATTCTGACGCCTGCTGAGCCTGAGTTCGAACCTGAGTCCGCTCCAGCTCTTTCGCAACCGGAGCAACCGGAAGCTAAGCGCGTTGTTAAAAGTCTTCCACAAACTGGTTCAACCGCAACTTCAGTTCTTGCTTCCGCAATTGCCTCGCTTTTCGCCGGGCTTGTGACATTGGTAGCAGACTTAAAGCATCTCCGAAAAAATTAAAAATAGTTAATTATTTATGTTGATGCAAGTTAAGTAATTGAGTAGTATTACTAAGTAAAATTACTTAGTAATACTACTTAGTAATTATATAGTTTGTAAATTGATAGCCTCATTGTTTGCATTATCAATTGTGGAGGAATATTAAATGCCTAATCAAGATACTGTTACATGCTCATTTGTTATGGATCGCAATATTTACAACCAGTATAAGCATGTAGTTAAATTACGCGGAGATAATGTAAAAAACAATTTAGTTAAATATATGCAATCGGTTATTAAATATGATATTCCTAATGCGGATACTATTGAAGCTATTGAGGAAGTAAAACAGCTTAAGGCTAATCCTAATAAAAAAACTTACGGTTCATTTGCTGAACTTTTGCAAGATATTGACAATGATTGACCGTAGCGATAATCGCGAGAATGTCTATGAGCGTTTATAAGAAATATCGTATTGCGCAATCGCGCATGTTTAAAAAAGATTTGAAGCTGGCTATTAAACGTGGATATAACATTAGTTTGCTTGAAGAAGTTGTTGATATTCTTGCGTCAGGTGTGAGCCTTCCTGGAAAATATAAGGATCATAAACTAACTGGTAATTATGATGGTTGCCGAGAATGTCATATAACTCCTGATTGGTTGCTTGTTTACGAGATAGCAGATGACGAACTTATATTATATTTGACCAGAACAGGCACTCATTCTGATTTGTTTGGCAAATAGTAATTGCAATTTGTGAGTTTGCTCACGTTTTTGTTGCGATTGGAATTGTAAGTTGTAGAATATCTGATGGTTCAATGCTATTAAATACCTGAATTATATTTGTTTTAGTGTTGATTCCGTTATTTTTCTAAAGATTATAGAAAATTTGGTTTTGTAAGAGGAAAAATGAGTAAGAGAACTAACGTAATTTTGACTAGCACTATGATGGGTATTGCTACTGCTGCTTGTGCTTTCTGCATGGCGCAAAGTGCGAATGCTGCTGAGGCTTCGGCTACTGCTGGCGTTAGTGAAACTGTAAATTCTTCTGCGACTTCTTCTAACGCAGCTTCTAATACGCCCAATGGGGGGTCTGCTTTAGATAGCACTTCCGCAAAGCCTTCTGGAAATACTGTACCTTCCAAGTCTAGCGAAACTGCAAAAACTGCTGAAACCACAAAATCTACTAAATCTGCTAAAGCTTCTGAATCTGTAACTGATGCTGAAAATTCTGAAAATGCTAGACTTACACAAACTCTTATAGATGTAAGCAATACTGATCTTCAAACAAATAATCGTGAAGATAGAAGCGTACACGCATCTGCAGAATCTAGATCAGCATCAACTGATTCAAGTACTACAGATGATCCCTCTTTAACCTGGACGAAGGACGACTTTAACATTTGCCGATGGTAAAACTATTGGAGGCAGGAAAGATGTTCATTATCCGGATACCGGTCAAACGGTAAATGAATATGTAGATGGACTTAGCGAAAAGGGCAAGGAAAAGCTTAAGAAGAATCATCACATTGTTATTCCTGAAGGCATTGAAGTTATTCATGAGTGTGCTTTTACTGGACATGCAAAACAAGTTGGGAATAAGCAGCATGAACATGTTGAAGGCGAAACCTATATTGAGGGTGTAACGCTTCCGCAATCTCTTAAGATTATAGAATACGGTGCGTTCGGCTGGAACAAAATTAAGGGAACTGTTATTATTCCAAAAAATGTGATTTCAATACATAGCGCAGCATTTGTTGCTAATGAAATTGAAAAAGTTGTGTTTGAAGGCGTAATTGACGGTAAGGGCAAAGAGCACGATACAGATGCTAAGCCGTATTATCTTGCTGGAGTTGGCGAAAAGGCATTTCAGGGTAATAAAATTTCTGAAATTGTCGTAAAAGATAACTTAGGAAAGTATAAATTACACCCATCTAATAATCCACAAAAAAGCGATTCTGTATTCGATAACCAGAATCCAGGACCTTTCACTATTGAAGTAGGAGAGGAATACAAAAGTCCTATCAAGGTCACGCAAGAAAGCTCTGGCCATGCAATCAGCGTCATAGAGGGATTCAAAGAAAACGGTAGTCCGGTACAAATTGAAAATTCATCTTACTTTCAAAAGAATAACGAAGGAAAATATGTAGCGATAAAACCTGGAACTCTCCAAGGTCAATGTTTATTTTACGATGTGATTAACGGTCAGTTTAGAGTAATTGGAACTTCTCAGTTTACCTATAACATTGTTCCTAAGTCTAAAATTTGCACGGTAACATTTGTGAATGGAACCGATCAAAACTATGCAAAGGTGCAGGTACAAGAGGGTAAATCCATAAAGGATAAAAGCGTTGTAAATCAGGCTATGCCTAGCAATCCTTCTAAGGCTGGTTATACATTTAGAGGTTGGAGCACGGACAAAACTGGTAAAGATAAAACCAAGGAATTTAGTGCTTCTACCTCAGTAAAAGGTGATATGACTGTTTATGCAATATATACGCCTACTCCAGCGGTACTTAATGCTGTTCCATCGCTTATCGTGCAGGATAAAACCATTACCGAGGGAGATCCTCTTGACTTAAGGTTTCTTATTGTGTCTGCAACCGATAAAGAAGATGGAGACTTAAAAGATAAGGTTCAGATTACCAATAATGGCGGTTTTGATAATAGTAAAGTTGGTTCTTATGTTATTTCGTTTAGCGTAACGGACAATGGCGGTGCTACTGCAACAGCAGCTGCAACAGTAACTGTTACTAAGAAGCCAACGCCTCCAACTCCACCAGCTCCTGCGCCAGAACCGGAGTCAACTCCAACTCCAGTTCCTGAATTGCCAACCCCCGTTTCTCCAGCTCCGATTCTTACACCTTTTGAGCCTGAGTCAGAACCTGAGTCCGCTCCAGTTCTTTCGCAACCGGAACAGCCGGAGCAACCGGAAGCTAAGCGCGTTGTTAAGCATCTTCCTAAAACTGGCTCTTCAGTAGCTATGGTAATAAATTATTTGTTTGCATCTGTGACTGCAGGAATTTTTGCACTTGTAGAAGCTAGAAAATCACTTCGCAGATATTCCAAGCATGCTCGCAAAAACTAGCTCTAAAAAAGTGTAAAACTAGCGCAGCAAAAACATTACTACCCAATGTGTGCAACTGGGGAAACAAGCTCGGTTCCCGAAGCGTCTCTTCGCATGTCTGGCTTAGGTAGCTCCACGCGGCTTCCTCTATCTGTTACTGCATGCAGTGGATAATATCCAACGTATGCATGAATAAGAGTATTTTGCCCCTTAAGGAATCGTTGCGAGCGCACGCCGCCAGTTCCGCGGCCCTTTGTTGGGTACATGTCGAAAGGTGTAAGTTTTGCAGCACCGTTTTCTGTTCCAGGAAGAGCATCGCTGTCGCCAGCAACTGTGAATACTACTGTTCCTGTAGCGCAGAATAGTCCATTTTCGCCTTCTTCATAATGCCATTCAATGTCTTGTTCTGGCACTACTGCAAAGCTTGCAACTTTTGCACCTTCAGCTAGGCGAATTCCAGCCATTCCTCCTGCTGTACGTCCTTGTGGACGAACTTGTTTTGCGTCGAAGGTAAGAAGTGACGAATCTGTGCTAATAAACACAAGTCTGTCATTGTCTTTAGCTGGGGCTGCGGCAATAACAGCATCGTCATCTTTCAAATCAATTATGCTCCACGAGTCCATAGTTGTTGGAGCTTCGCAGTTCCAACGTTTTACTACGCCGTTTCTAGTTCCAATAGCAAGCGGGGTAGGAGATTCGGAATTTTCTAATACTATTGCTGTAACTACACGTTCTCCTCTTACTGGATCTGTGCTTTGTGTAGATGTTAACAATTCTTGTGCTTTTACGCCTTTGGTTAATTCAGAAGTTTTTCCTTCTTCGTAGTTTATCTGCGGCAAATCAGCAACATGCGCTAATACTAGGCGTCCAGCGGAAGTAATAAGAGCGTAGCTTGCTCGAGTTGTTGTTTTAAACATTGTTGAGCAAGGAGTGTTAAAAACGTTTTCGTTGTGAGACTTCCAGCGTTCGAATGTTTCTACGTCGGTTCTCGCAATGAAACCGGAAGCACTTAATGCAACTGCACAAGGTTCGTCGCTTAATTGCAAAGCTGCGTAAGCTGCATCATTCTCTCCAGATTTACGTGCAGCGTTAGCGGCAGCAGCCAAGTCTGCTTGAGTTGAAGTAAGTTTATTAGCGGACTGTACTGCTTTAATTGCAACGTCTTCGCTATCTTTGCTCATGCTTGTTTCAACAGGAACAAAACTTCCGTCTTCGTTTTCGTCTAGAAGAATTGTTCTTCGTGGAGTATCCCACTGTTTAACAGCAGAATCCATATCTGCTATTACTACTCGGTCAAGTTTTGCGTCAGAGCTTAAGATTTGATTAAGTTCGTCAATTTTTTTAAGTAAATCGTCGCGTTCGGCTTCAAGCTCAATTCGGCTCATTTTTGTAAGTCTGCGAAGGCGCAAATCAAGAATATATTGTGCTTGAATTTCGTCAAGATCAAAAACTTTGATTAACTTGGTTTTTGCGCTATCCGCGTCTTCAGAAGATCGAATAACTTGAATAACCTCATCAATATCAAGCAGGGCAAGTAGCAGGCCGTCAACTAAGTGTAGACGCTCTTGTGCTTTCGTGCGTCTAAACTCACTGCGTCTTCTAACAACGGTTCTGCGATGCGCAATCCACACGTCCAGAAGCTCTCGCAAGCCCATTGTGTGTGGTCTTCCATCAACTAATGCAACATTGTTAATAGTGAAGCTTTCTTGCAGAGGAGTGTGCTTAAAAAGTTGCGCAAGAACTGCGTTAGGGTCAAAACCTGTTTTTATTTCAATAACAAGGCGAGTGCCGTTGTGTCGGTCAGTTAAATCAATAGCACCCGAAATTCCGTCGAGTTTACGAGCTTTAACACCTTGAGAAATACGCTCAAGAACACGCTCAGGGCCAACCATAAACGGAAGCTCAGTAACAATAATCGCTTTTTTGCGAGCGGTAATATTTTCAATATGTGTTGTGGAACGCGTTGTAAACGCTCCGCGACCAGTTTCGTAAGCTTCACGAATACCGCTTCTGCCAATAATAATTCCTCCGCCTGGCCAATCTGGTCCTGGAACGAGTTTCATAAGATCGTCCAATGTTGCTTCAGGGTGTTTCATAACATATTTTGCTGCAGAAACTACTTCTCCTAAATTATGCGTTGCCATGTTTGTTGCCATGCCAACAGCAATACCGGAAGCTCCGTTTACAAGAAGATTTGGAATAGCAGATGGAAGTACAGTAGGCTCTTTTAGTTTGTTGTCGTAGTTTGGAGCAAAATCAACAGTATCTTCGTTAATATCCGCGTTCATTCCAAGAGCTGCAGGAGCTAAACGTGCTTCCGTGTAGCGGGATGCTGCAGGACCGTCGTCAAGAGAACCAAAGTTACCGTGGCCGTCAACAAGAGGTAAACGTAGTGAGAACGGCTGAGCAAGGCGAACCATTGCTTCATAAATTGCAGAATCGCCGTGAGGATGCAGCTTACCCATTACTTCACCAACAACGCGAGCAGACTTCATGTAAGCGTGATCAGGGCTTAAATTCATGTTGCCCATTTGGTAAATGATGCGTCGCTGAACAGGTTTCATGCCGTCTCTAGCATCTGGAAGAGCACGCGCATAAATAACAGAATAAGCGTATTCAAGGAATGATTTGCTCATTTCTTCATTCAATGGTGTTTCAACAATATGCTCTTTGACTTTTCTTGGGTCGAAAGCTTGTTGTGTTGAGTGACGGCGTGAAGGCATATCTAGAACTCCTTGAATGACATTACGGCTCTCAATGTTACCAATTTCTATGCACAAACTGTAAGTATTTTCTTAATATTGTTAATAAAAGTAGGTTTATTTGCTGAAGATTTGTTACTAATTTAGTATTTTTTATTTTGCTAGAATGATTTTAATCTCTCAGTATTAGCTCTTAGTAGTGGCTAGCAGTAGTAGCTTGTGGTTCTATATAAGTGGTTCAATAGTGTATATGAGTGTTGATGTGCCATCTAAAAAAGAATTGTTGCAGTTTGTAGGCAATATTACTTATGGAGATTTTTCCAGCTCAAGTTTGCAAGATTATTCGCATGATTCTTGCTATGAGCAAAGTGGCGGAGCTTTTCATCTTTCATCAGTTTTACCAGCTTTAAGCGATGCAATTGGCGCTCCTATAAGTACTAAAGTGCATGAAAATCCAGCTTTTTTGCGCGAAAGTCTTGGTTTTCCTAAAGTAAAATCTGCAATTGTTGTTTTAGTTGACGGATTGGGATACTGGAATATTCTAATGCGTCAAGGTCATGCGCCATATTTGCGTTCTCTTTTAAATGAGCCTAAAAATCAGCGTCCTATTAAATCTTGTATTCCAAGCACAACTGTTGCTGCAATGGCAACGTTTGGCACAGGCACATGCCCAGGTCTTACTTGCATGACTGGCTATACTCAAAAAAATGCTCAAACTGGAAAGCTTGCTCAACTTATTCAATTTAAGGATGCTCCAAATCCTCTGGAATTGCAGCAGCAGCCAACAGTGTTTGAAAGCTTAGTTTCTAAAGGTTTTCGTGCAGATAGTATTAGTTTGCCTAAGTTTGAAAATTCCCCACTTACTCAAGCTGCTTTTCGTGGAGCTACTTATATTACTGCTGGAACTCCTAGAGCTAGAATCATGAAAGCTGCTAATACTACTAAAACTCCGGGATTAACTTATTTGTATTTAAGAGATACGGATAAGGTTGGGCATAATTATGGATGGGATTCCGAGCATTGGGTTGCCGCTTTTGAGCAGGTTGATTCGCAGTTGCGTTTGTTGCAGCGAAATTGTGCTAAAGGCACTTTGATTGTTATTACTGCCGACCACGGTATGATTCAGTCTGACCCTAACTCTCGTATTGATATTGCTAAAAGTGAAGAGTTAATGCGCGGAGTTGAACTGGTTGGTGGAGAACCTCGCTCTGTTATGCTTTATGCAAATAAAAACACTAATCCCGAAGATATTATTGAAAGATGGCGCAAAATTATTGGTGAAAATGCGCTTATTCGCAGCAAAAAGCAAGCTATTTTAGATGGTGTTTTTGGCAAGGTTGACCCGCGAGCAGAATCTGTTCTTGGCGACGTTCTAGTTCAGGCTCGTAACTCTTTTACTATTGTTGATTCTAGAACTCAAACAGAAAAAGCTATGAGCTTACCAAGTGTTCATGGGTCAATGACTCACATGGAAATGGATATTCCATGTCTTATTGACTTAGTGTGAATTTTTTAGCGCAATTTGCGCAGTAAAAATTCGCTCTAAAATCAAAAGAATCAGCCTTCGCCGAATAAAATCTCATCCCAGCTTGGAACTGCAGCTCTTCCACTTCGTCTCTTGTTGTTATTGTGATCTGCATGATCTAAAGAGTTTTTCTTAGCAGAATCAGACTCTTGATTAGTGTCAAACTCAGCTTCATTATTTGTAGAAGTGGTATTCAAAGATTTTGCAGCATCAGAATTTACTTTTTCTGCGTTTTCAGATACTTCAACTATTTTTGCTTTCTCGGCTTTTTCGGTTTGCTTTACTTTGTCTGCCAAAGATTTTTGTGCTTCACTCGAGTCGTAAGAAAGAATACTAGATGATGCATCTTGATTTTCATCATAATCTGACTGTATAAGCGAAGGTTGCTGAGCTCTGCTGCTATTTGATAGCACGTTTTCGGCTAAATCATTTGAAGAATCTGCGATTTTCCTAGTTTTTGCGCGCTTATGCTCTTGCTTAGAATCAGAACTATCAGAAATATCCGAACTATTCGAATCAAGTTCAGAAAGCTTATCACTATTTCTAAGCTCCCATTGTGAAACAGCGCGTTCAATTCTTGCTGAACGAATTGAATTTCCCGGCAACTCTTCTGTTGAAAATGGGAAGTTTATGCTTACAGTGTCACGATACATTCCGCCGTATTGCGCCTGCTTAGCTGCATCATTACCATTTGCGTCTTCGCCAAGAAGTAAACGAGAAGATGGATTAGCGCATGTTACTGAGTTGTCATGCATATTCCATGTCCACTCAGCTTTAATAGTTCGTGTCGCAGTTTTGAAAGTAGCGCTAATAAGCCACGGCTCTAAGCCTCGGCGTGTCGCGCGCCATTGAACTGTTTCCATACCAATATGAGCTTTGGCAAGAGTTCGCTCTATTAAATCTGCAAGTGTGCGCATATTGCTTTGTTTTGGTGCAGGAACAAGCAGGAATTGCTCAATAGCGTACTGTTTTTCTGTTTCTACGCCAGCAGAAAATCGTCTTACTTGTGCCTCGCTTACGTTATAACGCTTAGCAACGTGGCTTGGATCAACTCCAGCGCGAATTAAAGCCTGAATCTGCGAAATAGGCAGGGTAGCGTTCGACGATGCTGCAGATACGTTATTATCTGCCGAATTATTATCGCTATGCTTTTTAGTAATCTTTTGTGATTCAGCGATAGCGTGTTCCAGCGTGTCGTCCACTTTAATGCTTAACGGCGTGTTTTCAAAAATAAAAATCAAATTGCCGTCTGCATCAACATGGTCAAAACTCGCCTCTTTTGGCGGATTTTCAAGCATTGTGCACCACTTTCTTCGCTTTTAACAATACTATGTATATACTTTAGTCCATACACTGCATTCTTTACCATTCTATATAAGATAAAATGTGTGTATTATATGCGGGGTGGCATTAATGTATGCTATGCGCGTAGGTAGCTTAAAACGAAAGGACCATAATGGCACAGGATTATGATTCTCCTCGTAGTAAAGATGAGGACGAAGAGTCGTTGGAAGCTTTGAGCAAAAGCTCTCAAAATTCCAGCAGCGACATTGACGATGACGAGAATGCTATTGCTGAAGACTACGAGTTACCAGGTGCTGATTTAAGCAATGAAGATGCGTCTGTAACTGTTATTCCTATGCAAGGTGATGAATTTATTTGTTCTGAATGTTTCCTTGTAAAGCATCGTAGTCAATTAGCAGAAACTACGGCTGATGGACAGCCTGTTTGCAAGGAGTGCGCAGCTTAAATGGCATACGACGAGACCTACACTGGCCCCGAGCAGGTTGAGGTATTAATTCAGTATCTCGATGGCGAATCCTCCACCATGCAGCCGCTTTGCTATGCGCATGCTGGCGATGCTGGTGCAGACTTGCGTACTACTGAGGATATTACTTTGCGTCCATTTGAACGTGCTTTAGTTCCGACCGGGGTTGCTATTGCTTTGCCAGCAGGATACGTTGCTTTGGTTCATCCTCGTTCTGGTCTTGCCGCAAAACAGGGCGTAACTGTGTTGAATGCTCCTGGAACGGTTGACGCTGGGTATCGTGGCGAAATTAAAGTGCCGCTTATTAATTTAGATCCAGAAAATACCGTGAAGTTTAATCGCGGCGATCGTATTGCTCAATTGGTTATACAGCGTTATGTAGAAGCACAATTTATTCCAGCAACACAATTGCCTGGTTCTGATCGTTCAAATAAAGGCTTTGGATCAACCGGAGTACAATAATTTTTTAGTAAATCCGACCAGTTTTAGCGCTGAGTCGGATTTATTGTATTATTTGACAATTTTGTAGAGCATAACGCATTTTTGCGGGTAGGATAGTAGACAATACAGGAGGTGTGCTGCGATGGGTGAACTTCAAGATGATGTAAAAGGCGCTCATAGGCTTGGATGCGAAATCAGTGAGGATTCTCGTAACCCATTGCTGCCAATATTAAACATGTGCAAGTGGCATCATCCCGATGAAGACATGACTATTCTTCATCGTGCCTACTCCCGTGCGGTAAAACAGCATACAGGTCAGCGTCGTAAATCAGGCGAACCTTATATTATTCATCCTCTTGCAGTTGCGCAGATTCTTGCAGATCTTGGCATGGGTCCGATTGTTGTTGCAGCAGGATTATTGCACGACACTGTTGAAGATACTGATTACACGTTAGAAGAATGTCGTGCAGAATTTGGTGACACTGTAGCTGGATTAGTTGATGGTGTTACAAAAATCTCCAAGATGGAGTATGGCGAAAGCGCACAAGCTGAAACAATTCGAAAAATGGTTGTTGCTATGAGCCGAGATGTACGAGTGCTTGTTGTAAAACTTGCAGATCGTCTTCATAATGCAAGAACCTGGAGATATGTTAAGCCATCAAGTTCTCACAAAAAAGCTCGAGAAACTCTTGACGTGTATGCTCCTCTTGCAAACCGTCTTGGTATGAATGCTATTAAAACTGAACTTGAAGAACTTAGCTTCAAAGTACTTTATGCAAAAATTTATAACGAAATTGTTGTACTTGTTGCTCGTAGAGCTGGTCAGCGCGAAGTTTATTTGCGTCAAATTCTTGAAGAAATCAACGAAGATTTAGCAGTTCAACACATAGAAGCATCCGTAAAGGGTCGTCCAAAAGATTATTTCTCGATTTATCAAAAAATGATTGTTCGCGGTCACGATTTTGAGAATATTTACGATCTTGTTGGCGTTAGAATTATTGTTGACTCTATTCGAGACTGCTATGCCGCATTAGGAGCGGTTCATGCGCGTTGGAGCCCTGTTCCAGGACGTTTTAAGGACTATATTGCAACTCCTAAACTAAATATGTATCAGAGCTTACATACTACTGTTGTTGGCCCTGGTGGAAAGCCTGTAGAAATTCAGATTCGTACTTGGGATATGCATAGGCGAGCTGAATTTGGTATTGCTGCACACTGGAAGTACAAGGCAAATGGTCAGGCTGGTAGAGCTTTAAGTAAGCCAGACAGAGATGACCGTAAGCGTGAAGGTGAGCTTGAAGAGCGTAAAGAGCTTAGTGAAGCAGACAATCTTAAGTGGATTCAGCAGCTTGCTGATTGGACTAGTGAAACGCCTGATTCTGATGAGTTCTTAGGTTCGTTGAAGCAAGATCTTGGAGCTTCTGAAGTTTACGTGTTTACTCCAAAGGGAAGCATTGTTGCTCTTCCTCAGGATGCAACGCCTGTTGATTTCGCTTATTCGGTTCACACTGAAGTCGGTCACCGAATGATGGGTGCAAGAGTGAACGGAAGATTAGTTCCTTTGGACACTAAGCTTACAAATGGTGACACGGTTGAAGTTCTTACTTCAAAGTCAGATACCGCCGGCCCATCTCGTGATTGGCTGAGTTTTGTCAAAAGTCCTCGTGCTCGAAATAAGATTCGTCAGTGGTTTAGCAAAGAACGTCGCTCTGAAGCCATTGAAGAGGGCAAAGACGAGCTAACTCGTGCTATGCGTAAACGTAACTTGCCTTTAACTACTTTGATGACACAGCAGGCTTTAATTGGCGTTGCGGATGAACTTAATTTGCCAGCTAATGTTGAATCATTGTACGCGGCGATTGGCGAAGGCCAAGTTTCTACGCAAAATGTCATTTCGCGCTTAGTAAAAGATGCTGGTGCAGATGAGGTTGCAGAAGAAGTAGAGCAGGAAGCGTTACCTCTTAAGAATGTAGAGCGCAATAGAAAATCTAACGGTGCTTTAGGTGTTTCCGTTAAGGGTGTTGGAGACGTTTGGGTAAAGCTTGCAAGATGCTGTATGCCTGTTCCAGGAGATAACATCATTGGTTTTATTACTAGAAATCAAGGCGTGTCTGTGCATAGAACTGACTGCCAGAATATGCTTGATTTACAAAAAACTCAGCCTGAACGAGTTATTCCTGTTCAATGGACTAGCGATAAAGGTTTGTTCTTAGTAAAGGTTCAGGTTGAAGCTTTGGATAGGCAACACTTGCTATCTGATGTTACTCGCGTACTTTCGGATCATGGCGTAAATATTCTTTCCGGAACTATTGCCACTGGAGATGATCGTGTTGCAACAAGCCAGTTTACGTTTGAAATGGCAGACCCTCAGCATCTGAATACGCTTTTGGCTGCTATTCGTAAGATTGAAGGCGTTTTTGACGTCTATCGTATTACTGGCGCAAAAGATAGCGCTGAGCCTCGTTTGCGTAAAATGGAGCGCGGAGACTTATAAATAAAAAATAAAATAAGATAAAAAATAAGAAGGACGTCCAGCTTTGGAACGTCCTTCTTTATTAATCGCACATTTTGAATGTGCATCCGTCTAATTTCAGGCGGCAACAGCCTTCTTCAACAAGGAACCAGCGGAGATACGTACACCGTAAGAAGCTGGAATCTTGATGGTTTCGCCGGTACGAGGGTTGCGGCCAGTGCGCTCAGCGCGCTTTACGCGCTCTGCGGAGAACAGACCAGTGAGCTTCAAGCCTTCACCAGACTGCAAAGCCTCAACGAACACATCCTGGAATGCGTTGACGGCGGCCTCGGCCTGTGCCTTGGTCAGGTTGGACTTCTGTGCGATCTTAGAAACGAGATCAGACTTGTTGTATGCCATGCAGCATCCTTTGGGTCAGGGGCCTTCTTTGCAAAGGCCACGTTCACTCTCGATATTAATACATTTTCCCTACAAATGTGGCCTTTTTTAGCATTTTTTTCAATAATTTTATGTATTTTTTTATAAAAAACTCATTCTGAATAGTCTTATTGCGATTTTTTGATAGAAAAATACGCAAAAGTTGAGCAATTAAGCCATTTATACTAGCTCACGGCTGCTAAGCCAATTCATAGCAAAAGCACCAATAGGAATTCTTAGCCAGTAGAACATAAGCCTATAAAGCAAGGTTGCAGATAATGCAATAGTAGGTGGAACTCCAACAGACGTAAACGCAAAAGTAAGAGAAGCCTCAACCGCGCCTAAGCCGCCAGGAGTTGGTATTGCGGATCCTGCAGTATTTGCAAGAATGAACAAAAGTATTGTTTCCCAAGGGTTCGCATAGTAGCCAAACGCAAGTAAAGCAACCCAATATCCCAATCCAATGCAAGCAACAAGAACAATCGCTCCAAAAGATCCGCCAATAAGCTGAAGAGGGTGCGAAACAAGCTCTTTAACCTGTCTGCCATAATCAGACAGTATTGGAAGATAATGCTTGCGAATAATTTTACGAGCCTTAGGAATGGCCATTAAAGTGCATATTAACAAGGTTATTACGCCAATAACTGTAATAAGCATGTGCGTTGGAATCATTCCAGAAAGCACATTCTTTCCAGTAAAAATACCAATAACAAGAAGAACAATAGTTGTTATTAAAGCTTGAATAAGCCATACTGCGCTAGTTATAGCAGTAGCTTGAGTTGAATTGTAGCCATTCTTTTTCAATAATTGCATATTGACAAAAGCAGGGCCAACGCCTGCAGGCATAGAAACTGCTGTAAAACCTGATGCTGCTTGAGAAGCAAACAAAACCGTAGAAGACGGTTTTTGATCATCCATAAACGATCCTAAAGTAATTGCAGAGCCAACCCAAGCAAGCATACTGAAAATAAAGCAAAGCAAAACCATCAGATTATTAGCATGCTTCAATGCTGCAAACACTTCCTGAGGATGCCATTGTGTTGCAACAACAGCAATAGCAATAATTGCTAGAACAAGGCTCACAAAGAATCGAATATTAAAACGTGCTAATCGCACTGTATCATAGTCTTCCTCATCAGTATGCAGTGCGACTGTCTGGCTTAGCTTATTGCAAAGATGCTCAAAAACTTTCTTATTCCAAGAAGGAAGAGAACGTGTTGATGCAGGAATAGCAGCTTTTTGCATAAAAGGAAGTATTTCTGCAAGCTTGTCTGCACCCCAAGCGTTAAGAGCGGCTTTGATTGAAGTTTCAATATCTGTGCATGCAGCAATAAGAGTCAATAATTGAACTTTATCTAAAGCAATATTTGTTGAATCGCTAGCAACATCGCCATTTTGCCATCCTGCAATAACAGGAGTTCCATCCTCTAAACGTGCAATAGTTTCTGGAGTAATTCTTCGATGCGTAATTCCTCGCATATTTGCAGCGTCAACGTATCGCATAAGTTTTGCTGCATCTTCAACAGTTAGAGTGTTCAAATTACAAGGAAGTAAAGCATTTGCTGCGTGAAAAACCATGATTGATGATTTATCGCTGTCAGATACTCCGTAAACATTAGCAGTTGGCAAATGAAGATTTCTCAATACAAGAAGCATTGAAAGATGATGGTGCACGGAATGTCTTGCTGAACGGTCACGTCGAGTTGGAATATCAATTAAACGCACCCACTGCCACAGTTGATTCAAATATCCAGGTAAATGCACTTGATTGTCTAAAACTGAAATAACATAGTGCATTCCGTGAATATCAGTTGCGTCATAAAGTCTTGAATTTTCGATTAAATCGTCATCCAAGCTTGAGCGTAACACTCCAGTATGGTCAGCCTGCTGAGTTCTGCGAGTAAGCTGAGTGAGATTATCTATGCCAATATTTTTAAGCGCAATAACGATGTCATCACCCCAAGCGCCTTTACTGCTCGTACCTTTAGCAAATCTTATTAATGTTCCAATAGTTCTTCCTACGCAGCAAGAAATAAGCGCTGCAGGGTAGGAGTCCCATGAAGAAAATAGCAGTATTGCAGAAACAATAAACAGAGCATTCCAGCCCCACATTACATGCTTATATTCTTTACGCGGGCCACTTACTGTAAGAAACGCAACCAGAACAGCGTACATGTCTGGCAATAATTCTGTTACTGAATTTGTTGGTTGAGAATGCAATGCAGAAAGCAGGGGCAAATTGTGTGTAGAAGCAATAGCGTCAGAGAGCAGCCATATTGAGCCGTAGCTTACAAACAGCGTAATAACAGAAATAGCAGTATCAATCCAACGCTTTTGTGCAGCCATAAAAGCAATTACTTCTGCAACAACAATAAGCGTTAAACCCTGCTGTATTAACGCGCATGGAATTCCGGTAACAGTAAGACCAATGATTTTACTAGCGCTACGAGCATCAATTTCCACGCCGACTGTTGTTGCAGAAAGCCACATTGCTGACAAAACTGTAAGTACGGCAACAGCAATAGCTGAAAGTGCGTACAGCAAATCAGCCCAATTTCTCACTAAGCTTGGCTGAGTGTCTTCAATAACAAGATTTGGATTTATGCGAGATTGCATTGTTCTTACCGTCTACTTATTGAATAAAATCCACCAATCGTGAAGCAAAACCAGTGTAAGAAGCAGGAGTTAAGGACTTTAATCTGCAAGCTGTATCCTCGTCAAACTCGCGAGAAGAAATAAAATCTTCAACATCCTTTTGAGAAATATGATGTCCTCGCATAAGCTCTTTAACCTGCTCATAAGGACGCTCCATTCCAGGAACTCCCGCAATTTCTTCAGCACGCATAGCGGTTTGAATTGGCTCGCCAAGAACTTCCCAATTAGCATCCAATTCTTTAAGAATAAAATCAGAATTAGGGTGAATAGAATTAAGTCCGCCCAAAAGATTGTTAAGAGCCAAAAGAGCGTAGCCAAAAGCAGAACCGATATTTCTCTGAGTTGTAGAATCTGTAAGATCCCTCTGCCAACGGCTTTCTGTAAGAGTTGCGCAAAGAGTATCAAACAGAGAGCAAGAAATCTCAAGATTAGCTTCAGCGTTCTCAAAGCGAATAGGATTCACCTTATGAGGCATAGTAGAAGATCCAGTAGCACCTTTTACAGGAACTTGAACAAAAATGCCTCGAGAAATATACATCCAAACATCAACAGCAAGATTGTGCAAAATATGGTTAGTGTGGCTTACTGTGCTATAAAGTTCAGCCTGCCAGTCGTGACTTTCAATTTGTGTTGTTAATGGATTCCATTGAAGAGACATGCGATTTTCAACAAACTCTTTAGAAACGCCAATCCAATCAACATTAGGGAATGCTGCTAAATGAGCGCCAAAAGTACCAGTAGCACCATTAATCTTGCCCAAATATTCCTGATTGTCGAGATGTTTAATCTGACGTTTTAAACGGTATGCAAAAACAGCCAATTCTTTACCCAAAGTTGTTGGAGTAGCAGGCTGACCATGCGTCAAAGAAAGCATTGGCAAGTCGCGATATTTTTGAGCATTGCTCACTAAATATTCAACAATTGCTTCTAAATTCGGCCTGTAAACATTCAAAACCGCATTTTTTACACAGCGAGCAATAGAAAGATTGTTAATATCTTCACTTGTGCACGAAAAATGAACCAACGTTTTAAGATTAGACAGCTGAGTTTTGTGACCTAACTTCTTTTCGGCCTCATCTAAAGCGTCATCAATGTAGTATTCAACAGCTTTAACATCGTGATGCGTAACAGCCTCATGCGCAGCATGACGAGCAATTCCTTCAGCGTCGAAATCTTCAGGAATATTGCGCAAATACTCACATTCTTCATTCGTTAAAGGATTGACACCATTAACAATAGGCTTCCAATTATTGCCCTCATATCCGTTTGCAAGAAGAATCATCCACTCAACTTCAACACGCATGCGCTCGCGGTTTAACGCAGGTTCACTCAAGTATTCAACAAGTTCTGAAGTTTGATTATGGTAACGACCGTCTAAAGGAGTCAGAGCTATTGCAGGAGAAATATCAGTAAGCTTCATACTTGCAAGGTTACATCATGCTGTGAATTAGGCAGTTAGATAAATTATATTAACTAATGCATTATGCCTTGCCATAGGGTAGTGCTTTCTAACTTTCCGTTGATAATACTGTTAAAATGCTGATTATGCATAATCACATTTTTAGAGCCTAATTGCAGAGCGTCATCGTAGGCAGCTTTATGATAATGCATGTCATGAGTTAAAGTTCCTTCTTCAGGCACATCGTTTACAAATATTCCGTCTTTACTAAATTTTTGATTAGAATATTTCCTTCCAGAAAAACGCGTTACTCCAGGAGGCAAAGGCTTTTGAGTTTCTTTAACATGTATTGCTTTGCCATGAATAGTAATCCAATTACTGCGGCGAGGATTTTCCTTACCATCGAGAGATGGAACAAGCTCATCTTCCATTTCAATACTCGTAACCCAAGTGCGTTTTGCAATAGGATGATTTGCAATAGGAGAGCCTGCAGTTACTACATGCTGTATGTTGTACTCTTTTGAATAATCGCTTGCAATACTTGCAGCAACAATACCGCCTTGCGAATGACCAACTAACACAACAGGATCTTTAGGCTTAATCCCAGATTTTTTCATTGCTTCAACAACCATTCTTGTGCTATCTGCTTGCTTTCTAGCTAAAGGAGTATGACTCATTACCTCAGCATTCTGCTCCCATCCAAACGGTGAATGAGCCTTACCGTCTGTTCCAGGTATTACAACTAGCCATGATGTTTTTCCGTCCGCTTTTTTGAAGCGTGAAATAGCAATAGTTGCGGCATCTGGATTAACAAGTGGAGGGCGAACTCCCAAATTTCCGCTGCCAAGCTCAGCTAAATTATCGAGAGTTTCACTCAAATTTCTTCCAGGTTTAGGAAGCACAAAAGCTGGTTTTCTCCATGGTTCGTTAATTTTAGTAACAGTTAGATTATTACCTTGCTTTTTGTTATTTAACTGTGCTGTAAAAAGGCTTAGCGCTCCAGAAACAAACGGAACTGAAGAAACTGTTTTGCTTGAATTATCAATATGCTTATTTGCGTACTTTAAGAAATTAAGCGACTTATTTCGATACGTTTTTGTCATTCGATTATTTCTTTTACTTTGCGCTGCTCCTAAAATAAACAGTGGTATTCCTGTAATTGGGTTTATTAGTAGATTTTGAGAAAGACCTCGAATAGTTCCTTGCTGAATTTTGCGAGTTTTGTGAGCCCATTTCCCAACATTTTTAAGACCTGTGTGGTTATTAGCATCGCTAGACGCTGAAGAGAGTGCTGAAATAAAAAATGGTAAGGATGTTATAGGAAAAATTGCTGTAAGAAGCGCAATTCCATTATCAAATTGCTCTTTTGCTTTCTGCTCAGCTTCCTCGTAAATGCCGCTTGCTCTAATAATAAGAGCTGCCAACTGCTCTAAATTTTGAGACATATTTTGACATTTAGACGCATAAACATTGCACATACTTGGAGTTAGAAAACTTTGAGAAGCGTTTATAGTAAAAGGCGAGGAAGGGTTGTAATAAGCTGATAAATTATTAAAAGCCGAAGTTTGATTAGAAATAACCATTGCAGCATGCTGCCAAGAAGCACTTAACATTGACATTTCATGCGCAAGATTGCTTAGTTTTCTAGATACACTGCAGTATGCTTCGCTTTGCGCAACTGTAAGAGGCATTCCGCCCGAAACAGAAGATTGAACTTTCCAAGGCATATTACATTCCTCCTCTAATTTCGTAGAGTGAATATGCTTGGCTAGCAATATTGCTCATGCTATGGCGAAAATACTGGGCAGCAATACCTTGCCATTCGTTTAATTCGCTCGCTTTAGCCTCAGCAAGAATGTTTCTTGCGCACTGTTCGGTGCGCTGAATAAGCCATTTCCATTCGTAATATGTGTGCATAGTTAAGTATTAAACACACTTGCTAAATTAAAGTCACCAAAAAGTAAGCATTGTGGTTAAAAGCTATAAGCAATTTTTTTGCAAACTTTTTCGCGCTTTGCTTAAAAATTTTGCAGTAAATTTTGCAGTAAATTTACTACTAGCACACCAGCGATTCTGCTAATTGCTAAGAATTACCAAGGCTTATTTGAACCGTCTGAACTCGTTGTGCGCTTAGTTGTTTTTTCTTTTCCGTTTTGATTATCCTGATCTTCTTGATTTTGTTGATCTTTAGGATTTACCTTATTGTTCTGCTTAAGCAAGTCTTCCACTTTATTCTTTTGCGTATTATTAAGTTTAGGCTTGCTTGATTCAGTCTTATTCTTATTTTCTTCGCTCTTACTAGAGTTTTTTAGTTGCTTACTCTTAGACGCAGGAGATTTAGTATTATTTTTACCATTCTTTTGCTTAAGGCTCTCAGTAAACTTTCGAGAAATCTCAGAATTGTGCTCAATGTTTTCGCTAAGTTTTGGTAATAAAAGTATTTGCTGAGATTTAGCGTCGCTAAATTGTGCGTCAGTCTGCTGCTGTTGTGTAACCAATATGTCTTTGTCACTGTAAATATTTTTAGCAGATTTCATATTTGCAATAAGGCTGTTTGTTGCAGCATTATACGCATATTGCGCACGCCAATTAGTAATCACATAGTATGCTGCGAATAACGCAATAATAAGAAATATAATAGAAATAACGCGAATAATATTTCGTTTAGATATGCGCATCATACTAATTTCCTTGATGTAATAAACCAAACAACTAATTCCCATATAAGCAAAACAGCAGCAATTGTGGCAAATGGCCAAATAATTGGTTCTGGACGCAAGCGCGGTTTCGCTGTTTCATTCATACGCCACTGATGAGAAAGTATTGGCTTTGCTTCACTTCCTAAAGCGTGATTTAAAGAAGAATGAATATACTTTCCGCTAAGCTCATCCGCAATATTTCGCAAGTTTTTCTCATCAAGTTTTGAAATGCCAGGTTTTCCAGTAGAAGGATCTTTAACCCATTGTATTGAAGAACTTAAATTGGAATCTTCTTCTGATTTTCCTTGCGCATCTTGCTCAGAAGCGTAATCGTCAATACTTAATTTTGTACTTTTAAGCGGTATTTTTGCACCTTTAGACGAGCCTATTCCAATAACAAAAGCGTGAGTAATATAAGCTCGTAAAGATGAGAATGTTCTGCGCTTTCGTTGAGTTGTTTCTTCGCCATCACTAAGAACATACAGCACTGTTGTGTCGTCTGGATGAGCGTCATGAATAGCTTTTGCGGTGAGCAAAGTCTGATCTATTGGAGCGTCCAGGCTTGTTCCTGTAGCAATACTTGTAGGCTCTGTAAGTAAGGTTGTTATCCAATTATCAACTGCTTTTGCGTCCGGAGTTAAAGGCACATCAACAGACGTGGATGCTCCAAAAGAAATAGCTGCAAAACTCGCGTTTGCATAAGACTTAGTTATTTGCTTAACAATAGAGCGAGCTGCATCAATGCGCTCAATTTTTGCCTTATTATCATAATCTGCATCTTTAGCTCGCATTGATCCTGTAATATCAACTGCAATAATCACGTTAGTTGCGTTTACAGCACGTTGCATAGTTGCGCGCATAATACTAGGGGATAGTATGCAGATTACGAGCATTGCGCAAATAGCTATTCTGCGCAATCTCATTGCTAAAGTTTCGTTTGTTAGCGCCGATTTTCTTCTTAAAGGCACTATTTCAAAAAACATTGCAACAAGAACAATAAGTACGGCTATAATCGCAACAATCCAACCATAAGATGGAGCGAGAACCAGTTGACCTGCTTTAGCAGTGTCATCTGCCACAATTTTGCCGTATGAGAAATTGAGAGCCGCTGCTGAAAATAGTGTTGATATCATCTCTTAATCCTCTTTGCAATAGCCAACCACACAACAACGCTTACAACGCTAACAAGCACCCATATTCCAGGATCGTCGCTAAACGCTGATTGCGTTGTGCCTTGAGGAATAACTGAGTGACGTTTTTCAATTTCTCTTACAAGATTAAGAACAGAATCAGTATTTCGTTGAGTTAAGAATATTCCGCCATGAGATTCAATAAGATTCTTCATGTCTACAGTTGTATCTTCATTCTCATTCTGTTTAGCGCCTGAATATAAGCCGTCAACAGTTATATTTGCTTGCTTAGTCAAGTCTAAAGCTTGCTTTAATGAGTAAGTTGGATTTCCGGAAACAACATTATCTGTTGCAAGAACAATTGATGCGCTTCTGTTAAAACGACTTTGAGATTTATTAGAATTATGCGCATTTCCATAAATAAAACCAGGAAGCATTGCAGCGCAACTAACTAAGCCATCTCCAATAAGAGAAGTCGCGTTTTTTCTATTTTGTGTGCCTTCAAGCCAATCAGAAATCTCCTGATATTGGCGTTGCTGCAAATTGTCGATTTTATTTTGAGACTGAACGCCTCCAAGCAAATTAGCAGCATACTGCAGCTGCTTTTTAGCTAGACGATAATCATCCGTTAAAGGAAAAACGGTTCTAGAAGTGGAATTAAAAATACTTAAACCTATTCGTTCGCCTTGGAAATGCTCAATAAAATTAAGATAAGCAAGAATAACTTCACGATCGTACGGTAATGCAGAGCCGGAAACATCCAGGCATAAAACAATATCTCTAGAGCTTATTTGTTCATCTGCATTAAACACTCGAGAAGGTCTAGAGGCAATCGCAAGCGACCCTAATAAAGACAAAACCAACATTGCTGTTGCGCATCTTTTAAGCCTTCTCCACATATACCATGAGTGACTTGCTAAAGATCCTTGCAAATCTTCGTCAAAAGTAAAAGTGTAGAATTTTTGATTCAGATTGTGGTGATGCTTCTGATACTGCTTTTTAAGAATATGCTGACGAATAACGTCTCCAATAATCAAAACAGCAAAAATAACTAAGCATACTAGTATTCCTGCAGCAAAAATTAAAGGCCACTTAAAACGCCAAGGCCACAAAGTTTCAAATATCTTACTCATTAGCGTTGCCCCTTCGTTTGCCAGCCTTCGAGCAAAACAAGAACCCACTCTGCTGCTTGATCAACAGTAGTATTTTGTGCCTGTTCGTTCTCTTTATAATTAGCAAATTCCGGCGGATACAAAGCTGCGATTGTTTGGCGCAACATATCTGCACCCTTTTTATTTCGCCACTTTAGGCGCAAAGAACTAATTTCACCTAAAGTATGCGTTTTAATATCTTCACCACTCATTCGAGAAACGTAAGTTCTAGCAACTGACGCTAGTTTTGCACAAGCCTGATCAGAAGTAAGCTCATTGCTGTGATATTGTTTTACAATTTCGTCAATTTCATTTCGCCAAGCTTGTTTGTTTTCACGATGAACATGCACAGCATTATCTGCAATTTCGTCGGAAGATAACAAAACTTTCGGCTTTTTGAAAGAAAAATACAAAACAATTGCAGCAATAACAATAACAACAAAAGCAACGCCAAGTATGCTTGCAAAAAGAATGTCGTTATGAATCTGTGGGTGAATATTTTGCATACTCATTACTGCACATCCTCCTTGCGTAATGATTCAGTAAGATAATTCGTACGACTTACAGATTTAGCAGACACTCGGAAAATTTCCTCACTAGATGACCCACATATTAATGACGCTTTAACGCCAACAAGCATGTCACGCAAGGCACTACTTTTGATGCTTCTGCGATTTTCAACCTCTTGCTTAACGTTATCGTTTTGCAAAAATGCTGGAATTCTTCGCAAAGTAATGCCATCGCTTATACGCATGTTAATTGTTTTATCAAAAGAATTAACTGGGCAAATAGTTACAACAACGAGATTATGATTTTGAGTAATTTTTCGTAAACTATTCGCATCGTGAGCTTGCAACGCATACTCGTCTGTAATAAGAACAACAAGACCATTTGAATCAACAAACTTTTGCATTGATTTAATCAAATACTCAGTATTTCGAATGTGACTTCGAGTATTAAGCAAAGCACTGTCAAGATTTCTTTCAAAATCAGAAAGATTGCGAGCTTGAGGAACTTTAACTATGTTGCTACCATCAACGCAAAGTAACGAAACAGAATCGTGACGTCTTAAACTTAAAGCTGCAAAAAAGCATGCAGCATTTGCAGCAATCTCATACAACGTTTCAAAAGATTTGCAAGCGCCGTTCATATTAATACTTGCGTCACACACAATCCAAGTATGAGATGACGAAGTACGTTCGCGCGAAGAAACCATAGGCTGACCTGTTCTAGCACTAGCAGACCAGTTCATCATTCGAGCTTCGTCACCAGGTTGCCAAGCGTGAACATCAATAACATCCCCGGTTCCAAAACGACGATGCGAAGGATGCTCACCTTCTAGTAATCCCAATGCTTTACGAGCAATAGGCAAATCTATGCGTTGGTCGAGCAGCTCAATTTTTCTGCGAACGGCTTTGGCTGGCTCAGACAACGCTAAACGTTTCATAGGTATCATGGCACAGGAACAGTCTTTACCAATGCGTCAATAACTTGATCAGTAGTAATAGAGTCTGCCAAAGCTTCAAAAGTCAACAGAATACGGTGTCTTAATACTTCGTGCGCGAATAATTTAACATCTTCTGGAATTACATAGTCTCTACCAGAAAGCAAAGCATGAGCCTGAGCAATGCGAATAAGCGCAATAGAAGCACGAGGGCTTGCACCCATGCGAACAAGAGTATTAATGGTTGCAAGAGGGTGAGAGCCTTCGCCTCGAGAAGTTGCAACAATGTCAACAGCATACTTCATAACTGCTTCAGAAACATGAATATGTCGTGCTGCAGCACGCATAAACACAACATCTTGCAAGCTAATGCGCTGTGTGCTTAAAGTTGCAGGGTCAACAACATCTGATCCTCTTTGTGTAAGCAACTGAAGCATTTTAACTTCTTCGTCAGGATTCGGGTAGGTCATAATTGCCTTAACCATAAAACGATCCATTTGAGCTTCAGGAAGATTAAAAGTGCCTTCTTCTTCAATAGGATTCTGAGTTGCAATAACCATAAAAGGCTGAGGTAGCGCAATACGCTCACCGCCGATTGTTGTTGCGCCTTCTGCCATAGCTTCGAGCATTGCAGATTGAGTTTTTGCATTAGATCGGTTGATTTCGTCTAGCAAAATAATATTTGCGTGAATAGGACCAATCTGAGTAGTAAAACGTTGGGATGCAAAATCAAAAACTTGCGTACCAACTAAATCAGCTGGCATTAAATCAGGAGTGCACTGCACGCGTCGGAAGCTACCAGACATTGCAGTTGCAAGAGTTTGTGCAGCAGTGGTTTTTGCAAGGCCTGGCACAGATTCAATAAGAATATGTCCGCCAGCAATAAGTGTTAAAATAAGAGATTCTCGCAATGCTTCCTGACCGACTAAAGTTTGTGCAAAGCGCGAGCGCAAAATGTTTGCAATCTGCTGGCAGCGACGAATATCGTCTGCTGAAATAGTAGTCGAATCTTGAGCATTTGATAATCCAACTGTAGATTTACCTGCTGCAAAAGCTATATTCGCATTAGGAATCATATTGGAATTATTATTTAATTGTTGCTTACGTGGTTGCGGTGGAAATAATGCCATAGGCTCTATGTTAGCTGATATACGGTACTGAAATCGGTAAAAACCGGCATATTGCTAGGGATTATTTGATTACTACGCGTATTTTTAAAGCTATATTTCTTGAGAATTTAGCGACCAGTCAATTGGCGAAGCGCCCATTTTGATTAGTGCACTATTCGCTCTTGAAAACGGTTTTGATCCAAAGAAACCACGCGAGGCAGAAAGAGGGCTTGGGTGAGAAGAAGTAATAAGTGTTGCGTTTGTTAACAATGGAGCTAAGCTTTGAGCGTTTCTTCCCCATAAAATAGCTACAAGAGGCATTGGGTTTCCGTTTTCGTCTTTTCGAGAATTTAACGCATTTATTGCAGCGTCTGTTACAGTTTCCCAGCCCTTTCCTTGATGACTATTTGCTTTACCTGCTTCAACAGTTAAGCATCGGTTAAGAAGCATTACACCCTGCTTAGTCCACGGTGTTAAATCTCCACTTTGAGGAGTAGAAACACATAAGTCGTTCACTAATTCCTTGTAAATATTAATAAGGCTTTTAGGTAACGGACGCACTTTTGGTGAAGTGCAAAAACTTAATCCCACAGGATGGCCTGGAGTAGGGTAAGGGTCTTGGCCAACAATTAAGACCTTTATGCTTTTTAGCGGAATGCTAAACGCGCGCAAAATGTTGTGACTTGCGGGAAGAATATGGTGTCCACTTTCGATTTGTTCTCGCAAAAACACTCCCATTGCTCGTATTTGTGGCTCAACTGGAGTAAGAGCTTTAGCCCAATCTGGATCCATCAATTCTTCTAAAGGTTTAATTTTGTAAGGACTCATATGGCTACTGTATGACAAGGCATAGCATAATAGGAAAAATTTCTTAAAAATTCTGATTTGTGCTTTGTGACCAGCATTCGCTACTATGGATGCATATTGTTTTAAGTAAACACTTGGAGGAATGCAATTATGGCGCGAAATAATCACAACGTGTCGTATACGCCCGATGTTTTTGATGAACCACCAGAGGGACCAGTTGGTGTGCATCGCGGCAATCCCGCTTGGTACGCTGTAATTCTTCCTTATTTTGTTGCAATAGTTATTGCATTACTGGCTGGTTTGCTTGTTTGGGCAATCGGCTCTGGAGAGATTTCGCATCTTCCATTACCTTGGAATAATTCGCATCAAAGCTCGAAGTCTACAACAATAATTAAGAAATCGCATACTGATAAGTCAGATGGAAAAGATGAAGATAAGTCTGAAGATGCAGATGCTGATGAAGATGAGGATACTTCAGCAAAGCAAAAGTCCAACAAAGATAAATCAGCGGACGATACTAAGGATGCTGATAATAAATCTGATTCTACGGCTTCAGTAGATAAGTCTGTTACTGTAAAAGTTATTAATGCAACCAATGTTGCTGGATATGCTGCTAAGAATGCAGACAAGCTGAAGCAATCTGGTTATGCAAATGTTACTGCTGGTAATCCAAGCGGCAAAGTTCCGTCTGAATCTGTTGTATGGTACAAGGATGATTCTCAGAAAGCTGCTGCTGAAGATATAGCAAAAACTTTGGGCATTACTGCTGTAGAAAACGAAAAAGAGATTGTTTCGCAGATTGTAGTAGTTCTTTGCAAGTAGTTTTCTACTCACATAAGTAATAAAAGCAAAATATAGAAGCCGGTTGGATTAGTTCTAACCGGCTTTTGTTTATAAAATTTTATTGAAAATAAATAATTATAAACGCCAAAGTTGGCACTCGGGCACATAGAGTGCTAATCTGCTAATTAGCACTCGAAGGTTGAGAGTGATAATTAGCAGCTGACGGCTAATCAAATCTTATTCACCTACGAGTGAGTGTTCCATAGTTACGATATGTGGAGGAAACATGGCAAAGATTATTGCCTATGAAGAGGACGCCCGTCAGGGTATGCTCGCAGGTCTTGACAAGCTTGCTAACACTGTAAAGGTTACGCTTGGACCTAAGGGTCGCAACGTAGTGCTTGATAAGACTTATGGAGCTCCAACCATTACTAACGATGGTGTTTCCATCGCTAAGGAAATCGATCTTGAAGATCCATATGAGCGTATTGGCGCCGAGCTTGTTAAAGAAGTTGCTAAGAAGACTGATGACGTTGCAGGCGATGGTACAACAACCGCAACAGTGCTTGCTCAGTCCTTGGTACACGAAGGTTTGAAGAACGTTGTTGCAGGAAGCAACCCAATTGCTCTTCGCCGTGGTATTGAGAAGGCTTCTGAAGCAATTGTTAAAGAACTTCTTGCTTCTGCTAAGGATGTTGAAACTAAGGATCAGATTGCTGCTACTGCTACTATTTCTGCAGCAGATCCTGAAGTTGGCGAAAAGATTGCTGAAGCTTTGGATAAGGTCGGTCAGGACGGCGTTGTTACAGTTGAAGATAACAACAAGTTTGGCCTTGATTTGGACTTCACTGAAGGTATGCGTTTTGATAAGGGCTATATTTCCCCTTACTTCGTCACTAACGCAGAAGACCAGACTGCTGTTCTTGAAGATCCATACATTTTGCTCACTTCTGGCAAGGTTTCAAGCCAGCAGGACATTGTTCACATTGCTGAACTCGTTATGAAGTCCGGCAAGCCATTGCTTATTATTGCTGAAGATGTTGATGGTGAAGCATTGCCAACTCTTGTTTTGAACAAGATTCGTGGCACTTTCAACACTGTAGCTGTAAAGGCTCCAGGCTTTGGCGATCGCCGTAAGGCTATGCTCCAGGATATGGCTATTTTGACTGGTGCACAGGTTGTTTCCGATGACCTCGGCTTGAAGCTTGATTCTATCGACGCTTCTGTGTTTGGTCACGCAGCTAAGGTTATTGTTTCTAAGGATGAAACAACTATCGTTTCTGGTGCTGGATCTAAGGAAGATGTTGATGCTCGCGTGGCTCAGATTCGCGCAGAAATCGAAAACACTGATTCCGATTACGATCGCGAAAAGCTTCAAGAGCGTCTTGCCAAGCTCGCTGGCGGCGTTGCTGTTATTAAGGTTGGCGCTGCTACTGAAGTTGAAGCTAAGGAGCGTAAGCATCGTATTGAAGATGCAGTTCGTAACGCTAAGGCTGCTATTGAGGAAGGTTTGCTTCCAGGCGGTGGCGTAGCTTTGGTTCAGGCTGCTGCAAAGATTGAAAAGTCTCAAGCAATCACCGAGCTTAAGGGTGAAGAAGCAACGGGCGCTGCAATCGTGTTCCGCGCTGTAGAAGCTCCAATCAAGCAGATTGCACAAAACTCCGGTGTTTCTGGAGATGTTGTGCTCAACAAGGTGCGTGAGCTTCCAGAAGGCCAAGGCTTCAACGCTGCAACCAACACTTACGAAGATTTGATGGCTGCTGGCGTTACTGACCCAGTTAAGGTAACTCGTTCTGCTCTACAGAACGCTGCTTCTATTGCAGGTTTGTTCTTAACCACTGAAGCTGTGGTTGCTAACAAGCCAGAAAAGCCAGCTGCAGCACCACAAGCTGGCGCTGATATGGGTTACTAAATATAAAAAGTTGAGAAAATTTTTATAGCTGAATAGCTCATAGTAGATGGCGGTATGCTCACAAATGAAGTATACCGCCATTTATATTTCATTAGATTATTCAGACTATTCAGCCCATTCCAAATAGGGAAGTAGCTTGAGTTTCCGCATCAAGATACACTCCCGAAGCATGTTGCATAGCTTGCTGAATTGCTTCTAATGATTGTTCCATCTGCTGCTGTGCTGCACGCCACTGACCTGCGGTCGACGCAAACTTTGTAGCAGCGGAACCCGTCCATACGCTTTGCAACTGCTGCAGATTGGCATACATGCCGTTGACTGCTTCTCTAATTGAATTAACCGAGGTTCCAACTGCTGCAGCCGCCTGCTGAATTTGTTCTGAATCAACTCGAAATTGTGCCATATTTCCCCCTATTCGTATCTGCTTAAAAAGCATTTAGTATTAATTAGCGCAACATCACACTTATTAAGTAACCTTCTTACATAAACGTGTCTTACCTACTTGTGTGATGTCACGCTATTATGAATATATGCCATCGAAAAATTACGCAAAAGTTTTAGAAGAGAATGTGGTTAAAAGGTCAGGGGTTATCCACATTTTAAAGGACTATAAGCTTACAAGCTTAAAACTCGCACGCTTAAAGCAAGTATTACGTGCGGTTGTGGCATTTTTAGTTAGTGTTTTTCTTATTCTTCAAATATTTTCAATATTTCCAACTTTTTCTTTACTTCCATCTGATTTTATAAAAATTAATAAAGCTTATGCGGAAGAACAAACTTCAAATTCAGGAATTGTTGCTACTGATTCAATTACGGATACTGAAAATCTTCTCGGTGACTCTGTTAATAAAGTTTCTGACGAAATTGCAGCAACTAAAAAGCGAACTGGAGTAACTGTAAGACTACTTTATTTGTCTACTTTTGGGGATACTAAAGATCCATCAAAATGGGCGAGTGATTTATTAATAAGCACTCTTCCTGCTAAAAATACGGTATTACTTGCTGTTGCAACTCGCGACGGCCGTCTAGTAGTTGCAGTATCTCCTAATTCCGACGAATGGTTAAAAAGCAGAAATACTGTTGACGCATTATCTGATGCAGCATATAAACCTCTAGTAACAACAACTGGCACTCATTGGGGTCAGTCTGCAATTATGATGATGAAGCAAATTTCTCGCTCTAAACGAACCGCTACAACTTCATCTGCAAGTCTTATATCAACACTTATTATGTTGATTATTATTCTTTGCTTAGGTGTAGTAGTGACACTTATTTTGCTTCACCGAAGCCGTATTCAAAAGCAGATAAAAGCGGGCGTTAGAAAAGCGCGTAGGCGTCATGCTCGTCACCGCTAATAAAATCAACTACAACTTGTTGATTTTCAGCATTTATTCAGGAAACATTCAGCTTTATAAGTGATGCTAATCAGTATGAGTAAGAATGTTGAAGCATCTATTGTTGTCGTAGACGACGAACCATCAATTCGTGAGCTTTTAGTAGCGTCTTTACACTTTGCAGGTTTTGAAGTTGAAACTGCAGCATCCGGTTCTCAAGCCGTTGACGTTATTGAAAGAGTGAAGCCTGATCTTATTGTTATGGACGTTATGCTGCCAGATATTGACGGCTTCACCGTAACAAGACGAATTCGCCAAAACGGTATTAAAGTACCAGTTCTTTTCCTCACTGCAAGAGATGATACGCAAGACAAGATTATGGGCTTAACAGTTGGCGGTGACGACTACGTAACTAAGCCATTTAGTTTGGAAGAAGTTGTTGCAAGAATCCGCGCAATTCTTCGCCGCACTCAGGAGCAGGATGAAATAACTCCTGTTATTCGCGTAGCAGATCTTGAGATTAACGAAGATTCGCACGATGTAACTCGAAGCGGCATACCGATTGAGCTTAGCCCAACCGAATACAAGCTTTTACATTACTTGATGGATAATGAAGGCCGAGTGTTATCAAAAAGCCAGATTTTGAATCATGTATGGCAGTACGATTGGGGCGGAGATGCTGCAATCGTTGAATCCTATATTTCGTATCTTCGAAAGAAAATTGACGGAATTGAAATTACGGACGAAAATGGCAAGCTGCAAAAGGTAGTCCCTCTTATTGAAACAAAACGCGGAATTGGATACATGATTCGCGAACCAAAGTAAGGTCAAGCCTGATTATGGAAAACAATAATCGTAGTAGCGACGATAAAAAGCAGCCAAATAATGCTGGAACTGCGCAATCTAACAAAGACTCAGCGCGACAGCATATTGGAAAAAGCGTTGCTGTTATACAAAATACTGCGTCAGAAAAAAAGCCAAAACAAAACAGAATTTGCTGGCTTAAAACCAAAGCAAATTCTATTCCTTTAAGTACTCGTCTTGTGGCTTGCACTCTTGCAGTACTTACTGTTGCAGCATTTTGTATTTCATTATCAATTCGTCAATTGGTAGGAAATTATTTGCTTGAAAAAACTGATGCGCAGTTAACGGATCAGGCAAGACTTATTTACGACAATATAGATTTGCTTCGTTCAAAAGATTCAAGCCAATCTACAGCAGGTCCAAACGACTACTTTATGCAGATTCGCGATATTAATAACAAAATCATATCTACTCCTTTAGTTCCAAAACTAAAGGGAGATTTTGTTTCTATGCCGAAGCTTCCTGCAAACGGAAAACCCATTAAGGGCGTTCTTATACATAGGCCTTACACTACTCCGGCTAAAGTTAAGGGTGACCCTAGTAGTGTTGATGAGATTACTTTAAAATCTGCAAAAGCTCCTTGGAGAGTTTTGGTGCTTGAATGGGAGCATAGAAGCAGCTACACTTCCGACGTACGTTTGCGCGGATACGTATATATTGCTTTATCTTTAAGCGACCAGCGCGATACTGTAAATACTCTTACTAGATACTGCATTATGGTAAGTATTGCAGTTATTCTTCTTGGAGCGGTATTTGCGGCGCTTATTATTCAGTCCACTTTAAGACCGTTAAAGCGTATAGAAAAAACAGCTTCAAAAATTGCTTCTGGAGATTTAAGTAGGCGAGTTCCATCCGCGCCAGAAAACACGGAAGTTGGTTCTTTGGCTGCTTCTTTGAACTCAATGCTTGCGCGTATTGAACGTGGATTTAATGAGCAAGAAGCAATGACTGAAAAAATGAAGAGATTCGTTTCTGACGCAAGTCACGAATTGCGAACTCCTTTAGCAGCTATTCACGGTTATGCTGAGCTTTACACAATGTGGCGCAATATGCCGGGAGAGCAGGAGCGCGCTGATGATTCTATTGCTCATATTAAGGCTTCTAGCGAGCGCATGACTGAGTTAGTGGAAGATTTGCTTTCTTTGGCTCGATTTGACGAGGGTAGAGGAATTAATATTTCTCAGGAAGTTAGCTTGTCTCCAATTCTTTCGGATGCTGCTAACGATTTGCATGCTTTAGATCCAGCTAGAGCGGTTCAGCAGGGTTCGCTTACGCTTTCTGAAGACTTTTCTTTGGAAGATTGCACTGACTGCAATTTTGAACGCAAGTTTGTGTTCAATAGCGGAAGTCTTCCTAGCGTATCTCTTCTTGGTGATGGAGCGCGCTTACGTCAAGTCATGACGAATATTGTTGGAAATATTCACCGATACACTCCGGCTGATTCTCCAGTAGAAATTGCTATTGGCGTAATGAAGGCTTCAATTGATCCAGACCAGCTTTCCAAGCTTCCTTCAGTTAGTGACTCGTTAAAAGAGTTTTTGATTGCTGCAGAAAAAAGCCAATCTACTGATTCTGGCAATACTTACGCAGTAATTCGTGTTGTTGACCATGGTCCTGGAGTTCCAGAAGAGTCGCTTTCTCGCATTTTTGAACGTTTCTATATTGCGGATCCTTCAAGAGCGCGCGAAAAAGGCGGAACTGGATTAGGAATGGCTATAGCACAGTCTGTTGTAAAAGCTCATCATGGTTTTATTTGCGCAACAATATCTGACCCGTCAACTATTTCGGGAAACTTTGCTGGCTCAGATAATAATGTTGACGATACAATGGACGGTTCGGAGTCTCTGGATATTAATCCTCATGGATTAACGCTTACTGTTGTGCTTCCTGTAAGAGAAATTGAACCTTATGCGCTACAATAGAAAAAGCGAAACAATTAACATTAATATCTGTTAAACTATATACGGATGTTTTCGCATATAAACGATGCACTTGTGTGTTTAATGCATATTGGTATGCGACAATGAGTGATTATTTGAGTGAGGTGTGTTATGCCCAATGGGCGTGTGCGTTGGTACGATGCGCAGAAGGGGTACGGCTTTATTGCCGGCGACGATGGCAAGGATGTTTTCTTACCAGCTGCAGCTTTGCCTGCAACTGTAAAGACTTTGCATAAGGGTACAAAGGTTGAATTTTCTGTAATTGAGGGTCGTAAAGGTCCTCAAGCGATGGGACTTAATCTTATTGCAACAACTCCATCGCTAGTTAAAGCAACTCGCCCAAAGGCAGAAGATATGGCAGCAATTGTTGAAGATCTTATTAAGCTGCTTGATTCTGCAGGTAACGGTTTGCGCCGTCGTCATTATCCATCTACTGCTGAAAGCAAGAAGCTCGCTACGCTTTTGCGCGCAGTAGCCGACAATTTCGACGTTCAAGAATAGTTTCGGGAATATTATTTATGACTGATGAAGTGATGAATCCACAAGATATTGCTCGTAGCATTGCTGTGGAAACTTCAGAGCGTTCCGATGCCGTGGGAGATTTTGTGTCTTCCACGGATATTGGTGACGGTGTTACCGATTTTCGCTTTGAAAGTAAGCTTGTTGGTTACGAGGGCTGGCAGTGGTCAGTAACGCTGTATCACGATTTGGAAACTGAGCGTTGGACTGTAAACGAATCCACGCTTATTCCTACCGACGATTCACTACTACCGCCACCTTGGATTCCATGGAAAGATCGATTGAAGCCAAGCGATCTTTCTGTAATGGATTCTATTGGAACAGAAGAAGACGATTCTCGTCTTGAAGATGGATTCCGTCCAGTAAATCATCAGTCTGAAGATGAATTAAGCGAAAAATCTGAGGAAGAATCTAAAGAAGAAAAAGAAAATTCCGAAGAAAATACACTTAAGCAAGATGGTGAAACTGCTGAAAATGCAGACGCTACAGAAACTGTTGAGAATGAAAGCAGCTCTTGCGATTCGCAAAACAATGAATCATCCGAAAACAATGATTCTAACGAAGATCTTGAAGAGGCAGTTTCTACTTTGCGCCTATCTCGCAGACGCGTGATGACTGCAGAAGCTCTTTCGCAAACAGCAAAACGTTGGTATGCAGGGCAGCACGGTCCAAAGTCACTGTCAACAAAAATAGCTGACGGTAATGTTTGCTCTTCATGCGGCTTTATGATTCCACTAGCTGGAAGCTTGGGTTCAATGTTTGGCGTGTGCGCGAACATGTGGAGTCCAGACGATGGTCGAGTTGTATCTCTTGACCACGCTTGCGGAGAGCATTCCGAAATTGAGCCACCTGAGCCATCACAGCTGTGGATTCAATCAGCTCCAGCCTACGACGATTATCATATTGATATTTTGCAGCAAGCTCCTCGAGAAGAGCGTGCAGATGTTGAGCTTATTGAGGAAGCAATTGAAGATAGCAAAACGCATCGCCGCAAGCGTCGCAAATTAAATAAAGATGCTACTAATGATGCTAATACCGCTGATACAGCTGGTATAGCTGATACTGATATCACTGATACCCCTAGTACAGATACAGCTGATTCTAAGACAGCAGATTTGACTCCAGAAATTAACGATGTTGAATCTAATGATGTTGAATCTAATGATGTTGAATCTAACTATGAGGATGAAGCAAAAACCGAAGAAATTAAGAAAATAGAAGTTACTGAAGAATCTGCTAAAAGCGAAGAACCTAATAAAAACACAGGTACTACAGCAATGCGATTGTACAAAAGGAAATCACGCAGACAACATAAGTAAAATCTAAAGAAATTCTAAGGAATACAGAAAAATCCTAAAAATCTTAACAGATTCTAATAAATACTAATAAGTTGTGTAATACTTCGCGTCATGGTGACTAGTTACCATGGAATGAACGAAAAGAACGGAAGGCAGTTATGTTTGAACGGTTCACTGATCGCGCACGACGCGTGATTGTGCTAGCTCAAGAGGAAGCTCGCTCACTTCAGCATAATTACATTGGTACTGAGCATATTTTGCTTGGTCTAATTCGCGAAGGTGACGGAATTGCATCAAAAGCGTTGAGCTCAAAGGGCGTAGACTTGGAAAGCGCGCGCAAACAAGTGGAAGAAATGATTGGCAAGGGTGCTGTTGCCCCAAGCGGCCACATTCCTTTTACGCCGCACGCAAAGCAAGTTTTGGAGCTTAGCTTACGAGAAGCTCTGCAGCTTGGTCATAGCTACATTGGTACTGAGCATATTTTGCTAGGACTTATTCGCGAAGGCGAAGGCATTGGCACACAAGTGCTTATTAAAATGGAAGTCGATCTTGGAGACTTAAGAAGCACTACAGTTGACTTAATTCGCGGAGGTAGCTCTACAAGTTCAGAAGATGAAAAGGGCGAACTTGCTAACGCTGGAAGCGTGCAAGATAAAAGCAACAAGTCTGGGTCTGCACTTCTGGATCAGTTTGGCCGAAATCTTACACTTGAAGCGCGCGAAGGAAAACTTGATCCGGTAATTGGCCGTTCTGAGGAAATCGAACGAGTTATGGTTATTCTTAGCCGACGCACGAAGAATAATCCTGTGCTTATTGGAGATCCTGGCGTTGGTAAAACTGCAGTTGTAGAAGGACTTGCCCAGAAAATTGTTGAAGGCGATGTTCCAGAAACGTTGAAAAACAAGCAGATTTATTCTCTTGACTTAGGATCAATGATTGCAGGATCTCGCTACCGTGGCGATTTCGAAGAGCGCTTGAAGAAAGTTCTTAAAGAAATTAAAACTCGCGGCGATGTTGTGCTTTTTATTGACGAAATTCACACTATTGTTGGTGCAGGCTCTGCCGATGGTGCTCTTGGCGCTTCCGACATGCTTAAGCCAATGCTTGCTCGCGGCGAACTACAGACAATCGGTGCTACTACAACCGATGAGTATCGTAAGTATATTGAGAAAGATGCTGCTTTAGAGCGTCGTTTCCAGCCAATTCAGGTTCCTGAACCTACTATTGCTGAGACGATTGAGATTCTTAAAGGCTTGCGTTCGCGCTACGAAAATCATCATCATGTAACTATTACGGATGGAGCTTTACAGTCTTCTGCAGAGCTTTCTGACCGTTATATTCAAGATCGTCACCTTCCAGATAAGGCTATTGATCTTATTGATGAAGCTGGCGCACGCTTACGAATTAAGCGCTTAACTCAGCCGCCTGAGCTTAAAGAACTTAACCATAAGATTGCTAAGATTTCTGAAAAGAAAGATGAAGCAATTAAGCAGCAAGATTTCGAAGAGGCTGCTAATCTTCGAGACGATCAAGAAAAACTTGAAAACGAAGCTGCCGAAAAGGAAAAAGCTTGGCGTGAAGGTGAGTCTAACGTCAAAATGGTTGTTGACGAAGACATGATTGCTTCTGTTGTTTCAAGCACTACAGGAATTCCTGTAGTAAAGCTTACTCAGGCGGAGTCTCAGAAGCTTCTTCAAATGGAATCTGAGCTTCATAAGCGTATTGTTGGCCAAGATGAAGCCGTATCTGCTTTGGCACGCTCTATTCGACGAGCGCGCGTTGGTTTGAAAGATCCTAAACGTCCTTCTGGTTCGTTTATTTTCGCTGGACCTACAGGCGTTGGTAAAACTGAGCTTGCTAAAGCGTTGGCAAACTTCCTCTTTGACGACGATGATGCTTTGATTCGCGTTGATATGTCTGAGTTTGCTGAAAAGTATGCTGCATCTAGGCTTTTCGGAGCTCCTCCTGGATACGTTGGTTACGAAGAGGGCGGCGAGCTTACCGAAAAAGTTCGCAGGAAGCCATTCTCTGTGGTGCTTTTTGACGAGATTGAAAAAGCTCATCCGGATATTTTCAACACGCTTTTGCAAGTGTTGGATGATGGTCATTTAACCGACGGCCAAGGCAGAAAAGTAGACTTTAAGAATACGATTATTATTCTTACTACTAATCTTGGTACGCGCGATATTGCGAAGGCTGCAAACACTGGCTTTACGCTTGGAAATAGTTCTGATTCTACGTATCAGCGAATGAAGGATCAGGTTAATTCGGAGCTTAAGCGCCAGTTCCGTCCAGAATTTTTGAACCGTTTGGATGACACTATTGTGTTCCGTCAGCTTACGGAGCCTGAAGTGCGCCAAATTGTTGATATGGACATAAAGCTGCTCAATAATAGACTGTTTGACCACCACATGTCTTTGGAATTGACCGACGCTGCTAAGAATTTGCTCGCTCAAAAAGGATTCGATCCTTTGCTGGGCGCGCGTCCATTGCGTCGTGTAATTCAGCGAGATATTGAGGATATTATTTCCGAGAAGATTTTGCTGAACGAAATTTCTGACGGCGAACGAATTGAGGTTGACGCTGAAGGCGAAGGATTGCTGGGGGAGTTTACTTTTAAAAGCCAGCAGTTTGATGTTGCGGAGTTAGATGAATCTAGCAAGGATTCTAGCGATGATGTGGAGCTAGATGAATATAGCAAGGATTCTAACAACTTATCTAGCGACGTATCTGGTGACGATTCTAGCGATAGCAAGGCTTCTAGTGACGATTCTGCAGATAATACTGCAAAGGATGCTGATAACAGCTCTGAAAGCAATACTGGAAGCAATGCTGAAAACGAAACAGTTGATAAAACTGACAGCGAAACAAAATAAGCCTAGATAGTAAAAATCCCGACTGACTGTAATGTCGTCGGGATTTTTGTTTTTATGTGTTTTATAAATAACTATTGTTACGATTAATGCAATATGTTATTCCGATACTATTTATATTGTTCCAATAAAACTTTTTACTTAGCAGCTTGGTCAGATGCCATGCACATTACATTGGCAATTAACCCCCAATTGCATATCTCATAATCAGGCTCATGCACTTAAAAATCGAAAAACAATAGTTTCTACGCAATTGTGGATAAAAGGTGATAGAAAATTTTGTTACATAAGCAGGTAACTCAAATTAATGAATCACGTTTGCGTTGAGCTTCCAATAATGCTTTTTCTAATTCTGTATCTACAGCAAAAATGTAGAGTCCATTAACTCCTCGTTTTAATAACACATTGAGCTCATTTTTAAGATTATCAATTGAATAATCTAGTGCAATTTTCTTATTTGATGATAAATCTTTATCATGCCTTTTATTAGTTGCTTTATCGTTTCGACTATTTTCCGGACAAAAAACAACTTTACCATTACGATACTGCACTGAAGGTCCAATTATTACTCCAGCATAATTTAAATCAAATCCTTGAATGGTAAATGTAGATCCAATCTCATTTATAGTATGATGCTGTTCTGCCCATGATTTTTTTGATTCTTTTATTGAATGCGAATGCTTTTGGCTATCTTGCGAAGACAATTGATAATTCCATGGATGGCTAAAGACCTTACCTTCTTGTTCCAAAATTTCTAACTCGGAACTACTTACATCAGAACATTCTCCAAGTCCCATATGCCATTTTCCATTGCTATCACAATGTAAATCTACATTCCAAGTACCATTTACCGCATTAGGGTTATTCTTATTGCTCTTATACTCCCAGTCGTATGTTGCAACAAGACGTGATAATCCATGTCCATTACACCCAGACGCTTTTTCTTCAGATTTAGTTTTAATATCATTAAATAATTTAATAGGTGAATCAAATACCTTGAAATCAAAAGTTTTATTTTCAGTATCCGAATCTGCATCTTTTGTTTCAGTATTATTACATAGTGGAAGAGTATCAATACAACCATTGTATACAAAATTTTTAATCCATTTTAGAACATCTTCATTAGCGTTCATACGCATCTGCTTTTCAAGAATAAAACGATGGACATTCACGCTTATTGAATCATTTAATGATAACGTTTCGGCATTATTAGTAGTATTGTCTGAAGACTTTTTATCCCTGTAACATGCTCCCAATAATTTTTCTAACTTTTCTGAATTCCACCGTTGGTTACTCTGTAAAATTTGATTAGGATCAAAAGCTGCAATAACAATTCGAGACCTACGTAAGATATCATATAACATATTTGAACCAGAGTAAGCCTGATTAGCTTGCGTATTCAGCAAGTGAGCTTCATCAATAAGAGCTACGTCGCAACAACGTTTTGGCTTGTCAATAATGCCACGGCCTTGTTCAGTGTGTTCACTAAAACGATTAATAAACTGAGAAGGTAACATAACAAGTTCATCATTACTCTTTTGCAAACGTAACTTTGTTGCTATTTGATTGTATACATTTACTTGTTCTTTATGATTTACAATTATGCAAGCCGTTTTTTTATTTTTAATAATTGAGGATTGCTTATATTCATAATCCAAATCTTCTTCTTCGTAGTTTTCTTCTTCAATATCCTCATTGTATTGTTGTAACCGATTATTTATGTTTTTTAATCTATTACAAATTTTGTAGAACAAGTCACTAAGCAAAACTGTTTTCCCGGTACCAGCATCACCCTCTAATAAAATAAGAGTAGATGAAGCAGAGTCACACTTATTTTTTGATTTTAGAACTCCATTAACGATTTGTATAACCGCTTCTTCAATATGCTGCTGTTTAGAAGTCAATTTATGAAATGGTGACGCTTTAAATAAAGCTGAGTCGCGAATAATTCCTTCTTCTGGGAACAAAACTGGATCCATGTCATGAAGTTGAACCCAGATTTCAGAAAAAATACGTTCAAACTCTTCTTCAGGATAATATTCACCTTGAGGATTAGGCCTGCGATTGTTAACTTTATCTATTGAATCAACACTTAGCAAATACTGCATAAAACGGTTTTCAACATCTAAAGTAAGTGATTTATTAAAATGTTTATTAGCTATAATGTATTGTTTTACTTCGCCTTCAGATAGTTTTTCCCAATCATCTCTGTTTTTGGTATCAGTATTCAAATGTTGCTTTGTTCTAGCCTCAATATTATTAGTTTCACCAACATAAACCGTATATTTCTCATATTCTTTCTTATGAACAATATAAACAGTTGGAAATTTCAGCAAATAATGATTTAAAACCTGAATAGTTTGGTTATCTAGATCACTTCTTTTATATTTTAGATTTTCATTAATGCTACGTTCCAATTCATTATCTTTGAAAACTTTATAAGGTAAATCAACAATTATGGACTTAGGTGGAACAATAGCTTTCATCATAATTTAATGATAACTATTTGATAAGAAATATTCCATTAATATAATCTACTAATAGTGGTAAAAATTACAAATGTTTTTTCGAATTGAATAATTTTAATCAAATACTATGAATTTTCGACTATGAAAATTTAATCCAAGTATCAAAATTGTTTCCTTAACGCAATAATTTTGCCCCTAACCAGAATAACCAGTACAAGAACCACAATAACAATGTTGTTGATGTATAATCGCTTTTGATAGAGCTTCCCGCATGCGCGGGTGTGATCCTTCTGTGTTTCGTATTCTATCGTCTTTCTCGCATTGGCGAGGCAATTATTTGGGCTTCAAATGCATGCAATACGTTTGAAGCCCAATTAGTTTAGTAACGAATATGCAACACAATCTTTCTTAAAGCTCTTATTGAGAGTATATTTACCATTATTTAGTAATCATTGTGGATTAAGGGGATAGTAGGTATGAATTGTAATCATATTATTAATCCTGCATTATGGGGTAAAAAGAGAGAAGTCAATGGTACTATGCAATGGCTTCCTCTTGCTCAACACCTTGAAGATACTGGAAATGTTATTGGCCAATTATGGTATCATTGGCTTAGTAATGGTCAGCGAAGATTGATTGAATGCTCATTAAGTAAGCATGTTGATGCAAAAAAATTATCTCAATTTTTAGGATTCATACATGATATTGGTAAAGCTACTCCTGTTTTTCAGTTTCGTAAATCGCCTTCAAATTCAAAAGATTTAGATATTGCGTTAAAAAATAAGTTAGCTAACGTAGGTTTTACAAATATCGATGATTTTATTCTTAAGTCAACAGATTGCTCAAGTAGTCATCACACTATAACAGGTCAAGCTATTCTTTCTAAGGCTGGAGTTCCTGAAGGAATTTGTGCAATCGTTGGCGCTCATCATGGTAGGCCTTTAGATGATGATTCTGTTTATAAAAATAATATGTCTAAATATATTGATCATTATTATCAAAGTGAATCTGAGAGTGAAAATAGTAAATTATGGCAAAAATTGCAGAATGATATTTTAGGCTGGGCTTTAGAAAGGAATGATTTTTCTAATGTGAATGATCTTCCTGAAATAAGTGAACCTGCGCAAGTTTTGTTGTGCGGATTAGTAATTATGGCTGATTGGATTGCTAGTAATGAAAACTATTTTCCGCTTATTCCAATAGAGAAAGATTTGATTGAGAATCAGGAAGAAAGATATAAAAAAGGCTGGAAAAAGTGGTTACAGCATGGTTCTAAAGACGTATGGGAATCATTAAATTGTTGTAGCAGTGTTTCAGAACTATATAAGCATCGTTTTGGTTTTTTGCCAAATGATGTTCAGATAGCGTTGTACGACGTAATTTCTCAATCTAAAGAGCCTGGAATTTTTATTCTTGAATCGGCAATGGGTTCAGGTAAAACAGAAGCTTCTTTAATTGCTGCTGAGCAATTGGCAAATCTAACTGGAAGAAGCGGAGTGTTCTTCGGTCTTCCTACTCAAGCCACTTCTAACGGAATGTTTAGGCGAGTCGAGAATTGGCTTAAAAGTGTGAATAGTGATTTTCAGGGCGAAATTGGTTTACGTTTAGTTCATGGTAAAGCTGAACTGAATGCAGATTATGCCCATTTGCCTCGTGGAATGCAAAATATGAATGATGGTTGTGAAAGTACTTCAAGTAATAACGATGCAAATAACAATGGAGTAATACTTAATGATTGGTTTACGGGGCGAAAAACCGCAATGTTGGATGATTTTGTAGTTGGTACAGTAGATCAATTTTTGTTAGCTTCTCTAAAACAAAAACATCTTATGCTTCGTCATTTGGGTTTAAGTAAAAAAGTTGTAATTATTGACGAAGTGCACGCATATGACGCTTATATGAATAAGTATCTTGAAGAATCTCTTATTTGGATGGCAGCATATGGTGTTCCTGTAGTGTTGCTTTCTGCCACCTTACCTGCAAAGCGTAGAAAAGAACTTATAAAATCTTATCTGCTGCGCGGGTTGGGATTTAAATGGAGTGAATGCAATAAGTCTAATGTTGATTTTGAAACAAATGGTTATCCTTTAATTACATACAGTGATAAAAACTGTGTAAAACAAAAATTTATTGAAAATGATAAAAGTGATAATAAATCTATTTCTGTAAGAAAAATAACAGACGATAACTTACATGAATCGCTTGTTAGTAAGCTTAAATCTTTGTTAAATAATGGCGGTATTGCTGGAATTATAGTAAACACCGTTAAGAGAGCGCAAGAAATTTATAATGCTTGCGTTGATGAATTTAGTGATGACGAAGTTATACTTGTTCATTCGCAATTTATTGCTACTGATAGAGTTAGAAAAGAACAGCAGATTTGTAATATGATTGGCAAGAATGCTCATAGACCTGCTTGTGCAATAATTATTGGTACGCAAGTATTAGAACAGTCACTTGATATTGATTTTGATGTTTTGTTTACTGATCTTGCTCCTATAGATTTATTACTTCAACGTGCTGGTAGATTACATAGGCATACGATAGAACGACCAAATTCTCTTAAAGAACCAATTTTATATGTGTTGGGTACTAGTGAAATCTACAAATTTGATAAAGGCTCTGAGTCTATTTACAGTAAATATTTACTTATGAGAACTCAATACTATTTGCCGAATGTTATAAACATGCCTCAAGATATTTCTCGATTAGTGCAAATAGTTTATGGCGATAATCCTTTAGAGTTACAGGAAGATTTGAACGATGCGCATGCTGCTGCAAAAAGAGAATATGATTCAGACAGAAATAACAATGAAAGTGATGCTGAAACATATAGAATTGAAAATCCAAAAACAGAAATCGGTAGAAAATCTATTGTTGGCTTGTTGAAGAATCCAATTGTAAAAGAGTCTGATGAATTTGCATGCGCTCAAGTTCGTAACAGCGGTGAATCTATAGAAGTTATTGCTGTTAAAAAAGTTGGATCTGGTTATGGAACTTTCCATGATTGTAAGGATATTTCACAAAATATTGATGATGTGGAAGTTGCAATGAAACTTGCTCAAGAAACAGTAGGGTTGCCGTGGATGTTTACACTAAACAGTAATCGTGTTGAAGAAACAATTGCAGAATTGGAAAGAATACGAAAACAAAAGCAATTCCAAAACTGGGATGATCAGCCTTGGCTGCGAGGTTCTTTGGTGCTTCTATTTGACGAAAATAATATTTGCAAATTATCGAAATACAGAGTTGCGTATTCTGAAAAAAGTGGTATTGTATGTATTAAGAGTTTGGAAGAAGACAGAAAGGAATTAAAAGGTGAGTAGATTTAATTTACTAGATGAGCCTTGGATTTCCGTCATTGTAGACAAAAAAGGCCACAATAAGCTTGTATCAATTACAGATTTATTTAAGCATGCATCTGAATATAAAGCTCTTGCTGGTGATATGAAAACTCAAGATTTTGCATTGCTTCGTATTCTGTTAGCTGTGCTTCATACTGTTTTTTCTAGATATGATATTCGAGGAAATTCTCGTGAATTTGATTCAGATGAAGACGATAAAGAGGATTTCAATGAAGAAACAATGGAGATTTGGCGTGAAGTTTGGATTTCAAAAAAGTTTCCAGACGCAGTTTTCAAATATTTAGAACAATGGCATGATCGTTTCTACCTTTTTGATGACAAATATCCTTTCTTTCAGGCTACTATATTAGATATTGAGAGCAAAAAGCTTAGTTGTCAAAATCCTACTGAATTATTGGGCAAAAATATTAATCGCTTAATTTCTGAAAGTAACAATAAAATAGCTGTATTTTCTCCAAAAGATAATGTTGATAATAACAAATCGTCACTTACGCAGCCGCAATTAGCAAGATGGATTATTACGCTACAGTCATACGCTGGATTGGCGGATAAGACCTTTTTTGGTACGGGAAAATATAAAGCTTCTAAAGGATGGCTTTTTGACCTTGGTGGCATTTACGTAGAAGGCGAAAACCTATTTGAAACTCTTATGCTCAACTGCGTGCTTGTTGGTGAAATGCAATCTCCTGCGAAGAGACAAAAACCGTGTTGGGAATATTCAGGAGCAGAAAATATTGAAAATTCGTTTTATGAAACATTTATTGACAATATTTCTCAGCTTTACACTCGATGGAGTAGAGCAATATATATAAATCCTGATATTAGTATTGACAAGCCGATATCGGTTTCTATAGTGAAACTTCCTGATATTAATCATAAAAATGCTTTTATTGAGCCAATGACAGTATGGCACTACAACAAGGAACGGGAAAACAAGGACAAATACACTCCAAGGAAGCATGAAGTAGAAGAATCTATGTGGAGATCATTTGGGTTACTTACCTTGCAAGAATCAGATGATGGGAGCCTAAAAAATCACAAACCGGGAATTATGGAATGGTTAAATAAAATTAGTAAAGATATTGAAGGTTCTTCTATTTCATTACAGGCTGTAAGTATGAAAGATGATGGCAATTCTACATCTTGGGTTCCTACAGATGAAATATGCGATACTTTGCATATTGATGAAGTTGTAGTAACTGATAATTCTGACAATGGATGGGTGGGTAGAATTAACAATGAAGTGGAGCATACAAGATCTGCCATAGGATTTATTTACAGGCAATTTCTTCTAGACATATGTGAAATACGTAATAGAAATAAAGATGATGCAACTAAATATGCCGATAAGCGTATTAGTCATGTTTATTTCTTAGTTGATCAACCGTTTAGAGAATGGTTAGCAAATATTAAACCAAAAGATTCAATGAATGAACGATGTACTCAATGGAGAAATACTTTGTATAACATACTCATAAATGAGGCAGAAGTCATGTTAAAAAATGCTACGTTACGTGATTTTACAGGTCTTGTTGGTGAAAAAAGTAAAAAAAATCCTGCAAAAAATATAGTTATAGCTTACAACATTTTTATTAGTCGATTAAAAAAATTATCAGGAAAATAAAAGACATAGAAAGGAGGCTATTATGACTGAAAATCAAAGCAAAACTGTCGAAGTATCTAATGCTGTTAGCAAAATTATCAAGCAATTTATAGAAATTGCAGATGCTTCGTCAAATAGAGCTATGCTTGCTCAACTTCGCCACACAATTGGTAAGACATTAAGTCAGTCTGTAGAAATATGGCCATGGATATTAAGCAATGTTCCGGTAAGCTTCATCAATAAATATGGTGAAGTTAGCTACCAATTGCGAGCTGTTATAAACACTTTGCAAATATACGCATTGTACGAGCAAGGTGTTAGAGAAAAATCAAGTTATAAAGATTTAGACAAATCTGAAGATTCAGAAAATGAAAAATCTTATAACAATATGGGAACAGCTTTAAGAGCACTAAGAAGTGACGAAGGCGTACGTGGGGCGATGGATAGACGCTTTAGTGTTATGATTACTGCAAGCGATTATGAGAGTTTTTACTACTATCTTCGTCAACTAGTTCGACTATTAAAAAGCAGAACGAAAGAAGATAAGCAAGCAATTGATTATTCTAAACTTGCGCGCGATTTGTATTTGCTTCAGTTTGAAGATTCAGAAAAAATAAGACTTTCCTGGGCACAAGAATATTATCGCTTAAGCAAGTAGCAATAACTTTTTAGCAACATCACATATTTTAAAAATTACATATTTCAAAAACAACGTTATTAAACAATTAACTAAAATTTAGAAAGGCAAAACAATGAACGCTCATTTATTCTTAGATATTCAAGCAATCCAAACTGTTCCACCATGCAATATTAATCGTGATGATGCAGGCAGCCCGAAAACTGCTCAATATGGCGGTGTAACTAGAGCTAGAGTAAGCTCTCAATGCTGGAAGCACTCAATGCGCGAATATTTCAAAGAACACAGCGTAGATTCCAATGTTGGAATGCGAAGCAAAAACATTGTTAAGTACCTTGCAGATAAAATTGTTGCGTTAAAACCAGAATTATCTGAACAAGAAGCATTAGATTTAGCAAATAAAACGTTAAATAATGCTGGCGTTAAAACTAAAACAAATAAAGGTAAAATAACTCCTGTAGTAAATGTTCTATTTTTCTTAGGTGAAAATCAAGCGAATTCTTTAGCGCAAGCAGCAGTCAACAATATTAAGGACAAGAAGCAACTGCAAGAAATCTTGAAAGATAATCCGCCTATTGATATTGCGTTATTCGGTCGCATGCTTGCAGACGATGCATCGCTTAATGAGGACGCTTCTTCGCAAGTTGCTCACGCAATTTCCACTCATGCTATTCGAACTGAATTTGATTACTATACTGCTGTTGATGACTTATCTACTGAGGATAATAATGCTGGAGCAGGGATGCTTGGAACAATAGAATATAATTCTTCAACGCTTTATCGTTATGCAAATGTGGCAGTGCATGAATTTAGTCACCAGTTGAGCGATAACAAAGAATCTACAATTAATGCTCTCAGACTTTTTATTGAAGCTTTTGCTAACGCAATGCCTACTGGCAAAGTAAATACTTTTGCTAATCAAACTTTGCCGCAAATGCTTGTGGTAACTTTAAGAGATGACAGGCCAGTGAACTTAGTTAGCGCATTTGAAGATCCAGTAAAATCTAAAGGTGGATATGTTTCAAAGTCTATAGAGAAGCTATCTCAAGAATACGAGAAAGTTCAAAAATTTGTTCATAAGCCACTCGCGTCATTCTATGTAACAATGGATTCTTCAAATGAGAATCTTAAATTAGGAGTGGAAGAGCAAAGTATGCAGCAATTGTTAGATGATTTTTCTTCTAAAGTTTCAGGATTGCTTCAGTAAATTTCTTAATAAATAACACTTATTAGTTGATGTTTAGTGTTTAACAGTTAGGAAGCTTATGAAAAGTTTATTACTGAAGTTTGCTGGACCTTTGCAATCATGGGGTACAGATTCTCATTTTGAAACTCGTCACACAGATTACTATCCATCTAAAAGTGCGGTAATAGGTATGGTTGCTGCAGCTTTTGGGTATAGAAGAAGTACAGATTGTGATGAGGAGATTGTAAAGCTTAATGATTTGGATTTTGCAGTGCGAATTGATCAGCAAGGAAATTTGCTTAGAGATTATCATATTGCTGCAAAATATAAGTCTAACGGTAACTTTGAAAAAAATTATGTTACAAATCGTTACTATCTAGAAGATGCTATATTTCTTGTTGCAATAGGATCTGACAATGAAAAACTCATTGATAGCATTAATAATGCTTTGCGCTCGCCGTATTTTCAATCTAGTTTAGGTAGAAGATCACTGCCTCCTACAGCTGATTTTATTCTAGGAGTAGAAGATTGCGGAGTAATTCAAGCATTATTAACGTATGAGTGGCTTGCAAGAAAAGCAGGGAAAAATCAAGTACAAGTTTCTAAATTATCTATGCTCTCGCAATCTTCTAATGAATCATGTAATGCTGGATTTATATCTTTATATGCTGATTCAGATTTAGTATATAAAGCAGAATGCGAATTAGCTAAAGATAATACTTGTACTTATAAAATTCAGTCGTATGTTCGTAAGCTACGAAAGGATTACGTTAATTCTTTCTCAAATAAGGAAAGAAAATTTGGATTTCGATACGAGTCAAAAATGGAAATTCCTATTGAGAAAATTTCACACAATAATTTGAATTCGGAAGATATTTCATCAGATAGTAAACATCTTAAATCTGTTGGAGAGTTTATTGCTGAGCATGATGCTTTTTCTGGATTGGAGTCTTAAATGTCTTATTTAAGCAGAGTAGAAATTGATTATAAAAAGCCTTCGTCGTTGAGAGATCTTAAATCTGTTGGTGCTTTCCATAATTGGGTTGAGCAAAGTTTTCCTGACGAATGGGAGAATCATGAAAGGAGCCGAAAGCTGTGGAGAGTTGATGTTTTACATGGAAAACATTACTTGCTTATAGTGAGTAATTCTGAACCGGATTTGCAACGTCTAGAGATGTATGGTGTTGCCGGAACAGCGTCAAGTAAGAATTATGATAAGTTTTTAGGCTCACTAATGAATGGCATGAGAATGCAATTTCGGGTGGCACTTAACCCTGTTGTTGCTATTTCTGATACTGCTGAAACTCGCACTACTAGAGGTAGAGTAGTACCACATGTTACTTATGATCAGCAGATGAATTTTTTGCTTAATCGAGCGCAAAAATTAGGTTTTTCGTTGAACGAAAATGAATTCACCATTGTTGAACGCGGATATAGCTTATTTACCAAGTCAGAAAAACCTATTCGATTAAGTAAAGCTGTTTATCAAGGTATTTTAACAATTAGCGATGCGGATATTATACGTAAAACGTTGCTAGAAGGAATTGGCAAAAAGAAAGCGTATGGCTTTGGAATGATGACAGTAATCCCATTAGATAATTTAAATAAATGATGCTATTTTATTGAAGGCTGTAACAGTATGAAAAAGAAATGCGGTGCTAAGAAAGCCGAAATTCAAGAGCTTCCACGTATAGGCGACAGAGTAAGTTTCATATATGTAGAGCATGCGAAAATCAATCGTCTTGATAGTACTGTTACAGTCTTTGATGCAAATGGAACTATAAAAGTTCCTGCTGCAATGATTGGTGTTTTACTTTTAGGTCCTGGTACGGAGATTACTCATAGAGCCATGGAATTACTTGGAGATGTTGGTGCAAGCATAGTTTGGGTTGGTGAGCATGGGGTTCGCAATTATGCTCATGGTAGAGCATTGTCAAGAAGTTCAAGATTGTTGGAAAAACAAGCAAAACTTGTTACTAATAGTAGATCTAGACTGAGCGTTGCGAGAAAAATGTATCAAATGCGTTTCCCTAATGAAAACGTATCCTCATATACTATGCAACAATTGCGAGGAAGAGAGGGCGCTCGCGTTAGACATGTATATAGGGAAATGTCTAACAAATACAATGTCCAGTGGAATGGTCGCGATTATAAAATCGACGATTTTGAAAGTGGCACTGTTGTCAATCAAGCATTATCTGTAGGAAATGTATGTCTCTACGGTTTAGTACATAGCATAATATCTGCTTTAGGTTTAGCACCTGGATTAGGTTTCGTGCATACCGGACATGATCTTTCTCTCGTATACGATATTGCAGACTTATATAAAGCTGAATTAACTATTCCTGCGTCTTTTGAAATTGCTGCTCAGTGTGAACCAGACGATGACATTGAACAGTTAATGCGTTTGAAGATGCGCGATTGCTTCGCAAATTGCAATATAATGTCTCGTATCGTTAATGATATACAAAATCTTCTTGAAATCCCAATTGACGACCAAATTACTGTTGATGTAATACATCTTTGGGATGATAGAGTACACCTTGTAGCTTCTGGTGTAAATTACAGCGAGGTGAATTAATATGCCGTTAACTGTGATTACGATGACGAACTGTCCACTATCTTTAAGAGGTGATTTAACCAAGTGGATGCAAGAAATTGCTACAGGCGTTTACGTAGGCAATTTTAACGGTAGAGTTCGAGAAGAATTATGGAAACGTATAGAAGGCAGTGTTGGCAATGGTGCTGTAACAATGAGTTTTTCTTCCAGAAATGAAATTGGATACGACTTTAAGACTATCCATTCGCATCGTGAAGTAGTTTATTCGGATGGATTACCTCTGGTACGTATTCCAACAGTTGATACATTAGAAAACGATATTAAACATGGATTTAGCGATGCAGCACATTTTCATAATGCAAAGAAATTTTCAAATATAAGGCGTAAAAATATTAATACTCCTTCTAGCACAATTGAAAATAATCTTGCTAATGAAAATATTAGTTATCTAAGTTATGATAATGCTTCTCAAACTGCAAAATTTACTACGGATAATGAGGAGATAACTTGTACCGATTACTGGAAGGATTTTATAGATAAAATAGATAAAAATTTTGTTGTAATAGATTGCGAAACTACAGGTTTAAATAGCAAATTTGATAAAATTATTGAAATTGGAGCCGTTAAGTTTATTGATGGGAAAATTGAAGAATTCCAAAAACTAATAAAGATTAATTGCGATAGCGTTAGTAATTTTAACAAAAATAATTTTATTCCTAATGAAATTATTGAGCTAACTGGTATTACAACTAACATGCTTGAGTCTTATGGTGTAGGATTAGATTTAGCATTAAAAGAATTTATTGATTTTATCGGAAAATTACCGGTACTTGGATACAATATACAGTTTGATATGTCATTTTTAAATTCTGCTTTATCTTCATTAGATGAAAGATTGGATTATTCTCTTTCAATTAATAAAATTTTTGATATCTCACGTTTTGTAAAGAAAGAAAAGAAATTTTTAAAAAATTACCAGCTAAAGACGGTACTACACGAATACAACATTTCTGACTCCGTTCCACATAGAGCTCTTCTGGACGCTAGACTGACAGCGCATCTTGTTTTTAATTTGAAAGGATTGCTAAAATTTATTTCATAAAAATAAAATACTGATGTACTACGCTCTGTGATAGGTTGAATTTGAAAAGTAAATGGAATTTGACTATTGCTGTTATAAAAATGGCCATTTTATTGGGATTTTTAAGTGTCTTTCCCGCATACGCGGGGGTGATCCTAGTCGCCTTGTTTTTCAATAGTTTGAGCCACAGTCTTTCCCGCATACGCGGGGGTGATCCTAAGACGCGTTCTACTCTTGGCCTTGGTTTAATGTCTTTCCCGCATACGCGGGGGTGATCCTAGTTCAAATGTTTCCAAATCGTCAAACAAGTTGTCTTTCCCGCATACGCGGGGGTGATCCCACATACGGAAAGAATCGAAGTGTAGCGTCAGAGTCTTTCCCGCATACGCGGGGGTGATCCTCCAGGAAAATAGGAGAGGCCGCACCGTACGCTGTCTTTCCCGCATACGCGGGGGTGATCCCTTTTTTGTTTGGTCGCCTTGAATAATAAACGGGTCTTTCCCGCATACGCGGGGGTGATCCCGTCTATGCTGATTGGCTTGGGGTCAGCTGGATGTCTTTCCCGCATACGCGGGGGCGATCCCGAGAACATGCCAAAGTGGAAATTAGCTTATAAGTCTTTCCCGCATACGCGGGGGTGATCCCTGTATCGCGGGGTGCGCGAAAACAGTATAATCGTCTTTCCCGCATACGCGGGGGTGATCCACAAGTAATTTGTGTTGAGGATTTAAAAGTCGCGTCTTTCCCGCATACGCGGGGGTGATCCTAAGGGGTTAGAAAAGCGAGCCACGGAATATAAGTCTTTCCCGCATATGCGTGGTGATCCTTTCAATAAAGTGCCCTATCACCGGGGGCACTAGTCTTTCTCTAATACGCAGTGGTAATCCTTGAAGCGCAATAAGTAAATAAAGAGTCCCGAACAATCCAGGTGTCCGGGACTCACTATCCACTATAGTTTTTCCCGCATACGCGGGGGTGATCCTATAAATATTGTGATACGATATAACCAACGTGGGAACCTCGGCAACCAGCTTTCAAGACTGGAACATTAGTCTGAGGAGCACCCCACGTTTTTCAGTTTTTGCAACGATTGAGCGAGAAAAGAAAAAAGAGTGGCGCGTCAATACAGCGTTCCCAGTTGTGGAAAATAAGAAAGGAGTGAGAAGCTGATGAACATGCAGAAAATTTATTATGACATGGTCGAAAAACTCCGGCCTTATGCTGAGCCATACATGGATAAGCTTTGCAAAGAAGCCGCTAATAATGCTACATGCGCAGGAGAGCCTTATGAAGCATTAACGGATTACTAAGCCTTGCATGGGAACATCAAAATACTCCTCGTAAGCTTATTGTTGAAGCGTACAATCTTATTGACGATGACTATCTTGATTCATATAACGAAATGGCAGATAAACTAGAGCTTCCACGTCGTCAACATTCTGCAAATTACGACGAAGATGAATAAATCTTATATTAAAAAAAAACACTTAAAATGAAAATTGCGAGGGATCCCCTCGACTAACAATCTGACGTAAACGGCAGCTGCGAGGCCCTCGCGTTACGTTCATTATAGCGTTATTTTTTAGAATATCCAATGCAACAAGGGATTCAATAAATACCATTGTTCAAAAACGTTTATCTAGAGAAGATACGAAGCTAAATTGCGTTTGCATAATAGAAAACGGGAAAATTAACTATTGCAAAAGAGTGGTTATTCCCCAAAACACCACCAAACGACACGCCAAATAGGCGAGGGCTTGCATTTGAGAATATTTCGGGTATAGTAGTTACTCGTGCTTCGGCGCTGACGTTGGTCAGTAAAGTTGCATTGCGGACATAGCTTAGTTGGTAAAGCGCAACCTTGCCAAGGTTGAGACCGCGGGTTCGAGTCCCGTTGTCCGCTCTAGGTCCGATGAGTTATTCGACCTTACGGTGGGTTAGCCAAGCGGTTAGGCAGCGGCCTGCAAAGCCGTATAGATGAGTTCGACTCTCGTACCCACCTCGATTAAGCTTCATGCTTAATAAACAACCTGGGCGGTTGGCGCAGTGGTAGCGCACTTCCCTGACACGGAAGGGGTCACAAGTTCGAACCTTGTATCGCCCACTCGAAAGGATTGCCTTTCACGCATAATTAAAAAATTTTGGGTGATTGGCGCAGCGGCTAGCGCACTTCCTTCACACGGAAGGGGTCATAGGTTCGATTCCTATATCACCCACAATATGTTCGCAGTGTAAAAGCACTGCGTTTTTTGTTTTTGTTACTCGATTTTGGACTATAACCTAACCCTATAACCCCTATAACTCTATAATCCCATAACCACGATTTTCGCCGATTACACTGATTTTCAAACCACAAACCTTGCGACATTCCATATTTGCATTTAATTAAATAATTAACTAGAATAGCATCTTGTTTTGCGGACATAGCTTAGTTGGTAAAGCGCAACCTTGCCAAGGTTGAGACCGCGGGTTCGAGTCCCGTTGTCCGCTCCACTTTTTTAGTATTTTGTTTATGAAATCGTGTTTCCATAATTGCTACTAGCATCGATTTTGAAAGAATGGGAATTTATGGCTGACGACGTACAATCTACCAATCAGACGACTTCTAACGAAGATAGTATGTCTACAATGGTAGATGCCATCAATTCCTTATGGCTAGAAGGCAGAGTTACTTCTATTCCAAACTTTGTAAAGCATAATATTTTCACCGATTTTCCAAGCCTTCCTTCTAATACTCAGGTTGGATGGTTTAGAATTCCTGGGAAATCCTTCTGCATTTCGATTGGATTAGTTAAAAATGATGGAAAGCTTTTTCGTCAACTTGCTATTGCAGATTCAGAAGGTAGAGTTTACACGGGCGACAAAGTAACTCTTGAAGATACGTTTGAACGTCTTCCGCAACTTTCTTTTATTGAGCAATCTTCTTTTACTTTACGAAATTCAACTCGTTTTTACGGAAGCTTAAAAGTACCTAAATCAAATAATATTTCAAAAAAATTCCGCAATATTTTGCAAAGTTTAAAAAGCTTGCCAAGCCTGTGCTTAAAAAATAAAAACGCAGCCAGCACGTCCAAGGCAAGCGCAGCAATCACAAACGGCAACAACAATATTTCTATAGTAAATGGCGATATTGTTATGCAAGTTTCTTTAGAAGATGGTTTGCATCAGGTTGCTTCGTGGCTTTGCTGCACAATTGGAAAGCATAAAAGATATACGCTTGAAAGCACGCGCGTAAAATTACCTGATTCTTTGCGTTGTAATCTTACTTACGAGAATGCTATTGCAACAACATTTTTCGCAACATTTTTCATACCAGATTTAAATCAAAACTTAATAGGTTTTGGATATTCGCACGTTCTAAGAAGATTGCATACTGAAGCACCTCTTGGCGCAATAAGAAGAAGCGCTGCAGATATTGCGCACGCAAAAAAAGTTGGATTGCAAGTTTCCGGCTTAGAAAGCTACTATGAGCGAGTTATGAAAGAGGTTGGAGCATTAGATCCAACTAGAAGCTTAGAAGCTGTTCATGGAGCAGAAAGACTACATTTTAGACAAGCTCAACAAACTTCTGCACATTACTTAATTTGGGACGATTCATTAGACCCTTCCTCAGCACTAAAAGTTTTAAGAATTGAAGGAGCGCTAAATCGTTTACAAGCCATATACCAGTTCTTACAAGCTAATTCTTTGCAGGGCGGAAAGAATTTTGAAGGAAACGTTAGCTTAGAGCGCATTGCTGCTATAGATAACGCTATGATTGAAAACCCTGCTTTTAATGCTTGTGAATCTTTTGATACGCCAAGTTTAGCAAATCCTTTACAAGACGATAGTATTCGTCCTTTGCTTCACTTATGGAATAAGGCTAGAAAATATCAGCAGTCTGCAACATTTTTGAAGCAGAACGATGCGGGAGAGTGGCTGTACCGTCAATCTCTTTCTAAGCTTATTAGAAGCTTATACATGCCGTTTAGATTCGACGCAGATTTTCGCTCTAATCTAAACGATGGCAATGTGGCGATTGCTTTCACTTCTACAGGATCGTCGCTAATGCCTACAAGCAAATACGATACTTTAGAGCATAAGTGGCATATGCTAAGTAATGTTGAAAAGTCGCGTATGGCAACATATTACAATCTGCGATTCGGCATTATGCTTGCAACGCTCGCCTTTGGTGCAAGCGAAAAAATACAGCATGTTTCAATTAGACTTGATTCTATTGGTTTAGAAGAGATGGTTGCAGCACAAGATAATGCAATAAGTACGCTACTAAACCGCACTATTCAAGCATTAGACAATATGAATGTAAATAATGCGCCTTCAAAGGGTGATCCAAAAGACGGTGACGTTCATGGAGACCCTTCACAAATCCAGGATTTGCAACACTTACCGCTTGCAGAAGTTGTTGAAGGTGCGCAATCTTTAGTTGATTCTAAGACGGAATCTAAAGCAGATTCAAACTCAAATCCTTTAGCTGCTTTTAGCGAGCCTCCAGAAATACGTACGCTAATGACAGTAACGTTTGAACGCGAAAAATTTATTAAACATATTCGTGCTCACGGTTTGCAAAATCCAATAGAAATATATAAGCAATCTAATGCAACAATGAGCATGCGCGAAGACTACACTTTAGGCTCAGTAGAAGCATCATTCGATATGCACGATACTTGCTTCGCACCTAGAGGAGCGCAAGAAGAGCCTGAATTTTCCGACACAATATTTAGCGAAGAACAAGAAGAAATACTTGGAACATCACACGCACAAGGCTTATCAATTCAAAGAGAAGACCTTTTGCAGCAAGCTGTTACAGACTTCCACCATATTGCATCTCAGCCAATTCAAACAACAGCAGAAAAAGCTAGAGAGGCAATGAATATTATTGAGCAAATTGCAGATCCTGAGCTTAGTGAAAAAGCAGACAGTGTAACAAGAGCTCTTATTGACGAAACAGACATACCTGAACTTTCATTCAAAGCTTCGCAAAGCATACGAAACATGCGTATTCGAGTCCAAGAGCAGCTTATGGAAGGCGATATTAGCACTGCAATAGAAGAATACGAGAAAAATATTGCTAAATTCGACTCAATGTTTTCCGTAGAAAATGTTGTTCCACGCTACTTTAACTCTTATGCGGAAAGAGTTGTGTACAATCACGTATTTGCAACACCAGAAGAGCATACACTACTTATTCCAGACGGATTGTTCTACGCGCACATGGAGTTAGCAGACTTACTTTCGCAATTAAATAAGCATGAGGCTGCATTAAAGCACTTAAACATGATGGTTGCGTACGCTCCAACATACGCACTATCTCACTTAAAGCTTGCGGCAGAATTATCTCAAAAAGAAGACTGGCCATCTGTTATAGCAGCATGCTTAAACGCTTTGAGAGTATCTTTCGACAAGGATGATGCAGCATTCGCATACTATCGACTAGCGTACGCTGCATGGATGCAAGACAGGTTTGCACTCGCTGCAAGCGCGTATCGCATGGCTGATTATTTAGCCCCAGGAAGAATAGAACCATTGCAAATGGAACTAGAAGAACTGCTATCTAGAATGCGCTCGCAGTGTTATAAAGCTCCGGCTAATATGGACGATGTGAAGCAGAATTTTATGAATGACGATATTCCTGTTTGGCCAAATATTGAAGCCAGCCATATTATTGGTAAAGCTGCAAAACTTACGGTTGATGAAGGAATGTTTGTTATTGCAAGAACTTTGTGCGTTGCTAATATTCGCATGACTTCAAACGAAGATTTGGAAGGTGCTGTGCAATCTCAATTCTTGCGTTCACTAAATGCTTAAAATGCTAAATAGAGTAGTGGGTTACGCTAAATATTTGGGTTGAAAGGGGATTTTATGAGTGCTGCTTACAATGATGCAGCGTCACAAAGCTCTCAATGGACGCTTTTTGACGATTTTGATGAGCAAGCTGTAACTGATGAAGCGCACTCTAATGCTCATATTTGGAATCCTAATGTTGACACAGATGAGTGGATTCATAAACTAGAACCTACCGATGCGGACGCTTTAGCTCTTTCAAGTCTACAGCCTACATCTCTTACTACTGAACAGGCTGCACGCCTGTGGGCAAAATTAGCAGCGTGGGCGCAATCTGATCAAATTGACTACTATGTTGAAGATGCTCCAACAAGCTCGGATGCAGCTTATGATGCGCGTATACGAGCATTGAGTGCTCTGGAATCAGCTTTTCCAACACTTGACACTCCGCAATCTCCAACGCACCGCGTAGGTGGAACTTTTTCCAACGATTTTACTTCTGTAAAACATCCTTCGCGAATGATGAGTTTGGATGACGTGTTTTCTATTGACGAATTACACGATTGGTACAACAGTGTTCTTAGAGATTTGCAATGGCCTGAATCCAAGCCGCTTCCTATGACATGCGAAGTAAAAATTGACGGTCTTGCGTTAAATCTTATTTACAGAAACGGCACTCTTGAGCAGGGGCTTACTAGAGGAGATGGCGTAACAGGCGAAGATATTTCTCTTAATGTTAGAACGATTGAAGCAATACCAACTCAGCTTCATGCTGAAAATCCTGACGATATTCCTGAATTTGTTGAAATTCGCGGCGAAGTTTTTATGAAATGGGCTGATTTTCGTAAGCTTAATGAGGAGCAGGAAGACGCTGGAAAAGCAGCTTTTGCAAATCCTAGAAACGCTGCTGCAGGTTCGCTTCGTCAAAAAGATCCGCGCATTACCGCAACTCGTCATTTAAGCTTCTTCGCGCACGGCTTGGGGGAGCTTCGTTGGAAATCAAACTCAAGTCATGCTAATAGTGAAACAACTTTTAACCAGTCTGACGCATACAATTTTTACAAACAGTGGGGTGTTCCAGTTTCTCCATACACGCGTAGAGTAACTAATTTTGCCGAAATACAAGACATGATTGATTATTATGGCGAACATAGGGCAAATATTTTGCACGCATTGGATGGAATTGTTGTAAAGGTTGATGACCGCGCACTGCAGCGCAATCTTGGAGCAACTTCAAGAGCCCCAAGATGGGCTATTGCATATAAGTATCCGCCGGAGGAAGTTAACACTTATTTGAAGGATATTGTTGTTCAGGTTGGAAGAACAGGAAGAGTTACGCCTGTAGCAATTCTTGAGCCTGTAACTGTTGCAGGTTCTACTATTTCCAGAACAACTCTTCATAACGCTTACGAAGTTGAGCATAAAAACGTGCTTATTGGCGATACTGTTGTGGTTCGCAAAGCTGGAGATGTTATTCCTGAATTAGTTGGGCCTGTTTTAAAGGCAAGAGAAGGTCGTGAAAACCAATTACGAAAATTTGTTATGCCTGAGTATTGCCCTTCTTGCGGAGCAAAATTAGCTCCAGCAAAACAGGGGGATAAAGATATTCGCTGTCCTAATGTGGAAAACTGCCCAGCTCAGCTTACTGAACGTATTATTCACTTAGCTTCTAGGCAGGCTTTTGATATTGAGAATTTGGGAGATAACGCCGCTTTAGCTCTTACAAATCCTGAAGATTCTAGGCCAACTACCGCTGAAGTTTACTGCCCAGATATTGATAAGATTGTGGTTCAAAGAGGCTCAATGCAGCAGCCTTATGTTCCTCCTGCTAATTTAACGTTACCTAAGCCTCAAATTCCTGTGCTTAAAAGCGAATCTGGAATTTTTAGCATAACAGCTAACGATTTACAAAATGTTATGGTTTGGAAGGAAATTCCGCTTGTTGAAGAATGGCAAGAAGTAGGAAAAGACGGAAAATTAAAAAAGCATACTCGAAAAATTGGGGGATCTGGTCTTTGGAGACAAGTGCGAGCATTCTGGACGCGCACAATTGAAGCAAAATTTGCTGAATCTTCTAGCCAAAACATTGATGCTGAAGCTTTGGATCAGAACAGTGAATTTGATTCTAAATATCCAGAATTTCAGGTTCCAAAAGATGCTCGAGTAGTTTTTTGGAAAACTAAACGAGCTTCAAATAATGCAAAAGATACAATTAACGTTCCGTGGTACACAAGACCATCGGAAACTACTCGTAGCATGCTTGAAGAAATAGCCCAAAAAGGCAAAAATGCTGCTCTGTGGCGCGTTTTGGTTGCGCTTTCTATTCGTAGACTAGGTCCACCAACAGCGCGTCTTATAGCGGCAAAATTAGGATCTTTAGAAAATATTGCAAATACTTCAGTTGAAGAACTTACTCAGATTGATGGCGTTGGTCCAGAAATTGCTCAAGCTGTTTATGACTGGTTTAAGCAAGCAAAAGATAGTAGCAACTGGAGATTTGAAGTTTTGCACGCTTGGCAAGAAGCAGGGGTGGTCGGGAAAGTTGAAACATCATCCCTTGCTCAAACTCTAGCTGGTAAAACTGTTGTTGTAACAGGATCTTTGCAAGGCTTTAGTAGGGACGAAGCAAAGGAAGCAATAGTGTCTCGAGGCGGTAAAGCTTCAGGATCAGTTAGTAAAAACACGTACTGCGTAATTTTGGGAGAAAATGCTGGTTCTAAAGCAACCAAAGCTCAAGAACTTTCTATTCCAATGCTTAACGAAAAGCAATTTAGTGTTCTTTTGGAAACTGGAAGCGTGGAAGAAGCTCTACAAAAAGCTAGCGAAAATTCTCTTGATATTAATGACTAAGGAATCATAACATAAATGAACACGAGCGAACTCGAAACACGCGTTTACGATTTGCTGGGTAGCGTTATTGATCCAGAATTAGGCCGTTCGGTTACAGAACTAAATATGGTAACTGGCGTTAGTGTTAGTGAAGCTGAAAATTTAGATGCTTCTAAACCAGTTTATAACGTAAGAATAAAGCTTGAACTTACTGTACCAAACTGCCCATTGGCTGAAATTATTACAGAACGAGTAAAAGAAGCTGTATCTAAATATCCTCAAGCAACTCTTATAGCGCATGTTACTTCTAGCGCAATGAGTAAAGATAAGCTAGAAAAACTAGTAGAAGATTTGAAGGCTGAGCGCAGAGAAAATCCTTTTAACAAAGCTGGTACGCGTACGAAAATTTTTGCTATTGCTTCAGGAAAAGGCGGCGTTGGAAAATCTTCTATAACCGCTAATTTGGCCGCAACTTTTGCAGCTTTAGGATACGACACTGCAGCAATCGACGCGGACGTATACGGTTTTTCTTTGCCGCGCATGTTTGGAGTAAACTCTCAGCCAACTAATCTTAACGGCATGCTTATGCCAGTTGTGTCTTGGGGAGTAAAACTTATTTCAATCGGCATGTTTGCTGGAACTGATCGTGCTATTTTGTGGAGAGGACCGCGTTTACAGCGTTCGTTAGAACAGTTTCTTTCAGACGTTTGGTGGGGAAGTCCAGATGTTCTTTTGCTTGATTTAGCACCTGGTACAGGAGATATGGCACTTGCTGTGGCTCAAACTTTACCAAACGTTGAGCTTGTTGTTGTTACAACACCTCAGCCTAGTGCGTCGGACGTTGCGGTTAGGGCAGGTCTTATGGCTTTGCAAATTCCTGTGAGCGTTCGAGGAGTTGTTGAAAATATGAGCTGGTTTGAAAATAATGGCGAGCGCTTGGAAATATTCGGCTCCGGAGGCGGAAAAAGAGTTAGCGAACAGCTTTGTGAAGCTCTTCATACTAATGTTCCTCTTTTAGCTCAGCTTCCTCTTGACCCAACTCTTAGAGAAATTGGCGAAGCGGGACGTCCTGCGGTTCTAAACGAAGACGGGAAGTTAGATAATTCACAGCTTGCTAATACTTTTGTGAAACTTGCTAAATCTTTAATGGAAGAATCTAATCAAAAATAAATATGGGGCCGCTTGATTTTTCAAGAAACCCCATATTTTTATTTAATTTATAAAACTAATTTATAAAACTAATTACTTAACAGCATTAAGCCACTGTTCTTTAGTTGCTTTTTCAGCTTCCAACTTAGCTTTACGCTTCTTGTCGGTTTCTTTAGCAATAGCAGCGTTAAGCTCTTCAAGCTGCGCTTCCAATTGCAAAGCAAAGCTGGACTTACGAGCGTTAGCTTCAGGATCAGCATCTCTCCAAGCAGCCTCTTCAACAGCCTTAATCTTCTTATCAACATCATTCAAGCGAGCCTCAATGCGACGCATATCTTCTCGAGGAACAAAGCCAATCGCATCCCACTCTTCTTGAATTTCAGACAAAGCTTTACGAGCCTTCTTAGCAGCTTCCTCATTTTCTACAGGCAGCAACGCTTCTGCTTTTACAAGCAAAGCTTCCTTCTTAGCGAGATTCTCATGCTCTCCAGCATTCAACTTTTCACGATCAGCCTGTCGAGCATGGTAGAAAGCATCAGCAGCCTCACGGAACTTAGCCCACAAAGCATCATCATGCTGACGTCCAGCATTACCAGCCTTCTTCCAACGATCCATCAAAGCGTTAAACTTAGTAGAAGTTTCACGCCAGTCAGTTGAATCCTTCAAGCTTTCAGCTTCAGCAATAATAGCTTCCTTAAGCTGCTTAGCGTTATTACGCACGTGCTCACGTTCTTTAACCCAAGAATTACGAGCCTGGGAGAATGCGGAACGAGCCTTAGAGAAACGCTGCCACAAAGCATCTGCATCAGCCTTATTCAAATGAATAGTAGTGCGCTGATGTTCCTGCCATTCGTCGAAAAGAGAGCGAAGCTTATCGTTAAGCTCTCGCCAATTTGTTGAATCGCCCATTTTAGCAACCAATGCTTCAGCGCGTTCTACAATATTTGCACGCTCTTTCAAAGCTTTTTCAAGAGCCTCTTTACGAGCTTTTGCAATTTCTTCTTTCTTTTCATCTCCCTTTGCTTTAAGCTCGGCGTGTCGCGCACGCAAAGCAGCAAGATCACCAACGGCTGCAGGCTCAGCTAATTCTTCTTGCAAAGTGTTAAGCGTTTCATCAATTTCCTTCACTTTTACGTTGCTTGATTCCAACCTTTTAGCGAATAAATCGAGCTTAATCTTCAAATCAAGGTAGCGGTGAATGTAGAAAGTCAATGCTTCTTCAGGAGTTCCAGTGGAGTATTGACCAACCTCACGTTCAGTACCATTTTCAGTAACATAAACAGTGCCATTTTCATCAACACGGCCAAAGTTTTTTGCGGATTTAATATCCTCTTCGCTATAAGAAATAGTTGGTGCTTGAGCAACAACACGAGTCTTATGCGCGAAGCTCGCAGGCGATGGAGCAAGTGGCTTTGGCGCGGTAGTAGTTTTAGTAGTTTCTTCAGGTTTAGTCTGTTCGGTCACGGTCGACTCCTTACAGCAGATGCACGGTAACAATGTTACGAATAAGTATGACGGTAAGCCATGATTTTTCCGCAACACCACCTATTATAGTGGACATGGTACAAGGCTCATCTATATCAGGTTTCCCTGAATGGCTTCCTAGTGAACGCGCTGTTGAACAGCGAGTAGTAGATACACTTCGAGAAGTCTTTGAACTAAACGGTTTTATTGGCATAGAAACGCGCGCCGTAGAACAGGGTTCAAGTTTGTTGAAAAAAGGCGAAACAAGTAAAGAAATTTATTTATTGTCAAGATTGCAAGAAGTTGGTCACGAATCTGACACTCCTGTGGAAGAACGAATTGGCTTGCATTTTGATTTAACAGTTCCGCTTAGCCGTTACGTTGTTGAACATACTGGAGATTTAACATTCCCGTTTAAACGCTGGCAAATGCAAAAGGTTTGGCGAGGGGAGCGTCCTCAAGAAGGTCGTTTCCGCGAGTTTGTTCAAGCAGATATTGATGTTGTTGGCAACGGAGAACTTCCTTCTCATTACGAAGTTGAATTGCCTTTGGTTATGGTTGAAGCTCTTGAACGATTGAGAGAATTTGGTTTACCAAAAGCTACAGTTCACGCAAATAATCGTAAGCTTTCCGAAGGTTTTTACCGCGGTATTGGTTTAACAGATATTGAAGGTGTTCTTCGCGAAATCGACAAGCTAGACAAAATTGGTGCAGAAGAAGTATCTAAACTTCTTATAAAAGAGTGCGGAGCTAATGAGTCTCAAGCTGCTGCCTGCTTAGAATTAGCTGAGCTTACTGCAAAAACTGGGGAAGAACTAAAGTCTAGCTTTGAATCTTTATGCAATAAACACAATATTTCTACTAGCGAAGATAACGAATCGTACGCTTTGGCTACAGAAGGTGTTGAAACGCTCGCAATGATTGTTGACGAAGCTGCACGAATTCGTCCGGGCGCTGTTGTTGCAGATTTGAAGATTGCTAGAGGACTTGACTACTACACTGGTTCCGTTTACGAAACTTTCCTCGATAATGCAGCATCTTTAGGCTCTATTTGCTCTGGCGGCCGTTACGATAATCTTGTTTCTCAAGGCAAAAAGAAGTATCCAGGCGTCGGTCTTTCTATTGGATTGTCTCGCTTGGTTTCTTACATGCTTCATAGCGCTGGCGCTACAGTTTCTAGAATTTCTCCTGCAGCAGTTCTTGTGGCAGTTTGGAATGAGGAAGATCGTCCTGCATGCAATGAGATTGCTAGGAAGCTTCGCGAGCGCGGTATTGCAACAGATGTTGCACCAACTGCAGCAAAGCTCGGTAAGCAAATCAAGTATGCAGATAAGCTGGGTATTCCTTACGTATGGTTCCCAGCAGACAGCACCGAGTCCGAGTCTTCCAAAGACGAGGTAAAAAATATTATTACTGGCGAGCAGACGGTAGCAGACGCCACGTCGTGGCAACCGGATACTGTTTATGCCCGGCAGACAGTTTCTTGCGCTAAATAATATTCGTGCGAAATTGCTTGAATATTAAACGCAATTTATGTCAACAAAAATGAATACACCATTATTAGAACGTAGAGGAAGTGGACTTATGAGCCAGACGGCGTATCGTACACATCATGCCGTTGAAGTGACTGAAGAATTAGTCGGGCAAAAAGTAACCATTGCTGGTTGGGTTGATCGTCGCCGTGACCACGGTGGCGTTGCCTTTGTTGATGTCCGTGATAACACAGGCTTGGTGCAGGTTGTTATTTATGATGAGGAAACTGCACGCCCGCTTAGAAGCGAGTTTGTTGTGCAGGTAACCGGCGAGGTTCGCTTGCGCCCGGATGGTAATGAGAACGACCACTTAGCAACAGGTAAAATTGAGATTGTTGCTCAAACCGTTACAATTCTCGCTAAATCCGACGCTCTTCCATTCCAGGTTTCTACTGCTTTGGAAAACGAGTCCGAAAACAAGCTTCCTAGCGAAGATGTTCGTTTGAAGTACCGCTACCTTGATTTGCGTCGCCCATCTATGCAGCGCAATCTAAAGCTTCGTTCTAACATGGCTAAGGCTGCTCGTCACGCTTTGGAAGATATGGACTTTACGGAAGTTGAAACTCCAACCTTTATTAAGTCCACTCCAGAAGGCGCTCGAGACTTTGTTGTTCCAGCACGTTTAGTTCCAGGCTCTTGGTATGCGCTTCCACAGTCTCCACAGCTCTTAAAGCAGCTTCTCATGGTTTCTGGCGTTGAACGCTACTATCAGCTTGCTCGCTGCTACCGTGATGAAGACTTCCGTGCTGATCGTCAGCCTGAGTTCACTCAGCTCGATATGGAAATGAGCTTTGCAAGCCAGGAAGACGTTATGGCTATGGCAGAGCGCGTTATTGCTGCTATTTGGAAGGAAGCAGGTCACGAAATCACCCTTCCTTTGCCTCGTATTACCTGGCAGGAAGCTATGGATAAGTATGGTTCCGATAAGCCAGATTTGCGTTTTGGAAACCCACTTATTGAATTAACTGACTTCTTTAAGAACACTCCATTCCGCGTGTTCCAAGCTTCCTACGTTGGCGCTGTGCTGTTTAAGGGCGGCGCTGATACTCCTCGTCGCCAGTTTGACGCATGGCAGGATTGGGCTAAGCAGCGTGGAGCTAAGGGATTGGCTTACGTAGTCTTCGGCGAAGACGGCGAGCTTAAAGGCCCTGTTGCTAAGAATCTTAGTGAAGAAGAGCGCGCAGGACTCAAAGAAGCTGTTGGAGCAGAAGATGGCGACGCAGTATTCTTTGCAGCAGGCTCTCGCGAGTCTTCCCAGCTTTTGCTTGGCGCAGTGCGAGTTGAACTTGCTAGCCGCGCAGGATTGCTTCACCCAGATGAGTTTGCTTTCACTTGGGTTGTTGACTTCCCACTGTTTAAGCGCACTGACGATCCAGACGATGACGATGTTGCAGTTGGCCATTCTAAGTGGACTTCTATGCACCATCCGTTCACAATGCCAACTGCTGATTGGATTGACAAGTTCGATAAAGATCCAGAGCATGCAATGAGCGATTCTTACGATATTGTGTGCAACGGTAACGAAATGGGCGGCGGCTCTGTTCGTATTCACCGCGACGATATTCAAGACCGCGTTCTTAACGTTCTTGGAATCGACAAGGCTGAAGCTGACGAAAAGTTCGGCTTCTTGCTTGAAGCTTTCAAGTACGGCGCTCCACCTCACGCTGGTATTGCTTTGGGCTGGGATCGTACTGCTGCAATTTTGGCAGGCGCAAGCTCGATTCGCGACGTAATCGCCTTCCCTAAGGCTGGCGGCGGTAGAGACCCTCTAACTGGCGCTCCAGCTCCAATTTCTGACGAGCAGCGTGCAGAAACTGGCGTAGACTACGATCCAGAAGAAGACGAGTAAATAAAATCTACTCGCAACATATTGTTACAAAGCCGTTGATTGTTGATTTAATAATCCTCAATCAGCGGCTTTTTTGTAACCTAAGAGTAACAAAACGTAACGGTGGCGATAAATAACCGTAACACAGCTTAGCTAGACTTCTTTTTATGGATAAGCAAGTATCAAAGTCAGATCCAAACGCCGAGGATATGACTAATAGCACTTCTAAAGTGCTCAAAGCGGCAAATCCCCTTGTAGAATTAAGCCATGTCGAAAAGCATTTCGGAAAATTACATGTGCTTAAAGATATTAATCTCACTGTCAATAAAGGCGAAGTTCTCGTTATTATTGGCCCATCCGGTTCTGGAAAATCAACAATGTGCCGTACAATCAACCGTCTTGAAACAATTGATTCGGGAGATATTCGCATAGACAGCAATCCACTTCCACAGGAAGGCAAGGAGCTTGCATCCTTGCGCGCAGAAGTTGGAATGGTATTCCAGTCATTTAATCTTTTTGCAAACAAAACGATTCTTGAAAACGTTACTCTTGCACCAATGAAAGTTCGTCACATGGATCAGCAAAGCGCTGAAACTCTTGCCATGGAATTACTCACTAGAGTAGGAGTAGACAATCAGGCTAATAAAATGCCTTCGCAACTTTCAGGCGGACAGCAGCAGCGCGTAGCAATCGCTCGAGCGCTCGCAATGCAACCAAAAGTTATGCTTTTTGACGAACCAACTTCCGCACTCGACCCAGAAATGGTTAACGAAGTACTGGATGTTATGGTTGAGCTTGCAAAAGAAGGCATGACAATGATTTGTGTTACGCACGAAATGGGCTTTGCTCGTAAAGCTGCTGACAGAATTGTTTTTATGGCCGATGGTCAAATCCTCGAACAGGGTACTCCAGAAGAATTCTTCGAGCATCCAAAAACTGATCGAGCAAAAGATTTCCTTTCCAAGATTCTTACGCACTAATAGCGCTTTTTTCAATTTCGTTTTAGCTTAAACGCCAAAACATGCGAAAACAGTTCTTATGAAGGGAAAAGATATGAAAATATTACATAATCGCATTTTTCGTGCGATACTAGCGATGCTTTGTACCGTATGCTGCGTTATGCCGCTTACAGCTTGCGATCGTAGCGATGGTAAAAAAGTAATACGCATTGGTATTAAATTCGATCAGCCTGGTATGGGTTTCAAAAAATCAGGAACTTACGTTGGTTTCGACGTTGACGTTGCTAAGTATGTTGCCAAAAAGCTCGGCTATTCAGAAGATCAAATCGTATGGAAAGAATCACCATCTAAGCAGCGTGAAACAATGCTTCAAAACGGTGATGTCGATATGATTGTTGCAACATATTCCATTACTGACGCTCGCAAGAAAATGGTTTCGTTTGCAGGACCTTACTTTATTGCCGGCCAAGATTTGCTAGTTCGCAAAGGCGAGCATAAAGTAAATGGCCCGAACGATTTAGACGGTAAGCGTTTATGCTCAGTATCTGGTTCAACATCCGCAATAGTTGTTAAAGAAAAGTTCTCTTCAAAAGTACAACTTATGCAACAGCCAGGCTACGCGGAATGTGCAACTGCATTATTCTCAGGCATTGTGGATGCTGTAACTACCGACGATATTATTCTTGCTGGCCTAGCTACAGCTTCTAGAGGCCGTTTAAAGCTTGTTAGCAAGCCATTTACCGCAGAATATTACGGAATTGGCATCAAAAAAGGCAACACTGGCTTAGCTAAGAAAATTAACGCCGCATTAAAAGACATGATTCGTAACGGATCTTGGAAGCGAGCTCTAGACGATAATTTGCGCGGAACTGGTTTTAAGCCAAACGCAAAGTATAATCCGCCAATTCCTCAAGAGGGGGAGATGTAATATGCAAGATTTCGTGCAACTTTTTACCTCCTACAATATTCCAGGAGCATTCTTGGTCAATATTGAAATCACCTTATGGAGTGTACTGTTTTCAACAATAATTGGTGTAATACTTGTTACAATGCGCATTTGCCCTGTGGCTTCTTTGCGCATGGTTGCAACCGCCTATGTTGAGCTTTTCAAAAACATGCCTCTTACAATCATCATGGTTTTCATGGTTTTAGGCGTGTACGCTCAGCTTAAGCTTGGTTTCTCACCAATTTTTGAAGTGAATTTCTTCTGGCTTGCAATTGCTGGATTATCACTATATACGGCAGCGTTTGTGTGCGAATCTTTAAGATCCGGACTTAACACTGTTCCGGTTGGTCAAGCTGAAGCCTGCCGCGCTCTTGGATTAAACTTCTTCCAGTCGGCAACACAAATAATTTTGCCACAAACATTCTGCGGCTCTGTTGCACCTTTGGGTAACACTTTTATTGCATTGCTTAAAAATTCTACAGTTGCTGCAGCAGCATCTGTTGCAACAGAAACTTCAACAATGATGAGCGAAATGATTGAGAAGCACGCGGATTTAATCGTACCAATCTTCTTAATATTCGCCTTAGGATACATCATCCTCATTATTCCTATTGGAATTTTGACAACGTATCTGTCTAACAAGCTTGCTGTAAGAAGGTGATAGTGATGGCTAAACAACGTGAACAATCGTTATTATTTGACGCTCCAGGTCCTAAAGCTCTTAGTAAGATTCGAGTAGCAAATATTATTGCAGCCTGCGTGTTTGCTGTATTCGTTATTGCTGTACTAATGCGACTTAGCAATCCACCAGAAGGAGAAAACCAGCTTTCTTGGGTATTGTGGAATCCAGCTATTGAATCTGAAGCATGGGTTGATTTCTATCTTCCAGGATTATGGATGACTTTGAAAGCTTCTATGCTTGCTGTAGTAGGTTCCATAATATTCGGCTTATTCTTTGGATTGTGCCGTCTTTTACCTAATTTCATTATTCGTAGTATTTCTGCAGTAATAGTTGAGTTCTGCCGAGCCGTACCAGTATTAATGCTTATGATTTTCTTGTGGAGAGCATTTGCACTTTCTGGCATGAAAGAGGCATCATACTGGGCTGTAGTTCTAGCTTTGATTATGTACAACGGCTCCGTTGTTGCCGAGCTTGTTAGAGCAGGCGTTGGTAATCTGCCAAACGGACAACGTGAAGCTTCGTTAGCATTAGGCTTAAGCGAATACCAATCTCTTACGCAAATCGAAATGCCACAGGCTATTATTGCTATGATGCCTGCTGCAGTAACTCAGCTTGTTGTTGTTTTGAAGGATACTGCTCTTGGTTCGATTATTATGTACACTGATTTACTCCAGGAATCTCGTCGACTTGGATCAATGTACTTTAATATTTTGCAAACTTTAAGCGTGGCAGCAGTTATATACTTCCTGATTTGCCTTGCGCTATCTTGGTTTGCAGAATGGCTCCCAGCTCACTTGAAGAATCGCACTGCGGCTCCAACAGAGGCAGACCCTGTTGCACCAATTGCTATTATGGATCCTTCTAACGTGAACCAGATGGCTGTGGCTAACGAGGTTAAAGAGCTACCTTATGGTGGTACTCCTCGTAAGTATCACGTCCATCACCGTGGAACTAACGCTTCTATCCATCATTGGCGTAGAACTCGCTACATACAAGGCTATGATGAGCATCACTTAAAAACTGGCGACGAGACAGAAGGAAATCTTAAGAATGCTCAAAGCAATTTTGGCAACAAATCAAAAAATAAGCCAAAGGATAATCATAAAGATATTAAAAAAGATAATCCAAAAGCTTAGCTTGTAGCTAAAATTTGTAGCAAAATTTAGGAAGCGTAGTTAGTGACTTTAGTTGCTGACTACGCTTTTTGTAGCTAAACTATTAGGGTCATAAACTATTTATGGCCACATGCATACAAGGAGGCTAATACATGGATGGCGCGTTTGAATTGTCCGCTGCAAAGATGCGCGAACAAGGAATGAGCGAAATTGCTATTGAACAATTTGAGCACTTGTATAACGTTTGGAGCGTAAATAAATCTGGGGATAATTCAGGGGAGTTTATTCGCGAAAGCACAATTGAGCCTATTAAAAGCGTTCCAACTTTTCACGAAATTTACGAAACTATTGATCATGATAAAGCAGTGAACGCATTCGCAAAAACAGCGTTTATTAAACTGAACGGCGGCTTGGGAACTTCTATGGGATTGTCTTGCGCAAAATCTTTACTACCAGTTCGCAGACATAAAGCTCGTCAAATGCGCTTTATTGATATTATTATCGGTCAGGTTCTTACAGCACGTCAGCGTTTAGGAGTTGAGCTTCCACTGATTTTTATGAACTCTTTCCGCACTTCTCACGATACTTTGCAAGTTCTAAAACGCAATCGTAAGTTTATTCAGGAAGATATTCCAGTTGAAATTATTCAGCATCAAGAGCCTAAACTTGTTGAAGAAACAGGAGAGCCGGTTTCTTACGAAAAAGATCATTGCCTTGAATGGTGCCCTCTTGGACATGGTGATATTTTTTCAACTCTGTGGGAATCTAAATTATTACAAACTTTAAAAGAGCACGGTATTGAGTATTTGTTTATCTCAAATTCCGACAACTTAGGCGCAAGACCTTCAAGAACACTTGCACAGCATTTTGAAAATACTGGCGCTCCAATCATGATTGAAGTTGCAAAACGAACCCAAGCTGATCGAAAAGGTGGGCATATTGTTCGAGATGCTCAAACTGGAAGATTAATGCTTCGCGAAATGACACAGGTTCATCCGGAAGATCGCAGAAGTGCGCAAAGTATTAAAAAGCATCCATATTTTAATACGAATAATATTTGGGTTCGTGTTGACGCGTTGCAAAAAAAGCTGGAAGAACATGATGGAATTTTGCCACTTCCTGTTATTTGTAACAGAAAAACAGTTGACCCAACTGACGAAACAAGCACTCCAGTAGTTCAATTAGAAACAGCAATGGGCGCTGTTGCATCGCTTTTTGACGAAGCACTTTGCGTGGAAGTAGACCGTATGCGTTTCTTGCCTGTTAAAACCACAAATGACTTGTTTATTATGCGATCCGACAGATTCCATCTTACTGATTCTTACGAGATGGAAGATGGAAATTACATATTCCCAGATATTGATTTGGATCCACGCTATTACAAGAACATAAACGATTTTGACGAGAGATTCCCATACTCCGTACCAGCTTTAGCTGCTGCAAAATCGGTTACTATTAGGGGAGATTGGACTTTTGGCAACCAGGTATCAATGTTTGCTGATGCAGTATTAGAAGACACTGGTGAGCCAAGTTATGTTCCAAATGGAGAATTTGTTGGACCGCAAGGAATTGAACCAGATTCATGGGTTTAGTATGGCGTGTCGCGAAAAAATGGCGTATTTTCAACGTTGTTTGTGTTTGTGTGAACAAAAAATATAGAATTATTGTAACTTTTTTCAAAAAATGTCCACACGTACCGCAAAACACCATTAAAATAGAAAAGGTTGTGTAATAGTGCAACGCAAATAAAACTGCATTTTGTGAGTTTTGCATGCACTTACACATAAGTAAACAGATTTCAAACATGATACGTGAGGACCGATGGTAGAAGGAAGCAACGGAAGGCGACGTTTTTCCGACAAATGGGGCAAACACGAGCTCGATGTGCTCGCTGTATTGTCTTCCGCATTCCCGCAATGGCTGACTTCGCGGCAAATTGCACAACGCGTTAAAGCATACGCAGATTCTTATGGTGAGCTTGCTGACCAAGCAGCCAAAGCAGCATTCGCAAAACAATTCCAGCGAGATCGCGCAAAACTAGCTGCTATGGGAATTGCAATCGAGTCTAGGCAGCCTGAATACTCATCGAAGTCCGAAGGTCAAGACTTTGCTTCATATCGTTTGCAATTAGGCGATGAGCCTCGCGTGCGTTTACGTTTTGACCAATCTGAATTGCCAGTGTTAGCAGCGGCAAATTATCTTGCTCGCTCAATGTCTATTTCTTCTATTGAATCGGATCAGCACGAGCAACAGCGTACTTCTCGCACAGCTCCACGAGTTCCTCAAACTCCTATTCCTGGATTAGGTTTGGATTCTATTGCGCCTGGTTTAGGTACTCAAATGCTTCCTGATTCTTTGGTGAAAGTTATTGATTCTCGTCGTTTTGCGGCAACAGTTGACGTTGACGGAGAACACTTAAACGTTGCTTATACAGATGCAGACGATTTAGCGATGTTTGTGCTAGAGCATCCAGGCTCAAGCGTTGTAAGCCCACAAGAGGCAGTTGACGCTTTCCACCGTCGCTTGCACGCAGCTGTAGATTTTGCAGCATGCAACGAAAATAACAAACTTAATAGCGAAGAAAATAACGAAGCACCTTTGCAGAATACTGAAGCTCAAGATTCTGAAGCAGATAAATCTCACGCAAAGAAAGGCTCATCCTTCCAAACGGGTAGCGAAGTTGACCGTCGTTTGCGTTTGATGCTTTTCTTATCTGCCCATCTTGGAGAAGAATTCCCATTAAACGAACTAGCTGAGCGTTTTATTGGAAAGCCAAAGAATGAGGATGAGCTTCGTCGTTTCGTTACGATTCTTCACAAAGATATTAATACGCTTACTACTGTTTCCGACGATGGCGAAATGGCAGGCAGCCAATTCTTTGACATTGATTGGACTCTTCTTGAAAACGAGGGCATTGTTTCTGCAACAAACTCTTTGGGTTTGGAGCGTCTTGCCGGTATTTCTCAACAGTATTTGAGTATGCTAACTGCATCTGCTAACTATTTGGCGCACTCTCTACTGTTGCCAGTTGAGCAGCGAGCGCAAGCTGAATCGTTGTATAAGCGTCTTCGCCGCCACGTGCTTCCAGGCCAAACTCCTTGGCTAAGCTTAACAGGCTACGAAATCGAGCCTCGCAATTGCTCGATTGTGCGTAGTGCTATTAACGCCTCCGCCTTGTTGGATATGGAGTATACCGATGGAGCTGGCCGTATTCGACGCAAAGTTGTGGCTCCTTCGAAAATTTATGTTGATGAAGGCGTTTACTACGTTGCCGTTTGGACTGACGTTGAGAATCAAACACCTGAAGATAAGCGCGAGTTTGTTTCTAAAGATACGACTATTAACAAGGCAAATGGCTTACCTCGAATTTGGCAGGTGCTTCGCGTAGCTAGAATCGAGCGTGCGGAAGTTGTGGAGCCTGTGTCTAAATTAGAAATTCCAGACGTTCCAGTTAGCGAGCTTCGTAAGTGGAGTTTTGACAATGGTACTGAAACCTGCTTCACTACTGACGAAACAGAGCTTAATTTCTTAAAGAATTTATCTGGAGCTACTATTAAACCTTGCGGAAACGGGGTTGAGGTTCATCTTACGGTTTCTTCAGATTCTTGGTTCGTTGCATTCTGTATTGCTCATGCTCGCCACATTACTGCTGTTGCTCCAGAAACATTGCGCAGTATGATTATTGCCCGCGCACAGCGTGAATTAAGCGTTAATCACGCTGATAGCACGAACTCGGAGGAGTAATATGCCATGGTGGATTTGGCTAGTCATTACAGTGTTTATGCTGTGCATGATTGCCGCCGGAGTAGTGGTAGTTGTTTTAAGCGCAATAAAACTAGCTAGGACTTGCGTTAACTTTACAGATAGTGCAGCCTCTAAGTTTGAAGCTTTGAACGAGTCTAATGAAAACGACGACGAGCCTAAAGATCCTCTTTTTACTCTGCCTATTCAAAAAGCTGCAGAACGTTATGAAAAAACCAGAGAAAAAGTGCTTGAACGCCATCAAAAAATTCGCGAAAATCATCGTAAAATATGGCAGCACTGGGATGAAAAATCTCTTCGAGAAGAAGATATTAAACTATAAAGCTCATAAAACAATTTGAACAATAAAGATAGAGCGGGGCATATTTTGCATAATTCACAAACAGATAACTGCAAAAATGGTGACGTTTTATTGTCTCCTGCTCAACGTTTTGCTGCTTTTCGTGAAGTTATTAAACATGAGCGTTCAATGGCCGCAGATTTTGAACGTTCTTTGCCTTTTGATTTAGACGATTTTCAGCGTGAAGCAATTGATGCTCTGGAAGCTGAAAATAATGTTTTAGTTGCTGCTCCTACAGGTGCAGGAAAAACTGTTGTTGCAGATTTTGCAGTATTTTTAGCTCAACAGCGTAACGTAAAAGCCTTTTACACTACGCCAATAAAAGCTTTAAGTAATCAAAAATATCATGATTTTTGCGAACAATACGGTTCTAAAAATGTTGGTTTACTAACAGGAGACACATCTGTAAATCCTGAAGCAGATATTGTTGTTATGACAACTGAAGTTTTGCGCAATATGCTGTATGAAAACTCTATTACGCTTAATTCTCTTGGCTTTGTAATTCTTGACGAAATTCATTATCTTGCAGACAAATTCCGTGGAGCAGTTTGGGAAGAAGTTATTATTCACCTTCCTAAAACTGTGAAAATCATTGGTTTATCTGCAACAGTTTCTAATGTGGAAGATTTTTCCTCCTGGCTTGAATCTGTGCGTGGAACAACACATTTGGTTGTAGATGAGCACAGGCCTGTACCTCTTGAAAGACATGTTGTTATTCAGGAAGATGGCAGAACTGAGCCTGAATTATTGGATTTATATGATCGCGACAATAAAGGAAACGAAACTAAACGAGTAAATCCTGCATTAACTAGGAAACTTAACGAATGGGAGCATCGCGCTCGTAGACGCCAGGATTCATACAGTGACAGCAAATACCGTTATAGAAAAGGCAAAAAGCGTGTTGTTAGAAGGGGAGTGGCCGAGTCAGATAAATCTACTCACCGACATACTCCTAAACGTTGGGCTGTTATTGACGAATTAGATTACTTAGGGATGCTTCCTGGAATTTACTTTATTTTTTCTCGTTCAGGCTGCGATCAGGCTGTTCAGCAATGCTTGAATGCTGGATTAATTCTTACTTCCGATGATGAAATGTATGAAATTCGCAAAATCGTTGACAGCATGGTTGCAAATCAACTTTCAAAAGAAGACTTGCATGCACTTTCTTTTGAAAGATTCAGGTTTTCACTTGAACAAGGTTTTGCAGCTCATCATGCTGGAATGATTGCATTATTTAGACATATTGTTGAAACACTATTTGAACGCGGACTTATTAAAGTTGTTTTCGCAACAGAAACACTAGCTTTGGGCTTAAATATGCCTGCAAGAAGCGTTGTAGTAGAAAAGCTAGTAAAGTTTGATGGCACAGGTCATGTTCCTCTTACTCCAGGCGAATTTACGCAGCTTACAGGCCGTGCTGGAAGACGCGGAATTGACGATATTGGTCATGCTGTATTAGTTGATCATGCTGATTTTGTGCCAGCTCAAGCTGCAGCACTTTCTAGTAAGCGCGTGTATCCTTTACATTCAAGCTTCGTACCAACGTTTAATATGGCTGTTAATTTGCTGCATTCAAGCGATGCGGATACTGCTCGCACAACTTTGGATTGCTCATTTGCACAGTGGGAAGCTAATGCTTCAGCCCAACGTTTACATAGTCGTATGAACGAGCTTGAAACAGCTCTTAGTGGATATGAAGAAGCTTTTCACTGTGAACAGGGAGATTTTGCTGATTTTCTTCAGCTGCGCATGAAACTTAAAGAAGCTCAGCATGATCAGCGTCGTAAGCTTAAACACACTTTATTTAAGACGGATGCTGAAAGAAGTGCAGCTTTTAAGAAGCTAGATGACACTATTTCTTTGCTTCGCGAAGAAGAGAGAAAGCATCCTTGTGCTGCATGCCCAGATATTCAACAACATTTACGTTGGGGATACCATTGGATGCGCGAACATAAGGAGCTTGAGCAGGTGCGTGAACGTTATGAATCTCGTACTGGTTCTGTTGCGCGAACTTTTGACCATATTTGTGACGTATTGTACAGTTTGAATTATTTGCAATCTTCTAAAGATAATAACAAGCAAAATATTTTATGCCTTACTGATCGCGGACAATTGTTGCGAAGACTATATAATGAACTAGATATTGTTTTTGCTGAGGCGATTTGTGAAGGAATTTTTAATAATCTTACGCCTATTGAATTATTATCATGCTTATCTGCTTTAGTATACGAATCTAGGGGAGCTTCAGGTGGAGAGCCTAAAAGATACCCGGGTGGTCAAAATGGAGCGGTATTTACAACTGTTTCGCGCATGAAGGATCTATTTATTAGAACAAGCGCATTGTGCGCAAACGCCCATCTTCCAGCTTTAAGACCGCTTGAATTTGGTGCTGTTGATATTATGTACGATTGGGCTCAGGGAGCAGATTTAGCCGACATTTTGCAAAATACAGACAATACTGGAGGCGATTTTGTTCGTCAAGCAAAACGTCTTATTGATTTACTCACCCAGCTTTACGCAGCGGGAGAGTATTTACAAGCTATAAGCGGTGTAGATAAAAATCTTGCATCTAACGCTCACGAAGCTGCATTACTTATGAACCGTGGCGTCGTGGCATATTCGGATGTGTAACATGTACAACAGCTAGTCCGTGCAATTAGGTAGTTTTATAAAGTACTAAATAAGGAGATACTATGGCAGAACGCAGTTTACGCGGTATGAGCATTGGTGCAAAATCTTTGGAATCTGACGATAATGTAGATTTTGCTGCACGCGAGGATGTTGCATATGTGTGCCCAAAAGGTCACCGCACAATACTTCCTTTTGCTCAAGGTGCTGATGTCCCTGAAGAATGGGAGTGCCGCTGCGGTTCAATTGCTCATCGCGAAGGTGAAGACGACCGTCCTGACGACGATTTTAACAAGCCGTCTCGCACACACTGGGATATGTTGCTTGAACGCCGTAGTGAAGACGAATTGAAGACTTTACTAGATAAGCGTTTGAAAATGCATCACGAAGGCTGGATTCCTGACTATGAGTGATTGCTCGATGGACTCGAGAAAAATCTCACGAAATGTTGTGCTATTAGATCTTGATGGCACTTTAACAAAGTCTGACGAAGGCATTATTACCTGCGCTAAGCTTGCTTTGAAAGAGTTAGGTCAGCCTATTCCTGACGATGCTGAAATGCAACGTTTTATAGGACCGTCTATTTTAGAATCCTTCCAGAGAATTAAAGTTCCTGAAAATCTGCAGATGCAGGGTCTTGCTATTTATCGCAAATATTATTCTGAGATTGCTACATTTGACGATCCGAACGTTCCTGGAAGCAAAATCCCAGGTTGTTTGCTCAATAAAGTATACGATGGCATTCCTGAGCAGCTTATTAAATTGCGCAAAGCAGGTTTTTATTTGGCAACCGCATCATGCAAGCCTGAATATCAAATGAAACCTATTTGCGATTATTTCGGATTTAATAATCTTATTGACGGAATTTATGGCGCAAGTAGGGATATGTCTCGTATTACTAAAGCGCAAGTTATTCGCTACGTATTCGATCAAATAGGCTATGATGCGTCTCAAGGAGACAGAGCACTTATGGTTGGCGACCGTTGGACTGATGCTGACGGCGCAAAAGAATGCGGATTAGATTGCTTGGGATGCGCTTGGGGTTACGCTGAACCTGGTGAGCTTAAAGCACACGGATCTTACAGGATTATTGACAACGTAAGCGAATTAAGCACAGCAGTTTTAGAATATTTCGCTTAACTTATTATTTAATAATACTTTTTAGTATATTATTACCTGATATTTATCCGATAATGTACGTTATGTCAAATTAGATTAGAATACGCAAAAGAAAGCAACAAAAAAACATAAAAAGTAGTACTCATTTTTATATTTGCTTACTTACTTTTATGCGGATACTTTTTTATTTTGTGATACTGCATACGCTGAATAACCAATCATTGCAGCTAAAGCAATAAAAGCACATAAAATACTACAAGTTTCAAATACAATAATCAACCATTTGTAAACTCTAAAATCAACAGTCTCTTTATCAATAAGATGATAAAAATTACAAACCTCGTTAATTATGAACGCTAAAATCATAACAGGCCATCCAGCTAAATAAACTGCAACAGCATTCCACGGAATCAACGGCATAGGCTCTGACGGCTTATATTTAGAAACATCTCCGCCAATACTTTTAATATACTTTTTCTCTTTATATATCTTTTTGTTTCGACGAGAAAACGGTATAAGAAACATAATTTCGCTAACTAGGAAAATTAAAGAAGGAGCAAAACAAAAAACCATTACAGCGCAAACTAAAACATTGCTAAGCATATTATTAGTAAAAAGCATCTATATCCTCCCTCTTAAAAAGGCCACGCATAATAATTGCTACTCAATAATTGTAGACTAATACCTACTATCCCCACGTTTCTTGAACGAGATTCCAAGAACTATGCTTATTCAACGAAGTTTTTGTAATAGATGATTTTAAATTAGATTTAGATGAAGATTTACCAGAAATTTTCTTGTTGCCTTCTGTTTTAGTATTTTCAGAAGATGCTTCTAAAGCTAAATCATCTTCTACACGCGCCACAATACGCCCAACAGCAATAGCAAATACAGCGAAACCAGAAGCAAGCATACGACGCATATTTTCTTGATTATCATCACATTCTTGAACAGACTGTCCGTCGCAAATAATCGTCATGTTGCGCAAACGATCCTCAGAATAACGATTGAGAAAAATAATAGCAGTCGTAACATTTACTAAATTCACGCCAGCATCAAGCAGTCTTTTAGCAACTGCCATAATCGCAATATCCTTAAAAGAATATAAACGACGAGAACCAGATCCATTAGATGCGTGTATCGAAGGTTCTATAATGCTTTTACGCGCCCAATAATCTAACTGCCGGTAAGTAATACCAGCAACTTTCATAGCAACGCTACCGCGATACCCTAGCTGATCAGATGATAGCGAAAAACCAAAAAGCTCCCCCTGAACAGCATAAGAAGAATTATCGGAAGAATTATCGGACTGTAACTGCGTCATGAGCGAAAAATACCAGTCGGAATTTACCAATCATGATTTCATCACCATTATGAAGCACAGCTTCATCCACTCTTTCACGATTTACGTAAGTTCCGTTCAAGCTTCCAGCATCAATAATGCTAAAAACGCCGTTAACACGCTTAAACACTGCATGAGAGCGAGAAACAGTTGAATCATCGAGCAAAATATCAGCATGCGAATCGCGACCAACTGACACCAAATCCTCGTCAAGAAGATAACGAGAACCGGAAACCGCTCCCCTGGTTGAAATCAACAATGCGGTTCCAGGCAGCAATTTTGATATTGTGTCAAAATCATCCTGCTGCAAAGGACGATCCGAAGTAGTATTCATTGGAATATGAATAGCTGGCATACCAATAATAGTTGTTTCGCCAGCGGTAGGAATTGGTTCAGTCATACTTGCTATTCTACCTTGTTACTCGACGGGTTTTGCATATTCGTACTGTTTTGGCGCGCGTGTCGCAGTAATTTCTACCTCATCTGGCACAGAAACCAAAACAGAAGAGCCAAATTTAATCTTCAAACGCGACCCAACACCGCCAGCAATATTAACAGCATTTTGAAGATTCTGCGGATCTCCGATTGCCTTAACAATATATGGCGGATCAATCATAATGCCGTCGCATAAAAGCCCATGCTTTGTTTGCGAAATATAGCTTGAAGTCACAATGCGAACATCATTAATAGACATAACTTCTACACCAGAATTTCGCAATTCCTCCACAAGCTGAAACATGGTTGCGGCGTCAATATTTTCCTTCTCTCCTGCTGTAATGTGTATAATAATACCCCTTCCAACAGCTGGAAGACGACCAGAAATAAGACCATTGGCTTGTGCGTTTTGTTGCGCAATTCTTCGCGCCTCATCCTGCTTATTAACTGCCTGCTTTAAAGAATCAAGCTGACCGGTCAACTCACTTTTTCTCATTTCAAGACTCTGAATTTGAGAATGCGTTTCGGTTATAAGTCGAGTTAATTCTTCCTCGCTCATTGTTTCATACAGTAAAGAGTTGCTTCTATTAACTTGAATCATATAAGCAAATCCTAAAAGAGCACAAAGAAGCATCATTAAAAGTCCGGTAAATATTCGCGTGTAAGTAATATGGCCGCTTAAAGACGGCTTTACTCTACGGCGAACAGCAGGAAACGAACCCGTTTGAATTGCATCGCTTTCAGAATCGTGAGCATTCTGTCTGCGCATTTTATGAATAATGTCATCCCCTCGAGAAGCATTAGAAAACAGTGGTCGCATATTAACTCCTGAAAATAAAGCGACGAATTGCAGAAACGTTCGAGAATATTCGAATACCAAGCACAACAATAACTGCAGTCTGCAATTGAGCGCCTACACCAAGCTGGTTCCCAAGCAAAACAAGTAAAGTCGCTGCAATAACGTTTGAGAAGAATGAAATAACGAAAACTTTATCCGAAAAGTTTCGCTCAAAATACGCACGAGCCGCACCAAGCAATGCATCCAATGCTGCAACCACCATAATTGGCAAATATGGCTGAATGACAATAGGAATATCTGGATGCACCACAATGCCAATTAGCACGCCTAAAATCAAGCCTAGAATTGCTGCCATGCTTATCTCCTATTTCTTTCGCTAGCAAAATTAATATCACCTGTACTAGCTGCGTTTAGTTTTATAACCCTGGAAGGTGAAATTTGTGGATTAATACCTGCGTTAAGTAAAGAAGTATACCAACGTACACGTTTTGCTGCATTAAATGCTCGCATTAATTCATTCGTGTCACCAATTGCTTCAATAACGTAAGGGCTTTGTGTTTGATTAACACCAACAAGAATTGTTTGACCAGCAATACGAATAGACGTTTGAGCGCCAATTCTATGCCCATTAACAGATATAGCCTCAGCTCCAGCTTCCCATAATGTTGAAACTAGTCTTTGAATATCTCTATCGGTAACAAGACGCATACGAGCACCGTTATTTTCCCTAGGCAATGAACCACTATTCGTGTCAGACCTAGCAGAAAGAGGATTTGCAATAGTTAGAGTAACTCCGCTTCCTTCAACAGCATGCGTACCGTTAACCATATCGTCGGATTTACTAACTTCGTCTTCCTCAGCAGTTGTAATACGCTGCGATTCATGATCAACACTATTTCTAAGCTGAGTTACTTCTTTAACAAGCTTATCAAAACGATTCGTATAACCAACTAACTCGTTCGCTAAAGAAGAGCGTATTGCTTTTCTTGGATCCGTGTGCAATCTGCGAACAAACTGGCTACCAACAGTACCAATAGCAATACAAATAAGAAAAACAATGATACGCGTAAACCACTTGTGCCATGGTTTAACAGGCTGTTTGCCTAAACGAGCATCCATAAATAGCGGGTCAACAGGCCTATTGGTTAAGTCGTCAATTAGACGAAGAGCATAATCATCGATATACCTACGCCGATCGTGACTATGCGCAAAACGATCTGCAGTTAGAACAACATGGTGAGATTCAAGATCTGTAAAAGATTTGGAGAATAGTGCGCGACGACGAGATAACGCAATACCTTCCAACGCTGCAAAAGACTCAGGCATATCTACACTAGAAACGCGAGAAATGCTAGAAACACTAGAAGAGCTAGAAGTCTTAGTAGACTTCTCTTCTTCAAAATCTTTCTGAGCGTTATCTAATGCACTATTTTGAGCCATATTAACCTACATAGTTTACTTAGATTTTGCACCAGAAAGTAGCACATAGGCTTGTCTGTAATAAAGCAAACCGGCATACCAGTAAAGTACAATACCCCATATTCCGCAAGCTATAGCGGCAGCATACAGCACAAACATGGCCTCAGTGCTAACAGCATATACAATCATAAGAGACACAATAGCTAACATAATAAGAGCAGTCCCAGCTTTACCAACAAAATTAACAGGTAACGGTCCGTAATCATGTTGAGCCAAAAGAACCACCAAAGCTGCCATAATCACATCTCTTAGAACCACTAATACAAGCGCCCACCACGGTATTATTGCTGCAATTGCCAACGCTACAGTACTGAAAATAATCAGAAGGCGATCAGCTATAGGGTCGAGAATTTGACCTAATTTACTAACTTGATTCCAGCGCCTAGCAATATAACCATCAATGCAATCGGAAAAAGCAGAAATAGCTAAAACAACCAACGCAAGAATCATATGATTCTTAGTAATAAGCCAAGCTATGTATGGGATTGAGCATATGCGAAGAAAACTAATAAGATTAGGAACAGTTAGAACGCGATTCATCGCCTTAGGACTGTATTCCTGATTCATCACGAACTTAACCATAAATCTTCCTTAATCACATATTTTGCGTGTACTGAAACAAATATTTATATGCTCAAAAAGTTGTTACAAAAGATTTAAAATATTGGGGCACTTTTGATGCCCCAATACAAACAACTATGCACGCCAAGCGGCTTGAGCAGTATTTCTAATAGCTTCAATAGCTTTTGCAGGACTTTCAGCTCCATAAACTGCAGATCCAGCCACAAGCACATCAGCTCCAGCTTCAGCAACTGTAGCAGCCGTAGAAGGGCTAACTCCGCCATCTACCTGAATATGAGTTTGAAGTCCTCGGCGAGTAATTTCATCACGCAAACGACGAACTTTATTCATCTGATTGCTCAAGAACTTCTGGCCTCCAAAACCTGGTTCAACTGTCATAATAAGAACCATATCAAATTCGTCAAGAATATCGAAAATAGGTTCAACCGGTTCAGCAGGGCGAACAGCAAAGCATGCTTTGCAACCCATATCCCTAAGCTGGCGAGCTAAACGCACAGGAGCATGAGTAGCACCCATGTGGAAGCTTACAGAAGCAGCCCCGAGCTTAGCATATTCTGGAGCCCAACGATCAGGATCTTCAATCATAAGATGAACATCAACTGGAAGCTTGGTTACTTCGCAAATGCGCTTAACAATTGGCTCTCCCAAAGTTAAGTTCGGTACAAAGTGATGATCCATCACATCTACGTGAACAAGATCCGCATTCGATATTGCGTCAAGATCTCGCTCAAGATTGCAAAAATCTGCGGAAAGAATGCTAGGTGCTATTTGTATATTCATGTGTTCTATTCTAGGAAATGCAAGAGACTAGAATGCTAAAAAACGGTACCTAATACTACTTTTTTGAAGTAGATTTTATTTTCTTTGACGAAACATTTTGCTCTTCGCGCTCACGCTCATCCGAAGTAATGTCAATAAGACGTTCGATTAACATTTCGCGTGTAGTATTACTTTTTTGAAGTAAAGCGAATCCTACTGCAGCAAAAATAAAAACAATAATAGAAACCCATACGTTAATTCTCACACCTAAGAAAACATGCGAAAAATCAATGCGCAAAGCCTCAATCCAAACACGGCCCAACGTGTACCACATAACGTACAACATAAATAATGAGCCTGCTTTTAATTTGGCCATAAGCATTTTACCAAAGAAAATAAGCAGTGCTGCACCAATGAAATTCCAAATCATTTCATACAAAAATGTTGGATGGAATAATGTTCCAGCCGGGCAAGTTAAACCATCGTAACAGCGCTCAGCATGCCCAATAGCTTGAGTTGCATTATAGTTTAATTTCAAACCCCAAGGCAATGTTGTTGGAGCACCATAAAGTTCCTGATTAAACCAATTACCAAGCCTACCTACGCCTTGTGCAATAAGTATTGCAGGAGCAGCAGCATCCGCAAGCAACCCGGCAGGATATTTGCGATGCTTGCAAAAAACGCATGCAGCAATCGCGCCTAAAAATATTCCTCCCCAAATACCAAGTCCACCGTTCCAAATTCTAAAAATTTCTAAGAAATCACCATGAGATCCAAAGAATCTTTCTGGAGTTGTAATTACGTGGTACAAGCGCGCACCAACTATGCCTATAGGAAGACTTAGAAGAATAATATCGAGAATCTGATTAAAATCACCACCTACGCGCTTCCAACGACGATTGGTAATAAACATTGCAATCAATATGCCTGCAAGAATAGAAAGCGCATAAAACTTTATATTGATAGGCCCAAGTGAAAATTGCGAAATACTTGGCGATGGAATAAAACAGACTGTCATGGCGTCGATATTAGTCTAAACCCAAGATTGAGATTCTAAAGATTGACAATATTCAAGATTCTATGCTTAAAAATGAGCAAGATGCACAAGAACAAGCAGAACAGGACCACAAAGCAAAATAGAATCTACACGATCTAGCACTCCACCGTGTCCTTTAAGCAAATGACCCATGTCTTTAATGCCAATATCGCGCTTAAGCATAGATGCGCATAAATCACCAAAAGTACCAACGATACCTGAAGAAATGCCCATAACTAACGGCATCCACCAGAAATTAAACCAAGAAGAACCGTAAAAACCTGCAATAATTGCATACGCTCCAACAACAGCAAAAAGCATAGAGCCAATCAAGCCTTCAACAGACTTCTTTGGGGAAATACGCGGAGAAAGTTTATGTTTACCAAGCCAAGCACCAGCAAACAGTCCACCAGTATCGCTTAATGCTGGCAAAAATACTAAAAGCATGGCATGAGCAATAGCATAACGAGTATTAGTTAAAGCTAGAACAATGCAGGAAGCTAAAAGCGGAATATACAAAACTACAAATAGAGAAACAGACATATTTGTAAATAGCGTATGCTCATAGGATGAGCAATTAGAGCCGTTAAGCTTTTTTTCTACAGCATGCATTGTTCGAGTAGAAATAGTGTTACTAAGAGTTGCACAAACTACAGTAAGAAGTAATGATGCTGTAATTCCGCTAGCCATCGCAACAGCGTGCCATTTTGCGTAATAGGTTGAAAAAATAGTAACAAGAGAGCAAAGCGACAAAGTTACAAACGGTATACGCAACCCAAGAGTTGCAAAATCAACGTGCAACTCCCACAACGCAAGAACCATAAAAACAGCCATTAATACAACGAAAACATCAATGCTAATAAATAAGCATGCAACAATAGCCACAACCAAAACTGCTGCTGTTGCAATTGCTTGAGGCATATTGCGGCCAGTTCGACGATTTATGTCTGTTAAAGTTTCATGGGTGCCGCGTTCTTCCTGATTAGTAGAAGTAGCATCTGCTTTTTTTGCAGCGCAGTCAGCTCGCTTTTGATTTAATTCGCTTACAAAATCATGCTGCTTTTGTTGACTCATACGACACCCATTCAGATTGATTACAAAAATCTAAGAAAAACTGTTGAAACTCAGACTTCCATAATTTCTTTTTGCTTACCATCAAGCAAAACATCCAAAGAATCAGTAATCTGCTTAGTTACTTTATCAAGTTCCTTAAGTAAACGATCGCCTTCATCTTCACCAAGATCACCATCTTTAACAGACTTATCAATAGATTCCTTGGCTTTACGACGAATATTGCGTACAGCTACTTTGCCTTCTTCTGCCTTGTTCTTAGCAAGTTTAACGTATTCCTTGCGACGTTCCTCAGTAAGTTCTGGCATTGTTACGCGAATAACATTGCCGTCGCGGTTAGGGCTAACTCCCAAATCGGAATCACGAATAGCTTTTTCAACAGCATTAGCTTGAGAAGCATCAAAAGGAGTAACAGAAAGAGTTCGTGGCTCTGGAACACCAATAGAAGCTACAGCCTTAATCGGAGTTGGAGCACCATAATAGTCAACCATAATTCCATTTAATAAAGCAGGATTAGCACGACCAGTACGAATACCCATGAAATTTTCCTTAGTAGCTTCCACGGACTTATTCATCTGCTCTTTTGCTTGATCAATAATTGCTGACATGTGTTCTCCTTTGTAATATTTAAGCAAATGTTGGTTCTGCGTCAGACACTAATGTACCAATAGGTTCGCCAACAAGAGCACGAGTTACGTTACCTTCACCCTCTAAGCCGAACACTCGAATTTTTTGATTGTTATCTCTAGCCATAGAAAGTGCGGACGCATCCATGACAGCTAAACCATCAACAAGAGCACGCTGATAGTTCAATGTTACAAATTTTCGAGCAGAAGGATCTTTACGAGGATCCGCACTGTAAACTCCATCAACGCCATTTTTACCCATTAAAACTTCATCGCAATGGATTTCCAAAGAACGCTGAATAGAAACAGTATCTGTTGAGAAGTATGGCATACCGGCACCAGCACCAAAAATAACTACGCGACCCTTCTCAAGATGACGTATTGCTTTCAATGGAATATAAGGCTCTGCAACCTGTCCCATTGTAATAGCAGTTTGTACACGAGTTGCCTGCCCTGCCTGCTCAAGAAAATCTTGAAGAGCAAGACAATTCATAACTGTACCCAACATACCCATGTAATCACCACGGCTACGATCGATACCAGCCTGCTGCAACTCTGCTCCCCTAAAGAAATTACCTCCACCAACAACGATAGCCACTTGAACACCTTCAAGCACTGCAGTCATGATTTCCCCAGCAATTCTTCGAATAACATGAGTATCAATGCCAACAGCGCCGCCGCCAAATGCTTCGCCTGAAAGTTTCAATAAAACCCTACGGGACTTGCTTTCCTCCGCTTGTGCAATTGCCATACAGATTCCTCCAGTCATCACGGCGAATGCAAGTATATCTTTGCTATTTTATCTATAAAACGCGACACTTAACACACATTAAACTGTCAAATAAATAAAAAGGCTGCGCACAAAATGTACACAGCCCAATAGTTTAAGAATCAGAATAGATTCTTAGCATAAGCAATGCTTATTCAGCAGCGCCCTTGCCAACCTCAAGACGAGCGAATGCCAAAGCGGTACCGCCGACTTCCTTGAACAAGTCACCAACGCTCTTGGATGGATCCTTAACGTATGTCTGCTCAAGAAGAACAGTTTCCTTGAAGAAGGCGTTCATACGACCTTCAACAATCTTTGGAACAATCTTCTCTGGCTTGCCTTCAGCCAAGGACTTCTCGGTTGCAACGCGACGCTCAGATTCCAAAACTTCTTCTGGAACATCTTCGCGGCGAAGCCACTGAGCACCCATAGCAGAAATCTGCAAAGCTGCTTCGTGAGCAACCTTTGCACCAGCTTCGTCAGTAGCAATCATGGAAACGATGCTTGGAGGCAATTCCACGGACTTCTTGTGAGCATAAATCTCAACGTGTGGACCGCTTACCTTAGCAACCTGACCAACCTTGACGTGCTCGCCAAACAAAGCTGCTGCTTCTTCAACAGATTCCTTAACAGTTGCGCCATCAGCTGGTGCTGCAAGTACTTCTTCAGTAGTAGAAGCATTAGCTTCAACAGCATGGTCAAGAACAGTGTTAGAGAATTCCACAAACTTAGGGGTCTTTGCCACGAAGTCAGTTTCGGAATTCAACTCAACTGCATAACCAGTTTCGCCTTCAGCAGACTTAACAACCTTAGAAGCGATGGTGCCTTCCTGAGCCTTACGGCCCTCACGCTTACCAGCGGCCTGAATACCCTTTGCGCGGATGATTTCCTTAGCGCGGGCAACGTCTCCTTCAGCTTCAGTAAGAGCTTTTTTAACGTCCATCATGCCGGCGCCGGTTTCTTCACGCACCTGCTTAATCAACGCTGCAGTAATTGCTGCCATTTTGTTCTCCTCGTATCAATATGATTCTTAAAAGCTGCAAAAAGCAAAGAATTAATTGGATTTTGCAGCTTTAATTTAAGAATCTGGTTGCAAATTAGCTTACTAGGCTTTTGCCTCAGTATTTTCTTCCTTAGCAGGCTTAGCTTCAGCTTCGCCTTCCTTGGTGAGCAATTCCTTTTCCCAAGCTGCCATTGGCTGAGCATCATTACCTTCGGACTTAGCGCCCTTACCAGCATGCTCAAGCAAACCTTCAGCTACAGCGTCAGCCATTAAGCTAGTCAACAACTCAACGCCACGAATAGCATCATCGTTAGCTGGAATTGGGTACTCAACAGCTTCAGGATCAGTGTTGGTATCAACGATTGCCACGACTGGAATACCAAGCTTATGAGCTTCTTCAACAGCCAAAGCTTCCTTGTTAATGTCAACAACGAACATGGCAGATGGAGTACGGTTCATGTTGCGAATACCACCGAGCTGCTTGGAAAGCTTGTCCTTCTCACGCTCGAGAAGCAAAAGTTCCTTCTTAGTCAAGCCGGATCCACGAACATCGCTGAAGTCCATTTCCTCAAGTTCCTTCAAGCGCTTTACGCGAGTAGAAACGGTCTGGAAATTGGTCAACATACCGCCAAGCCAACGCTCGCAAACATAAGGCATGTTTACGCGAGTTGCCTGATTCTGTACAGCTTCCTGAGCCTGCTTCTTAGTGCCCACGAAGAGAACAGTGCCATTGTGGGCAACAGTCTGCTTGATGAAGTCATAAGCCTTGTCGATCATGTCGAGAGACTTGAACAAATTGATGATATGAATACCATTGCGCTGGGTAAGAATGAACTGCTTCATCTTTGGGTTCCAGCGACGAGTCTGATGACCGAAGTGCAATCCAGCCTTCAGCATTTCGCTCATGGTAATCTGTGCCATATCTATATACCTTTCTTGTCGGTTCTTGCCTGGCCATGTCTGTTCGCATGCAACTTGGCTTAAACATACGTCTAAGCGCAAGCCGACCGACACGAACGGACGCGTACATGGCGCGTATTTGCGAGTCCTTGTAGACAATAAAAAGCGAGCATTCATATAACGCGACAATACTCATGCTCAAAATGGACGCGCAAAGCGAAATTATATCAGATACTAGATACGATATTTAATCAGCCAAAGTTAGGAGCGCATATTGTTGCGAAGCTCACGCATAGCTTGCTTGCGAACGTCCTTTTCTAGCCTATCTAAATAAATATGACCGTCCAAATGATCGCATTCATGCTGCAACATTCTGGCCATAAGACCATCGCCTTCAAGAACAACAGTTTTACCGTCTAAATCAATACCGCGAGCGCGAGCATGATTATATCGGCGAGTTTTATACCACAATCCTGGCACAGATAAGCAGCCTTCATCGTCGTATTGTTCTCCGCTTAAATCTTCAAGAACAGGATTTAGAATATAGCCAATACGTCCATCAATGTTGTAAGAGAACGCTCGTAAACTTACGCCAATTTGATTAGCTGACAATCCTGCACGACCTGGATCGTTCACAGTTTCCAACAAATCTTCAACCAAATGCTTAACAGCCGGCGTAATCTCACGAATCTCGTCACAAGGTGTTCTAAGAACAGGATCTGGAACAACACGAATTTTTCTAATTGCCACGCAAAAACTCCTTAATCAAGTGTAACTAATTACACATTATCTTCTATTGCAGATTAGTAATTAATTTCACTCGTTGTTGCGTACGTTATTATCGTTATTGTCTTGATCATCGCGAGACAAAACAGATGATTCCGAGGAAGCTTCTTCACCAAAATGCTTAAGATGAGTTGCAGCCTGATCAATTGCTTGACGGACTCGAGGAGTTACAACCTCTTGCGCTTGCTTAACTGTTTCTTGAGCCTGCTTAACAGTTTCGGTAGTTTTGTCGAGAATCTTAACAGTTGCAGGCAAAGGACGCGTGTTTGGCTTTGGAGCATACAATTGAGTTTCAATAATATCTGCGTAACGTGCAAGTATTTTTGGACGAACAATCTTCATACTTGGAGTTAACGTTCCAGCGTCCTGAGTGAACTCATCTTGCAAAATAACAAATTTGCGAACAGACTCAGCCCTAGAAACAGTGCTATTTGCTTGATCAATAAACTGCTGAACAACAGAGCGAACAGCGTCATTGTTAGCAATTTCTTTCATAGATAAGTCAACATCCATGCTCTTATTCTTAAGCCATGAACGAACCATGTCTGGGTCAAGCTCAATCAATGCAGAAACGAATGGCTTTCCATCTCCAACCACTACTGCGTGAGAAACCAGTGGGCATTGCGCAATAATGCTTTCCATAGGAGCAGGACTTATATTCTTGCCTCCGGCAGTAATAATAATATCTTTCTTGCGACCAGTAATCGATAGGAAGCCTTCGTCATCAATTTCACCAAGATCGCCAGAATGAAGCCAGCCATCTTCGTCAATAACTTCTGCAGTAAGCTCAGGCTTATTGTAGTAACCCATGAAAACGTTAGGTCCTTTAATAAGCACTTCATCATCGTCAGCAAGTCGAATTGTGATTCCAGGACCTGGGCGACCAACTGAACCAACCTGATTTGCGTGTTCAAAATTAACTACGCAAGGAGCTGCAGTTTCAGTCATACCGTAACCTTGAATGAAGGTAATGCCGTCAAGACCGTTGAAGAAATGCGCTAAATCAGCATTAATTGGAGCACCACCGCAAGCAAGCCATGAAAGATTAGGGCCTAAAGCAGAGCGTATTGAAGAACCAACTGTGCGCATATACATAGCGTGATTCATGCGCGAAGCCAAAGAATGAGCTTTGCCATCAACGTTGTCACGAGACCACTGAATAAAATGTTTAACAGCTTTAGCAAAAATACGACCACGAATACCTGCACCAGCTTTTTGAGAAGCAGCATTGTAAACTTTCTCAAAAACTCGAGGAACACCTAATAAGTATGTTGGTTTAAAACTACGCAAGTCTGCAAGTAAATGTTTTGCGTTAGGAACATAACCAATTACACCATGCGCGCCAATAGCAACATATTGAATGTATCTAGCAAAGCAGTGCGCAAGAGGAAGGAAAAGAAGTAAACGATTTGGTTTGCAAAGCATGTCGCTAAGAACATCGTATCCTGCAAAAACAATATGCGTAAAGTTACGGTGAGAAAGCATAGCTCCCTTTGGCTTTCCAGTAGAGCCAGAAGTGTAAACAATAGTAGACAAATCGTCTGCCTTAACAGCGCTAACACGCTGATTTAGCTCGTCTTCACTTATTGATTTACCAAAGTCAATAACTGCTTCCAAACCGCCTGCTTTGAAATTGAATACGGTTTTGAGAGTAATACGCTTATAATCTTGGCGAACTCGCTCTAAGCATTGTGCATGAGAATCGTCACCAGCAAAAGCAATAACCGGCTTAACTTCGTTGATAATGTCGGCAGCCTGTAAAGCAGAATCCGTTTCGTAAATAGGAATGCTAACTGCACCAATGCAAGCGCATGCAAAGTCAACAACACCCCACTCGTAGCATGTAGCAGAATAAATAACAACTTTTGACCCATGCTGCACGCCAAGAGCAATTAAACCTCGAGCCACAGCTCTTACCTTGGAGAGCATTTCAGCAGCAGTAACATCATGCCACTGGCGAGTGTCGTCCTCTTGCCACTGCGCAACAATACCTTGCGGATCGCGCATAGCACGGTTAGAAAGAAGCGAGTAAATGGTGTCACCATCTTGAGTTGGGTGAATTACTTCTACAGAAAATTCTCGGAGCATATTATTAATTGTACTTGATTACTATGCCGACACGACTGTAAGCCGTACAAAAAATATCTATTAATATTGTTATTAGCTGACAAAATATTTAAATAAACGAATTTTTACAAGCGCTTATACTAAAAGTTACGCAATATGCTAAAAATACAGCGGTTTAGCACACAATTCGTGCACTAAACCGCATATTCTATATACAAAGTTATGCTGAAATAAACTTAACGAACATCCTGATGGAATGGGTTAAACGCAACATTGCAACGCTGGAAGCTCTTTACATCCACGTATCCGGTAGAAGACATTGTGCGACGCAAAGCACCAACAAAATTCGTTGTACCGTCAGCCTCGTGACTTGGACCAAATAGAATGTTTTCCAATGGAGCAACCGTTCCAACATTAGTGCGCATACCGCGTGGAAGTGTTAAATGACGAGCTTCAGCACCCCAATGAGTGCCACGGCCTGGAGCTTCCGTTGCGCGAGCTAATGGAGTTCCAAGCATAACGGCATCCGCTCCCATTGCAAGAGCTTTAATAAAGTTGCCAGAATTACCCATTCCGCCATCTGCAATAATTTGCACGTATCGACCACCGGACTCATCCATATAATCTCTACGAGCTTCAGCAACATCAGCAATAGCAGTAGCCATAGGTGCTTGTACTCCCAAAGTGTTCATAGTTGCAGACACAGCACCACCGCCGAATCCAACTAAAATACCTGCAGCTCCAGTGCGCATCAAATGCAAAGCAGAAGTGTAATCAGCGCAGCCTCCAACAATAACAGGCACATCAAGATCGTAAATAAACTTCTTTAAATCAAGAGGCTCGTGATCTGTGGAAACATGCTCAGCAGACACAGCAGTTCCGCGAATAACAAACAAGTCAACACCAGCTTCAAGAACAGTATTGTAAAGTTCCTGAGTTCGCTGAGGAGAAAGAGCGCCAGCAACAGTAACACCAGCGTCACGAATAGTATGCAAGCGCTTAGCAATTAATTCAGGCTTGATTGGTTCAGTGTAAATTTCCTGAATTCGACGCGTTGCAACCTCGCAAGGCAACTCGGATATTTCTTTTAACAAAGGCTCTGGATTCTCATAACGAGTCCATAATCCTTCCAAATCAAGAACTCCAAGACCGCCCATTTGACCAATAGCAATTGCAGTATCTGGGCTTGTAACTGAATCCATTGGAGCGGCAATAATTGGAATATCAAAGGTATAAGCATCTACCTGCCATGAAGTAGATACAGCCTTTGGGTCGCGCGAACGGCGCGAAGGAACAATAGCAATATCGTCAAGCGAATATGCAACTCGGGCTTTTTTGCCCAAACCAATTTCAATTTCCTGAGACATACTTATTAGGCTAGTGCCTTATGCTGACGAAGTTTTATCCGCAATGTTTTACAACTATTATCAGTAGCTTTTTGATGTTGAAAAATCTAATTTTTAATGGTTTTTATAAGCAAATTTGCATAACAATGCATACAAAATATTCATCCAAATCATACGACACACCGATAAAACCGTAATGTGTATAACTCAACACGCTTAAAATCGTTTATTTTCAAGGTAAATGACGAATATTTTGTAATTTATCCACATTTTTGCATTTTACACAGATAGACGAAAACTCGCGTTGTAAGCTTTTATCTAACTTGCTGATTTTGTAGGGATATGAGCTTAGCAAGTACTGAAATTTAAGGGCTCATAGAGCAGATGAGATACAGGAGAGAAAATGAAAATTAATATAGTTGATACATATGAAATGGATAACGATGACGAAAATGATGACGTGCTTAACAACAAGTCATCAAATAATAGCAACGATAACAATGAGCATCCGCCACATGTTGTTTTTAACGCTCGCACATCGTTACCAGTGTACGAAGGCGAACTGTCTATTGCTTTATCGCGTAAAAAACTGGAGTACCATATTGGCACATGCTATTTTGACGATCAAGATGAAAAAGATCTTGTTAAGATTGCATTAAGAACTTGCCAAATAGCTTGCATTGCTTCTGATATTTCCAGAGGAAGACCTACTTCTACAGCTATGAAACAATTGCTAACACCAAAGTGTGTTACAAAATTAAATAACATGTGGAAGCTAATGGATGATTACTTCCAATATAAGAATGATATGAAAACACGTTCAGCATTGTGTGCGATGCCGGCAGTGCCGAGTTTTGTTAATGGAATGCTAACGAATCCTCATCATTTTGAAGGCGTTGTTCATATTTCTGCAGGACCTGTAGAATACTGGGCTTCAATCGTTTTGGAGCACAAATACAATAAATGGATTTGTACATATGCAGATTTGGGCTAGCAAACGGTAATAAAGTTCACAAATGTTTCATAAGTATTTAATAAAAATTACAGAAAACTCCCCCTTGTAGATTAATATTTTGCGAGTCAAGCGAGAATCTTCTACAAGGTGGAGTTTTTTGTTGATACAACTTATACACTATTTTCAACTATCACTATTGAAACCGCAATTTTTACGACAACTAGCTGCCAGCTGTTTCAGAATGTAAAGCGTCAAATATGGTTTTTGCTTTACTTTCACCAATGCCATTAACCTTTTGTAAATCTTCTAACGAAGCTTTCTTTAACTCTTTTAAAGATCCAAAGGAAGAAAGCAAACGTTTACGATACACTTCACCAATTCCAGGAATAGTGTCAAAAGCTGAATGCAAAGCACCTTTTCTTCTACACTTACGATGGTAAGTAATAGCAAAACGATGAGATTCATCCCTTGCACGCTGCAACAAATACAATCCTTCTGAACTACGCTTCAAAATGATCGGATAATCTTCATCTGGAAGCCATACTTCTTCAAGTTTTTTAGCTAAACCACAAACAGTAATACCGCTAATACCCGCGTCCAGCATTGCGCGCTTAGCAGATTTAGCTTGCTCTTTTGCGCCATCAATAATAATAAGTTGCGGCTTGTAGGCAAAACGACGATTCTGATTAGAATCTGCAACAACAGTAGAGTTATTCAAATTTTCAGATTCAACATTCGAATCAGAATGCTTAAATCTTCTAAAAATTGTTTCATAAACTGCGCTTAAATCATCAAGTTTTCCAACACCATTTTCTCCGCGAATAACAAAATGACGATACTCGCTAGGACGCGCAATTCCATCTTCAAACACAACCATAGAAGCAACCTGATAACTACCGTCTACAGTATTTGAAATATCGTAGCATTCAATGCGCAAAGGAGATTCCTTCATGCCAAGAGCCTTAGAAATTTCGTTCAAGGCTTCAGTTCTAATATCTATGCTGTTAATACGACTTGATTTTATGCGAGTTAACGCTTGAGAAGCGTTTTCGTTAGCACGCTCCATAAGAGCTCGCTTTTCTCCACGCTCCGCAACTCTAATACTTACTTTAGAGCCGCGCATATTACTAAGCCATGATTCAAGCTCTTCTTGACGATCTTCAGGAATTGAAATTGGAACTATTATTTCGCGCGGAACTGGAGATATAGGAGCTAACAAATCTTCGCGCCCCGTAGTTTCTTGGCGCTCCCTACGCTCTCTAGTTGCTTGAGCTCGCAATATTACATCAGTTGCAGTAGCTTTTTGCGTATCACTAACAGCATCTCGAATCTTCTTAATACTTATAGAAGTATTCTTACCATTAAAAACATTATGTTCATACTCTGCATAAACATGCGTAATTAAATCCGCTAAAAGTTCACCATCAGCTATTTGCTCATTGCGCTCAACAGACCAATTGCGCTCGCCGCGAATCATTCCAGAACGAACAAAGAATGCGTGAATTGAAGCTTCAAGCTCATCGGTACAAAAACCGAATACGTCAGCTTCCACATCGTCGTCAAAAACAGCTGAATTTTGTTGTAAAACAGTGCTTAATACTGAAATTTCGTCACGCAATTTAGCAGCACGCTCAAATTCTAGCTCCTCGCTAGCTTGCTTCATTTCACGAGTTATTTGAGAAATATAAGATGAGACTACGCTTCCAGTAAGAACCCCAACTAGGCGCTCAACTAAATAACGATGCTCATCCGGTTTAATATTTCCAATACAAGGAGCCGAACATTTACCAATCGAGGCGAGCAAACATGGTCTCCCTGTTCTATGAGCCTTATTAAAAACTGCAGGCGAGCATGTTCTAACAGGAAAAGTTTTAATAAGCAAATCTAGGCTGTGACGCAATGGCCAAACTTTTGCATATGGTCCAAAATATCTAGCGTTTCTTGCGGAACGATTTCGAGTAATCCACACTCTAGGAAATGTTTCTCCTACAGATACAGCAACATAAGGGTAAGTTTTATCATCTCGAAAAACAACATTAAATCGCGGGTCGAAAGCTTTAATCCAAGTGTATTCAAGAGTAAGCGCCTCAAATTCTGTAGCAACAACAGTCCACTCCAAGCTTCTAGCAGAAAGTACCATTGATTGCGTGCGAGGATGCAATTGGTAAAGTGGCTGAAAATAATTTGCTAAACGATTGCGCAAATTTTTTGCTTTTCCAACATAAATTACTCGACCATCTGCATCACGCCACTTGTATACTCCAGGTTGCGCTGGAATATCTTTAGCCGCTGGACGGAACAAGTCTCGACTATCCCCCAATAATGGAGCTCCAAAAGCATTTACCTTTTCGCTAGCATTTTCTGAATCTTCTGAATTTTCTGAATCTTCTGAATTTTCGAGATAATGTTCATCTTCAAATGATTGCGTTTTTCGCCATTTTTCGTTCGCTTTCATTTGATCTAATTCTTGCAAGTTATCTGGTTTATGCAAATTCTTATTAAGATTATTATTCTGCATTTTCACCTCCTTTCAAGCACAAAATGTAAACAATCGTTTAAGATTTACGCACAATATGCGAATTTAATTTTACGAATTTAACATTGGTTTAAGGAATTTACCAGTCCAACTTGCCTCACATAGTGAAACAGTTTCAGGACTTCCTTCCGAAACAACTGTTCCGCCAGAATCTCCACCTTCAGGACCTAAATCAATAATCCAATCAGCAGACTTTACAACATCGAGATTATGCTCAATAACAATAACACTATTGCCTTTATCTACCAACGATTGCAAAACATTCAACAACTTTCTAACATCCTCAAAATGTAATCCAGTAGTCGGTTCGTCGAGAATATACACTGTTTTGCCGGTTGACCTTCGTTGCAATTCTGTAGCAAGTTTTACGCGCTGAGATTCTCCACCAGAAAGAGTTGGCGCGCTTTGGCCTAAACGAATATAACCTAATCCAACTTGAACCAAAGTATCCAAGTAGCGAGCAATAGACGGGTATGCTTTGAAAAATACCGCAGCTTCTGAAATTGGCATGTCAAGAACGTCAGAAACTGACTTTCCGTTATAAGTAACTTCCAAAGTTTCACGATTGTAGCGTTTTCCGTGACAAACTTCGCATTCTACATACACATCCGGCAGGAAGTTCATCTCAATTTTTAAGGTACCATCACCATGGCAGGCTTCACAACGGCCACCTTTAACATTGAATGAGAATCTTCCAGGACCGTAGCCTCTAACTTTTGCTTCAGGAGTTTGAGCAAAAAGTGTGCGAATTTTATCCCACACGCCAGTGTACGTTGCAGGATTAGAACGTGGGGTTCGACCAATAGGATTTTGATCAACATGAACTACTTTATCGCAATATTCCAATCCTTCCACACGCTTGTGTTTCCCAGGAACTATGCGAGCGCCGTTTAGTTTGTTTGCAAGAACAGGGTACAAAATTGAGTTAATTAGTGTTGATTTTCCAGATCCAGATACTCCTGTGATGCAAGTAAATACTCCCAAAGGTATGTTAACGTCTATATTTTTAAGATTATGCTCCTGAGATCCAATAATATGTAGCATTCGATCTGGGTTAATTAAGCGACGATTTTTTGGCACTTCAATTATTCGCCTTCTTGAAATATAGTCGCCTGTAATCGAGCGTTTTGCTTTCACAATATTTGCTGCAGGACCAGAGTACACTACTTCTCCGCCGTGTTCTCCTGCTTCTGGACCAATGTCAACTAACCAATCTGCTTCGCGAATTGTTTCTTCATCATGTTCTACAACAATAAGAGTGTTTCCTAGGTTTCTTAAATGATGCAATGTTGCAATCAGTCGCTCGTTATCCCTCTGATGAAGTCCAATAGATGGTTCGTCAAGCACGTACATAACTCCAACTAATCCTGAGCCTATTTGTGTAGCTAGGCGAATTCGTTGTGCTTCGCCACCAGATAATGTTTTTGCAGATCTTGAAAGAGTTAAGTAGTTTAATCCTACGTCGTTTAAGAAGCCAAGTCGTGCGCGGATTTCTTTTAATACTTCTCCTGCAATAAGTGCTTTAGATCCTTCTAAATGCAGCTCATTAACCCACTCTAGACTGCGTTCAACTGGCATATCGCATACTTCGGATATTGAAGTATTTGCAACTGTAACTGCAAGAACTTCTGGACGTAAGCGTTTTCCATGGCATTTTTGGCATGGAACTTCGCGCATGTACGACTCGTAGTATTGGCGCATTTGATCCGAATCAGTTTCGTCATGCTTTCGCATAAGCGTTCTAACTACACCTTCAAAGCCTGTGGAATATTCGCGCTGCCTACCCCACCTGTTTTTGTACGAGACTTTTACGCTAAAATCATGCCCGTACATTATTGCATGCTGTACGTCTTCTGGAAGATTTTTCCAAGGCGTATTCATGCTAAAGCCCATGTCTTTAGAAAGACCTGAAAGTACGTGCTGATAGTACATTCCTGCAGCTTTATTCATTGCCCAAGGTTCAATAGCTCCTTGAGAAAGAGATTTGTCTGAATCTGGTATAACAAGCTCAGGGTCAATTTCAAGCTTGTAGCCAATTCCGGAACATTCTGCGCATGCTCCGTATGGTGCATTAAACGAAAATGTTCTAGGTTCAATTTCTTCAAGATCTAGCTTGTGATTATTAGGGCAAGACCTGTGCTCGGAAAATGATTGGCGCCTGTTTGGAGAGTTTTCTGGCTCGTCAACAAAATCAGCAACCATAACACCTTTAGAAAGTTTTAATGCTGTTTCGATTGAGTCTGTTAAACGAACGCGAATACCTTCTTTTATGACTATTCGATCAATTACTACTTCAATATTGTGTTTCTTTTGTTTTTCAAGAGTAATATCTTCAGAAAGTTCATGCATTTGACCGTCAATAATTGCTCGCGCATAGCCGTCCGAACGCAACAATTCAAGCGTATCTTTAAACTCTCCTTTTCTACCTCTAACAACAGGAGATAAAATTTGCAGACGCGTACGCTCTGGCTTAGAAAGCAAAGCGTCTGTCATTTGTTGAGGAGTTTGTGCACTTACCAACTCACCACACTCAGGGCAGTGAGGAACTCCAACCCTAGCAAACAGCAATCGTAAATAATCGTATATTTCAGTAATTGTTCCAACTGTAGAACGAGGGTTTCTATTAGTAGTTTTTTGGTCAATAGAAACCGCCGGACTTAACCCTTCAATAAAATCAACATCCGGCTTATCCATACGCCCCAAAAATTGGCGAGCGTATGCACTAAGCGACTCAACATAACGTCGTTGACCTTCTGCAAAAAGCGTGTCAAAAGCTAAAGAGGATTTACCAGATCCAGAAAGACCAGTAAAAACAACCATTCGATTTCGAGGAATAGACAAGCTCACGTTTTTAAGATTGTGCTCGCGTGCTCCTTGAATAGTGATTTTCCATTCAGAAGGAACTTTGGACAAATCCGATATTATTTTTCCGTCATGCGAAGAAAACGTAGTGTTATCTAGTAATGCTTGCAAAGCATCAGACTGCTTACTTACTTGCTGATTCAAACGCATACCTCCACTTTTAACCCCATTAACACTCCCCAACTATTAACAAACCACTATACTATAAAATTACATTTAGAACAAGTGTTCGAAAAACTAAAGTATTTTGCTAACTTATAATCACATATTCGTTACTAGCACACGGTACAATAGTGAGTTTGGCAATACTTTACTTATTACACATAAAATAAAGCCTAATTTTTGGGAAACGGATTATAAACTATGCCTATTGACGCACAAGCATTAACCATTCAAATTGGTGCGCGCACGCTGTTAAACCCTACCGATTTTCACGTTACAAAGGGAGACAAAATCGGTTTAGTCGGTAGAAACGGCGCAGGCAAAACAACTCTTACTCGAGTAATTACTGGAGATATGCTTCCAGCAGGAGGATCCGTTAGAGTAAGCGGAGGCCTAGGATATTTGCCTCAGGATACTCACGCAGCAGACCCTGAGCAAAGCGTAATTGATCGCATTATGAGTGCTCGAGATATTTCTTCCATTGTGTCTAGGATTCGCAAAGCAGAAAAAGAAATGACCGACCCAGACCCGGACGTAATGACTAAAGCTATGAACCGCTACGACAAAGCTATGCAAGATTTTGAAAAAGCAGGCGGTTACGCAGTACAGTCTGAAGCAATTTCAATGGCAACAAGCTTGGGACTACCTCAAGAAGTTATGCAGCAGACTCTTGGCACTCTTTCCGGCGGACAGCGCAGACGCATCGAACTCGCGAGAATTCTGTTTTCTGACGCCGACACTCTTATTCTCGATGAGCCTACGAACCATTTGGACGCCGACTCAATTATTTGGTTGCGTAATTATTTGAAACGTTTCGAAGGCGGCTTCCTTGTTATTTCCCACTCAACGGAACTACTTGACGAAGTAGTAAACAAAGTTTGGCATTTGGATGCTCAACTCGCCCAAATAGACATGTATTCAATGGGTTGGAAAGCATACTTGCATCAGCGAGTAGTAGACGAGGAACGCCGCCGCCGCGAGCGCGAAGTCGCCGAAAAGAAGGCAGAACGCCTTATGAAGCAAGGTATTCGTCTGCACGCAAAAGCCACAAAAGCAGTAGCAGCTCAAAACATGATGCGCAGAGCAGAACGTTTACTTAGCGAAACCAGCGAAGCTCAAAAACAGGAAAAAGTTGCAGACATTCGCTTCCCAGAACCATCACCATGCGGTCGCACACCAATTATGGCAAAAGATATTTCTAAAGCATACGGTTCTAACATTGTTTTCGCTGGAATTAATCTTGCAATAGACAAAGGTTCTAGGGTTGTTATTTTGGGTTACAACGGTGCTGGAAAAACCACAACTTTGCGCATTCTAGCAGGAGAAGAAACGGCAGACACTGGAGAAGTTCAGTACGGTCACGGCTGCAAAATCGGCTATTTTGCCCAGGAACACGACACTTTGGATTTAGATGCTACGGTTCTTGAAAACCTTCAGCATGTTGCTCCAAACCTGGATGACACACAAGCACGTTCTATGCTTGGCAGCTTCCTATTTTCTGGTGACGACGCAATGAAGCCTGCTAAAGTGCTTTCCGGCGGCGAAAAAACGCGTCTTGCTCTCGCAACACTTGTTACTTCGCAAGCTAACGTACTGCTTCTCGATGAACCTACTAACAACTTGGATCCTGCGTCTCGTGACGAGATTTTAAAAGCTATATCTAAGTATGAGGGCGCAATTGTGCTAGTCACACACGACGAGGGTGCTGTTGAAGCTTTGCGCCCTGAGCGTGTTCTTCTTATGCCTGACGGCGACGAAGATTTGTGGAACGACGAATATCTTGACTTGGTTGCTGAAGAATAGTTAGAAAAATGCTCGAAACTTTGAAATAGAATGGTTATGTGGTGATTACAACGTCCATGCTTAAAAACTTGCCGCAAGATTCTAGCAATACTATTTCGCATACTAGCAGGCAAACTCACAGTCGCATTATGCGCTGCACATGGCGTTTTTTACACATTCCACTTCTTGTTTTGCTTATAATTACACTATTTGAATGTTCTATTGGAAATATTCCATTTTGGAGCAGTATTACAGGAAGTACGGATAGCGCATCTGTTCACAATTCTTTAGGAAGCGGCGTTAAACGTCTTAAATCAGGCGGTCTTCTTATAACAGACCCTTCCGAAGCATACTTAGAGGTTATTTCAGATGGAAGCTCGCCTTATATTCGTCTTCAACCTTCTCGCGTTAAAAATAAGCTTTATAAAAAGCAGCAAATTATAGACGATATTCACACGCGTGTTGAAGCTAATAAATATTTAAGCAAACCGCAAAGCACAAATCCTCGAGCGCTTAACGCTTCCCTACTTAGCATTCCTGAAGAAGTAGTTGATCAACCGTGCGTAGTTAGAGTATGGCTTCAGCATCCAGCTGGAGCAATACTTGATGTTGAGGATGCTAGAGCTAATGTTAGAGCGCCTTTTAGCTGGTCTTGGGGACGCGTAAGCATACTAATTGTTTTTGCAATACTTATAGCTTTATGGAATCCTTGGTCTAAGCTTTGGAAAATTAAACTCAACACAAGTAGCATTTCTCAACGATTCTACTTATTCGCATCATGGATGCCTTTTATAATCATTGCGCTTGCAACAATTATTTGGAATTTGCGTAATGCTACACCAATGCATTTTGATTCGCCTGGAAATTACGCTTACGATTTCGACCAGTATGCTCATACTGCTGACGCTCTTGCAAAAGGGCAGGTTCATCTTAATCTTCCTGTTCCTCACGAATTAACCACCTTGCCAAACCCGTATGATCCTATGGCTAGGAATAATCTTCTTAATCATTCAGTTCCTCACATGTACTGGGATTACGCATACTATAAGGGGCACTGGTACTCGTATTTTGGTGTTCTTCCAGCAGTACTACTGTTTTTGCCTTACCGTCTTATTACAAGCATTTGGATTCCAGGCGGAGCAATGCTTCCAACTACTGTTGCAACATTCGTGTTTCTTATTGCTTTTCTTATTGCAGGATCTTTACTTGTTATTCGCATAATTGAGAACACTGTAAAAAACGCTTCTTTAGGAACCGTATCAATTTCTTTAGCACTGTTCTTTATTAGCGCAAACACGGTTTACTTGTGGTTTAGAACATCTTTCTATTCCGTTCCAATGGCAGCTTCACTATTTTTCACATCTTTAGGATTATGGTTTTATTTGGGCGCATTCGGTAATAGTAAAACTAATTCTTTTAGAAATATTGCTTTGGGATCGTTCTTTATAGCGCTTAACTTAGGTTGCAGACCTACTTTTGTGATAGCAGTCTTATTTGCAATTCCTGTGCTATACCCTATTTTGAAAAAATCGTTTAACGATTTTAGTAAAGATTGGAAGAAAGCTGAATATTGGAGCATTCCTTTGCTCTATGCTACAGCTTGGATTCTTCCAGCAGTAATTACTGCAATTCCATTTGGCGTGTATAATCTTTTGCGATTTGGTTCACCATTAAATTTTGGCAACGAGTATCAAATCACTATTACAGATATGACAACTATGCGTTTGCCATCGCAAAATATTCTGCCGTCTATTCTTAGCTATATTGCTCTGCCTTTGCGTTTAATTCCGACTTTCCCTTGGATTGGCATTCAGCCTGTTGCTTTTGACAGATGGCAGTATGCTGAGCCTATGATTGGCGGAATGTTCGTGCTTTCTCCTCTCGCATTAGTTTCGTCTTTTGCGGCTTTAGCTATGAGAAAACGCTGCTTGCACAAGATTTCGTGGAATATTTCTATAACTTCTTTAATAATTGGCGTATTTCTTATTGTTTTTGACAGTCTTAAAGCCGGAATTGGTTGGAGATATATTGCAGATTTCGCGTGGACTTTTGCAATTACTGCGATAGTTGGCGTAACTTTACTTTTAGAGCATGCTGCTTCTGTTCAAAAAGACGATTGTTGGCAGAAAAAAACTATTTCATACAGCATACGTTTTGTTGTAATAACACTACTTTTTGTGTCGATTATTATTGCAGCACTCAGCTGGTTTGTTACGGGTCGTGAAGATAGCACACTTCGTTTTAACCCAGACTTATGGTATTTGGTTCGCTCCTGGCTTACGCTATTTTAATAAAAGTCTTTAGTAAAACTATTCTTCACAAAGAAGAGTATCAACAGTTTTTAAAAGTGATTTCAAACCTACAATAAACTGAGATTCTTCCGGCAGCAAAGAAAGAGCAAGATACCCATTTACTGGCATGTCAAAATAATATCCGGGTTGCGAAACCAAATGATAATCTTGCATTAAGCGCAACGCTAACACATCGTCATCAATGCATGATGGCACGCGCAATAAAATATTCCAACCGCCTTCTGCACGCAAAGCACTAACACAACAATTAGGCCAGGATGCTAAAGTTTCACGAAGAGTTTTAAGATTTTTACTAACCCGGTTACGAACCTTTTGAGTCTGCGAAGAAGCATACTCTAACAACTCAGGTATACGCTTAGAAACCGTTGTTCCAATCGGCAAAAAGTCGTCTGCAATAACATCAAGCCTTTTTTGAGCTTCGTAAACATCATCCTTAGGACCTGAAACTTCAATCCACCCAACTTTTGCGTGAGGAGCTGCAAGCATTTTAGAAAAACCGTCCAAAGCAAACACGAGAGTAGATGATTCCCCAGCAAGCCTAGCGTTTGTTTCAAAAGGCTCAAGATAATAATCGTAAAAAACTTCGTCAGCAATTATTGCAACATCATTATCATGACATAATTGCAATAATTCTTTACGCTCCTCACTCTTTACGTAAGAGCCGGTAGGATTATTCGGATTAATAAGCACAAGTGCTTTAATGCGCAAAGACTTATTTTCAATTAACTCTTTTACGCGAGGCAAATCAATAGTCCAAGAACCGTCGTAATGCAAAGGATACGGTATTGCGTTCACGCATTGCAAGCGCGCAATCGACTCAATAAGCGGGTATCCAGGAGTAGGACCAATAACAGCATCCCCGGCATCACAAAGAAGCATCATAAGCCATGCGTAAGCTTGAGATGTTGAAGAAAGTACGTAAAGCTGATCTGGATTAAGCTTTGAAGGAGTAGAAGTATTAGTGCGATTATCGCGCTTATTAATAAAGTCTGCTAACAGTTTTCGAGATTCAATAGGTCCTCTAGGATTTGCAGCATAACTTTCAGATAAACACTCAGGTGCAAGAGAATGAACAGTAGGATTAGAATCGTTTAATTTAGTAAGCTTTATGCCTTGAGACACAGCTTTTCTCTGCGCTAAAATAATAGGATTTGGCTCGCTTACGTCTACTCTTGAAGAAAATCGCACGTAACAACCCTAACACTTGGCATAAAAAAGCTGGGTAACAGATTAAACCTGCACCCAGCTTAAAACAACAACAAATAAACTATTACTATTTATTAATATTTAGTCCTGTTGCTGATTCTTCTGCATTGCGTAATAAGCTGCACCAATAATTCCAGCCTCATTATGCAAAGTTGCAACCACAATAGGAGTCTTAATATCAATATGTGGAAGGAATTTTTCGCTTACGCGGCTAACTCCACCACCAACAACAAACAAATCTGGGTTGAAGTATTTTTCCATCAAACCATAGTACTTAGTCAGGCGCTTAGCCCACTTCTTATAGCCCATATCAAGCTTTTCACGAACGGAAGAAGCAGCATACTTTTCAGCATCTCCCTTACCTTTTTCAAGCTGAATATGACCAAGCTCAGTGTTTGGAATAAGCACACCGTTGTAAATCAAAGCTGTACCAATACCAGTTCCAAGCGTTGTAGCAATAACTAAGCCATCCTTATCTTTAGCGGCACCAAAACGCTGCTCAGCTAAACCAGCAGCGTCAGCATCGTTAACAACTGTTACTGGACGACCGCAAGCCTCACTAAAGACTTCAGTAACGTCAACACCAATCCAAGACTGGTCAAGATTTGCCATAAAATCAAGCTTCTTGCCCGGCTTAATTGGAGCAGGGAAAGCGATTCCAACAGGAACGTCTGCAGGAACTTCAAAATGCTCAAGCTGCTGACGAACAATATCCGCAACCGCCTGAGGCGTAGAAACTGCAGGAGTGAGAATCTTATAACGAGGCTCTGCAAACTCGCCCTTTTCCAAATTTACTGGAGCAGCTTTAATTCCAGAACCGCCAATATCGACGCCAAATGCTTGTGCAGTGTCAATCATCTCACTAACACTCCCCTCTGAATGTGTGCTGATAACAGGATATTCACAAGTATTGTATCGTATATTTATTGCGACACGCTTGCTGATTGTTAACTTCTACTTCACTTCTGCTTTATTTTTACTTCAAAGAAGGCATAGGTTTCCACGTTCCGTCATGCAAAATCTTCCTAGAAGCAAGCCAACCGGTAAATAATTTCCAAATACCGGAAAGAATATGCTCACGATCAACAGCCAACAGACGAATAATCTCTTTAGCAGCAGTTAAAGCGGTTCCAAGCGCAAACATAAACGGATGGAAATCACCATGAACCATAAAGTAGCGAGCCATAAACCCACGATTTCGCATAATATGGTAACGGTTCATGTCAGAAGTTGAGTTTAGTTGACGAACTCCTGCAATATCCCAGTTTGGAATATCGCGAGTGCGACGAAGAATAATATCCGGAACAACAATAGGATTCGTAACCTTACTAGCAAGATAACCGTAAGTAGTATCATCCCAGTAAATAAAGTAGCGAGAATCCGGGAAGCCGATTTTTTCAACAATATCGCGACGAATTAAACCACCCTCGAAACACATTGTGTTCATCACACGATAACCAGCATTACCAAAAGCTGAAGGCGCAATAGGATTCGGTATACCAAGAGGAACCAAAAAATCATACTGCCAGTAGAAATTACCACCGTCGTAATCTAAACGACTTCCTTGAACAACCGAGTGGCGCTTAGTCCAAGGAGCAAGACGCTCAATAGATTCAGGCACTGTTTCAACATCATCATCCATAACCCAGAACCACTTAGCTCCAAGTTCATAAGCTTTTTTAACACCAGCGCTAAAACCGCCGGCGCCACCAAGATTCTCATCCTGCGGAGCGTAAACAACGTGAGAGCAATTGCCCTCATCGTCTTTTTCTGCCTTACCCCAACGATTAGTTAAATCAGATTCAAGAACAGAAACCATTTCGCGAGTTTTATCGCTGCACTCATTGTCAACAACAACAATTCGCCAAGGACACTCGTTCAAACATTCAAAAGAATGGAACAAATTATCCAAAAGTTCCTGACGCTTATAAGTAACCACAACAACAGCAAGCTTATCAATACTCTTGCATACGCTATTGGCTTTGCTGTTAACAATTTTCTTTGTTCCCATATTGCTCATACTTGTATTCTCGCACCTACCCTCGCCACACAATTATTACAACAATGTTCCTAGCATGAGATACAAAAGAATAGTCAGTTTCAGGGAAGGTGAAAATCCTTACTGGCGGTAACAAAATGCGTATTTTATGCCTTTTTGAAGCCCGCGAGCGGCGTAAAAGCTGCTGATTCGGTTAAATTCCGAAGCCAACGGTTACAGTCCGGATGAAAGAAACGGAGGCCCATCATGGGCATTTCTAATACCATCAATCATAACAATCATCAAACTAACTCTTCAAACACACGCTGGTCTAGCGAAAAAATAGCAAAATACGCTCTATTCGTAGCACTTTCAATGGCAGTAAGTTTCATAGAATTTCCACTAATTCCAGACTTTTCATTCCTAAAATACGATCCTTCAGGAATCGTGTGCCTAGTTGCAGGATTCGCATACGGGCCTTCAGCTGCAGCAATCGTAAGCATACTCGGCTTTGCACCACACTTATTTACCAATCCACTCGGCACAGTTATGGCAGTGCTAGTTTCTTTAGGAGCTAGTGTTACAGCGGCAATCGTATACAAAAAAATGCATACCAGAAAAGGTGCAATCATTGCACTTTTGGTAGGCTCTGTTGTTGCAATTGCGCTCGCAATAGCAGGAAATCTTGTTATTACTCCGCTTTACGCTCACATGACTGTTTCGCAGGTTGTGGCTCTTATTATTCCAGCACTGCTGCCGTTTAATATTATTAAACTTGCGCTTCACGTTGTAGTAACAATGCTTGTTTATAAACCAGTTTCTAAACTACTTCACCACAGCAAGTAAATCTTCTAAACGGCATAAACTATGCAAAATACCAGCACAAGCAGTAGTATGAACGAAGCTCAAAATTGCGCAGTTGAAAACAATACTCTAGTAGTGTTGCGAAATATTTGCTTCAGCTACGATGATGGAAAAACTTGGACGCTTGAGCAACTAAATCTTACAATTCGCTCCGGCGAGCGCGTAGCAATTGTGGGCAAAAACGGTTCTGGTAAATCAACTTTGGCAAAAATTATTGCAGGTTTAACAGCTCCAGATAGCGGCTATGTTGAATTGTGCGGCGAAAAAGTTTTTGAAAATACTACTGCTTATGCTGACGCTTACAAAAATGCGCGAAAGTTTATTGGCGCTCTGTTTCAAAGTCCAGAAGATCAGATTGTTACTACTGTTACTGAAGATGATGTTGCTTTTGGACTGGAAAATTTGAACGTAGAACAGCATAAAATGCGAAAACTTGTTAACAATGCTTTAGAGGCTGTTCACATGCAAAATCATAGACTTTCTAACCCAAGTCTTATGAGTGGCGGGCAAATGCAGAAAGTTGCTTTAGCAGGATCTATTGCAATGCAGTCAAAGCTACTTGTGCTAGATGAGCCTACTTCTATGCTTGACTCTAAATCTCGAGAAAACGTTGACACATTATTTGATGATTTGCACAAAAGCGGCACAAGTATTGTGCAAATTACGCACCGAATTGACGAATGCCAGAATGCAGATCGCATACTTCTGCTAGAAAATGGGGTGCTTCACGAAATTTGTTTAGAAAAACTGGAATCATATTTCAACAATTCTAAATCTAGTTTTTCAAAAAAAGCGCAGGAAAATATTAATAATTACGCGAATCGAAACGAAAACATAAACAATAGCACGCATTCAAATAAAGCAATTTCAATATCACACTTAACAGTTAAATACGATGATAAATCTCCAGCTGTAATTAACAACTATTCACTTGACGTAAACGAAGGTGAAATAATTGCAATAATGGGCGAAAACGGCTGTGGAAAATCCACTCTTGCGAAAGCTTTGTGCGGACTGTTAAAAACAGAATCTGGTTCTATAAGCGTAGAAAAAATACCTGTTAGTGGAAAAACTTCTAAAAAGAATCGTCAAAAACTTCGCGAAACTATTGGCTACGTAATGCAGCTTCCAGAACAGCAGCTTTTTGCTAACACTGTGCACGAAGATGTTGCTTACGGTCCTAAAAATTTTGGTCTAAAAGGAGACGAACTTAAAGAACGTGTAGATGAAACGTTAAGATTGCTTAATCTTGAAGATTTGGCTGAAAAATCGCCTTTTTCTCTTTCCGGCGGCCAACAGCGTCTTGTGGCGATAGCGGGCGTTCTTGCTTTTAGACCGAGAGTACTTGTGCTTGATGAACCAACAGCAGGATTAGATTTTGAAGCAGCATCGCATTTATTGCAAATTCTTTGCGAACTGAATAATCAAGGCGTAACAATTGTTGTTATTACGCATAATATTCATGACGTAAAAGCTTTAGGAGCAAGATTAGTAACATTAAAAGCAAACAATAGTGAAAGTTTAGAAGATACAAAGAAATCATCACAAGAAACGATTACGACAGAAGAATCTTCGCAAGAAAAATCAACCTCACTACTTAGCTCTTTTGATCCCAGAATAACACTTATATCCTGCTTTATGCTCATGCTAAGCGCTTTTAGCATCACTCATTACACGCAGTTAGCTGTTCTTGCTTTTGCCACACTGTGTCTAATAATTGCCGCAAAAATACAATTCATAAAACTAATTTCTTCACTACACATGCTTATTGCAGTATTTACTTTTTCGGGATTGCTGAATATTCTTGCCGTTCGCACAGGCAAAATACTTTATAAACTTGGGCCGATTATTGTAACTTACGACGGAATTAATTGCGCAATACTATTTGCCACAAGATTCTCGCTTGTAATTATTATTGGCGCAATATTAGTTATGACAATAAGCCCAACAGTACTAACCGAAGCCTGCACGTCTTTACTGTCGCCACTTAAAACTATTGGAGTGCCAACGCAGGAAATATCGCTTATTATGAGCCTAGCATTGCGATTTTTACCAACGCTTTCTAACGAAGCAGTAGAAGTTGCGCACGCTCAAACCGCTAGAGGCGGAAGCATACGGGACGGCTCGATTTGCAAACGAATCCACGCAATATCTTCGCTTATTGTTCCTGCTTTTGCAGGCGTTATTCGCCACTCAGAAACACTTTCTTTAGCACTTGACACTCGCTGCTACACGCCAAGCGCAACAAGGTCGCACCTGCACACGCTGAAAGTTAACGCAAAAGATGTGCTGTTATTAGTTGTGGCCGTTGCTTTTGTTAGCGCGATTATTGCAATGAGTTTATAAATGTTATACAGAATAAAATTATGCATAGCAAAATACGCATGTTGCAATTTTTGCGTGAAATAATTCGCAAGATACTGTATAATCCGTTAAGCACTTATGTAACTTATGCAATACTTTTGTTTAATTAAACTTGATTAAACTTGCATGCGAAAGGACGCCTTATGGCATTGACAAAGAAGCAGATTAAGCAGCTTCGCGCACTTGCTAATACGCTAAGCCCACTTTTATACGTTGGCAAGAACGACATTACTGATGCAGCCGTAAAGCAAGCAGACGAAACCATGCAGTACCACGAACTTATGAAGTGCGCTGTGCAAGATGGTTCCGGATTAAGCGCTAAAGAAGCAGCTGAAGCTCTTGCTCAAAAGCTTGGCGCCGAAGTCGTGCAAGTAATCGGCAATCGCTTTGTATTGTTCCGCGTATCTACACTCGACAACGTTGACCACATTATGCTTGTGCGTGAATAAATTATTTCATATGTTAGCGCTCAGCAGTTTTCATGAACGCACCTGATGTTGCTTATTTGTACTCATCCAAGCTAGGATCTAACTCCTGAATTATATATGAGCTACTGCTTAATACAGGCTGCGCCCATGGAAGATTGTTTACAGTATCATACATTCCATCTGTTGCAAAAGTAACTCTCTTTCCAACATAATTCATAATCTTGTCATGATTTGGATCGTGCACAAATGCATCATCTAATATTATTACGACCCTATTCATCAAATTACTTGGAGGTCTGTATCCGCACTCAGTTCCATTACAATATGACGATGCTGAGCGCGGATTATCTAATGCGAGCACTGTGGTAGTTGGGTTATTGTTAATACGTATAAAATCATCAAGACTAAAACCAGTATATGTTACTGGCGCACCAGGATAGTTGTATGCTTCTTCTGGAGTAAGCTGTTTTACTGTACCAGTATAAACTTGATACCCTTTTTCTTGCCATTGAAGAACTTGCTTATCGTACGCTTTTTGCTTATCGCTACGTTTATTTGAATTGATTAGCTTATTGATACCAGTGTCATCATTTATAGGAATAAAAACTGGAGCAACTACTTTATCCATTTCGCACGTATCGTTTTCATTTTTCTTAATAGGATAATCAACAACTGTAGTACTATCGTTCAGATTGTTTCCCGTAAGCGTATAAGATACTTCTTTCCACTTGAATGGTGTTTCCGGGTTAAAAGAAGGATTGTTATTAGAAAGATTGTTATACCACTCTTCACTTTCCGGAAGATAGAATACTAAACCTTTGTGATTCCTATAAAAGAAAAGTGTTGAATGCTCATATCTACCTAATAGAGTTTTGAGAACATTATTAGGAGCAACTAGCTTATTCCCATCGTATGAAAAAACTCGTGTTGACGACACTTCCTTAGTATCGTCTGAATCATTTTTCTTAACTTCGTACGTATCATTAACCAGCAAATCAGGTATTTTGTCATCATTAATATCCCATAAGGCGTAAGTATAATCGCCTTCTGGAGCATCATTGAATGAATACTTGTGAATATTTTCAAGCACCTTTTTGTATTCTTTACCAGCTTGAGAAAGAATATCGTCAGTACTGCGAGTATTCGGTTTTGTGATAGCACTTATGGTACTACTAGCAACATGATTCAGCGAAAAACCGCTGTTTTGTACAGTGTCTGCAACAAAGCGAACATACACAACCCATGTTGTAAGCATGCAAATAAGCACAACTGTTGATACGCAATAATACAAAAAAGCATTATTTTTCTTCATCGCAAACATCTCTACTTTCGCCAAGCTGCACAACAACTAATCGTCTTTATTCAGCGCATGTTATATAAGGTTTGTACGTGTTATACGTAGATTTAGTCACCGTAATTGGAAGAAACATCTTTCATTAAACCTGCCATAAGCGAGTTGTTGTCAATGTGGGAAAGATTACTAGCATCTCCAACAATCATAACGTCGCCAGCAGTAGTCGGGAAAATTATTACAGAACATGGGTCACCAACAATAAAAATATGATTGTCATCACTCATATCGAAGGGGCTACCATTTTTGTAAAGAATGTTCTCTAATTTTTTACGATTTTTTTCAGCGGACGGAAACTCATTGAGTACGCATGATGCATCTTTTTCAAAAGCGTCGCCTGTTCCAACTTTTACGATTGCTTTAGCCCCACCAAGAGCATAGCTATGCTTTATTGGCAGATTACACTTTTCGCTAATAGCGTTAAGATCCGGTTTAATATTAAGAGCATTACGCACGCCACTAAAAGAACCGTTGTGCTGAACGCAATAGAATAAACCGGCTAGTATTGCAATTACAACAAATCCCCAAAAGTAACTTTTAGCTTTGCTCATAATAAACCTCCATCTTAAGCGTGATACAAAATAAGCATCGCTGACTTAGTTTTCGAATCAATCAATCTCTCTTAAATGAAATTCTTAACCATGATTCTAGTCGCACGATTTGATAACGCGTAAACCTTCAGTTTACGTTTAGTCTGTAATGATTTTTAGAGCGCTGTAGCTAGGGTCATCGTAACTTGGTTCTAAGGTAAAGCATATTGAAGAAGCCTTTTTAACTGCTATAGTTACGTTTTTGCCTACATAATCTTTCATTTCTCCGGCTTTAGGTGCAACAAAGAAACGTTTGTAAACATATGTGTCAGGAACTGGCGTACCTTTGCCATCAACTCCAACAGTTATGATGGTTTTGTATGGCATATTTACTGTATAAATAATTTTTGAATCGTTGACAAAATAATAAGAATAATTTTCTAAATCTGCATCCGGCTGTGCTGTTTGCTTTACTTCGTCAATATTCATCTCTTTAACATTGCCGGTAAGAATGGTGTATCCATCATCTCGTAAATCTTGAATATACTTATTGTGTTTCTTCTCTTTTTCACTAAGAGTCATATTATTGATGAGATTATCTACAGGCTTAAGATTTTTAACATCAACGAACATTGCATCAAAATCGCCTATAGTGCCAGGATCTGCCGAATTATCTTCAACACTTGAATCTAATTTAAACTTATAATCTTCAGTAAGCTTGTAAGTATCACGACGAACTTTAAGCCCATCAAATAGATGATATACAACTATGCCATTGTGATTATGATCGTACATTAATGTTTCTGAGAGTTCGTTATCATGAGACGGTTCTAAATCTTCAATTAACTGTGACTCAACAATTTTTTTGCCATCAAAAGAAAATACTTTAGTAAAACGCGGCTTATCATCATCGTAACCTAATTTTTTCCTTGCAGTTACAATAAGTTCTGGAATCTTATCATTATCCAAATCCCATAAATCGTAGTAATATCCGAAGGAATCTGGAACATTTTTGAACTTGTATTTTCCGTGTAGATTTTCAAGCACGTTTTTATAAGCACGACCTGCTAAAGCAAGAGCATTATCTGACTTATTTGGTTCAACTACAGCTGTTACAGCATTGTTGTTCATAACATTTTTCAGCGAAAAACCGCTGTTTCGCACGGTGTCTACAGTGAAGCGAACATACACAACCCAAGTTGTAAGCATACAAATAAGCACAACTGTTGATACGCAATAATACAGAAAAGCGTTATTCTTTTTCATTGCCAACTTCTCTACTTTCTTTAGACTCATGAAGTATATTACGAATTTGAGATAAGCGTTGAGTTAGCTCGTGCTCGTATCCACGATTCGTTGGATGGTAGTATTCGCGGCCAACAAGCTCGTCTGGCATATACTGTTGCGATGCTACAGCTCCAGGGCAATCGTGAGCATACTGGTATCCTTCGTGGTTTCCCCAGCTTTTCATTAGTTTCGTTGGAGCGTTTCGCAAATGAAGAGGCACTTGACCAATATTTCCAGCATCAACATCTTGCAAAGCCTGATTAATAGCATTATAGCTTGCGTTTGATTTAGGAGCTGTTGCTACAGCAATCACAGCTTCCGAAAGAATAATGCGCGCTTCCGGCATGCCTATTAAAGCAACAGCTTGAGCTGCAGCAACAGTTACTTGCAAAATTTGCGGAGCTGCCATACCAACTTCTTCGGCAGCAGCAATCATAATTCGCCTTGCAATAAAACGCGGGTCTTCCCCAGCTCTAAGCATTCGCGCTAAGTAATGCAATGACGCATCAACATCACTTCCGCGCATCGACTTAATAAAAGCAGAAATCACATCGTAATGATCGTCGCCGTCTTTGTCATAGCGAACTGTAGTGGTGTCCATTACGTTAGAAACAATATCGGCAGTAATAACAGGCTTCTTTTTGCCGTGCTGTAGCGCAGCATCTCCTGTTATTGCTCCTGCTGCAGCTTCTAAAATAGTAAGAGTTTTACGAGCGTCTCCACCGCTTAAGCGAATAATAGAATCTATTGCATCCTCGTCAATTTTAAGCTGATTGTTGAGCCCATTTTCGCTAGTTACTGCGCGCTCTATAAGCGTGTGTAAATCTTCTACGCTAAGCGACTCAAGTTTTACTACTACAGATCTGCTAAGAAGCGGTTTAATGATTGAAAAACTTGGGTTTTCAGTTGTAGCTCCAATAAAAGTTACGTCGCGATTTTCTACGCTTGGAAGCAGAGCATCTTGCTGCGATTTAGAAAAACGGTGAACTTCGTCAATAAAAAGAACTGTTTCTTGGCCTTTGCTAACTAAACGCTCGTGCGCACGATCAAGCACGGCACGAACATCTTTAACACCAGAAGTTACAGCAGAAAGCTCTTCAAACACTCGCCCAGACTGGCGAGCAACAATATATGCAAGAGTAGTTTTACCGACTCCTGGAGGACCAAATAGCACAACAGAACTTGGAGCAGTAAGAGAACCTTTAGACTGCGGATTTGCAAGCCTGCGCAAAGGAGAGCCTTCTTTTAAAGCATGAGATTGCCCAAGCACGTCGTCAATGCTGCTCGGGCGCATACGCACTGCCAACGGACGAGTTACATCACTCGGCGCGCTACTTGCTGCAAATAAATCCTGCTCCATAAATACCAGCTTACAATACGTATAGAACAAACGTTCGATTCTAATTGTTGGTTACAAACTAAGACAAGTTTACAACACTAGACGTGCGAAACTTGGTAATCGAAGAACACAACTTCGCCTTCATCTTGCGTTGTATCCAAATCAACAATGCCAGTAATAGCCCAATTATGATCCCCGTCAGAATCGTCGATAATCTGCCGCACTTTCCAAGAATGCTCACTTTTTTCAAGCGAATCGTCAAGAATAAATAAGTCTCCGCTTCGAGCTTTGGCGTCTATTCCAACATACTCATGTTCGTCGTAATAGTCGTCAAGCACATCATTCCACTCGTGAACTCCGTAACCCCAAGCCTTGTCAAGCTCTCCTAAAGCATCCGCATCTTCCAAATCCATAAGTTGCACACGGCGGAACATTGCATTCCTAATCAACACAATAAGACCACGGCGATCTTCAACCACAGACTCAGAAGTTCCAGGCGCAGCCGTAGTTACAGCGCTAGCTTCAGCGTCCGAACCTCCTGCACTCTCCCACTCGTCAACCAAACTTGAATCAATAGAGCGTACAACAAGACGAAGCCACGAAATAATATCACGCAATTCTTCGTTAAGCATATCTTCTGGAACAGTGCGAGCAAGCGAACGGTAAGCATCCGAAAGGTAACGAAGAAGCGTTCCCTCACTTCTAGCAATGCCATAGCGTGAAATATAGCCAGTAAAATCGGAAGCAGTTTCTACCATGTCTCGAAGAACGGATTTAGGCTTAATCCAGTAGTCGTTTGCCCACGGCACGTCCTTGCGATACTGCGCAAAAGCAGGAGCTAGTAAATCTTCAAGAGGCTTAGGATAGCTGACTTCAGCTAAGCGCTCCATGCGCTCCTCATAGTCGATACCATCGTCTTTCATGCCAGCCATTGCAGCATCTCGAGCCTTACGCTCTTGAGCACGAAGAACAGGCTTAGGATCATCCAGAGTTGCTTCAACCATGGAAATTACGTCAAGCGCGTAGCTTTGAGACTCAGGATCTAACAATTCCAAAGCAGCAAGCAAGAACGGCGAAAGCGGCTGATCTAGCGCAAAACCTTCAGGCATTGCAACATCAAGCTCATAATCACAAGAACCATCCGCGCGCTTTTTACATTCAATAACTTGAGTATCAAGCAAAGTTTGGAAAATATCGTCGCAACGTTCAAGAAGTTTCTCTTTATCTTGCGGCTTTTGCGCGCTATCTTCAATAAGTTTTTGCACGCGCGCTCTAGCATCTCCACCTTGCGTAACTTCGTTCAAAATCATTGAGTGCGTTACAACCATGTGTGGATTCAAAGTTTCTGGAGCACTTTCAATAAGCTTAGTAAATGTTGGCTCGCCCCAAACAACAAATCCTTCTGGAGCCTTCTTACGCTTAACTTTTTTAAGCTTTTTAGGGTCATTGCCGGCTTTTGCAACAGCGCGAGCATTCTCAATCTCAAACTCTGGAGCCTCGCTAACCACTAAGCCTTCGGTATCAAATCCCATTCTGCCTGCACGGCCTGCAATTTGATGAAACTCGCGAGCGCGAAGTTTTCGACTACGATTCCCATCAAATTTTGTAAGAGCTGTAAGCACAACCGAGTGAATTGGCACATTAATACCAACGCCGAGAGTATCTGTTCCGCAAATAACTGGCAGAAGTCCTTGCTGAGCCAGCTGTTCGACGAGCCTTCGGTAGCGTGGAAGCATGCCAGCATGATGCACTCCAACGCCGGTTCTAAGTATTCTTTGCAAGATTTTGCCAAATCCTGTAGTAAACTTTGTGCCCTTAATTGCTTGAGCAATTTTGTCTCGCTGCTCTTTGCTTGAAACTCCCGTACTTGCGAGCGCTTGTGCTGTTTCCAGAGCTGCGTCTTGCGAAAAATGAACTACGTAGATTGGCGTTAAACCCTTGTTAAATAAGAGTTCTACAGTTGTAGCAAGCGGCTTATCCGTGTACTCGTATTCAAGAGGAATCGGTCTTGGAGCATTAGCAATAATATCAACGCTTCTTTTTGTTGATTTTTCTAAGCGTTCCGCAATATCCGATACGTCTCCAAGAGTTGCGCTCATAAGTAAGAATTGCGTGTTTGGAAGTGTAAGTAGCGGCACTTGCCAAGCCCATCCGCGCTCTGGGTCTCCGTAGTAGTGGAATTCGTCCATTGCAACGCAACCGACTTCAGCATTTACACCTTCACGTAAAGCTTGATTTGCTAAGATTTCCGCCGTGCAGCAGATTATTGGAGCATCCGCATTAATATGCGAGTCGCCTGTAATCATACCAACATTATCTCGCCCAAAAATAGCAACCAAGTCGAAGAATTTTTCGGATACAAGAGCTTTTATTGGTGCAGTATAGTAGGAGCGTCTGCCTGTGACAAGTGCTGCAAAATGCATTCCGAGAGCAACAAGAGATTTTCCAGAACCTGTTGGAGTGTTTAAAATAACGTGGTCTCCTGCAAGCAAATCCATAACGGATTCTTCTTGATGCGGCCACAAATCTACATGTTTGTTATCTTTAACCCAGTCAACAAATGCTTGAAAAATCTCGTCTTCGCTAGCATGATGCAAATCAAGAGCTAACTCGCCCAATTCAGTCATACTACGCTCCTACTTTACTTACGCTTTAATCGTGACTTTACTTACGACCTAATTACGCTCTATTTGCGCTTCTTTTTATCTCGCACTTTTACGGAGATTTGAATAGGAGTTCCTTCGAATCCAAACTCTTCGCGAAGAGATCGCTCAATAAAGCGACGGTATCCGTGCTCTAAGAAGCCTGTTGCGAATATTACGAAACGCGGAGGGCGAGTGGACGCCTGGGTTGCGAACAAGATTCGTGCCTGCTTGCCGCCTCGCAAAGGATGCGGATGAGCAGACTGAATACGCCCTAAGAAAGCGTTAAGCTTACCCGTAGGAATACGCTTATCCCAGCTATCTAAAGCTGTTCTCATGGCACGAGAAAGGCGATTCGTATGCCAGCCTGTTTTTGCAGAAAGATTTACGCGCTCAGCCCAAGTAACACGATCAAACTCAGTCTTCCACAAGCGTTCCATGCGCTGCCTTGAAAACTCGTCCATCAAATCCCACTTGTTAAACACAAGTACGATTGCGCGACCTGCGTCAACCGCTTGGCTCATAACTTTTAGATCCTGCTCCGCAATCGGCTGGGAAGAATCGAAAAGAATCAACGCAAGCTCCGAACGCTCAATCGCAGCCTGCGTGCGTAGCGAAGAATAATATTCTGCACCAGTAAGTTTATGAGGTCTGCGCTTAATACCAGCCGTATCAATAAACAGCCAGTCTTCGCCGTCAACTCGCACAACCTCATCAACAGGGTCACGAGTAGTTCCAGCCAAATCGTTTACAACAGCGCGCTCTTCGTGAGCTAAATGGTTCAAAAGAGAAGACTTACCAACGTTTGGTCTTCCTACTAAAGCAACCCTACGAAGACCTTGTGGAGTTAAGAATCCTGAAGTTTTATTCGCTTTTTTCAAAGAATTGAGCGCCGCATCAAGCAAATCTCCAACGCCTCTGCCGTGCATTGCAGAAATTCCGTACGGCTCTCCCATTCCAAGCTTCCAAAACTCTGCAGTCAAGTACTCGCTTCTAGCATCGTCAACCTTGTTAACCGCTAAAGTAATAGGTTTTCCTGCAGCGCGAAGCATTGAAACAATGCGCTCGTCGGTGGCTGTTAAACCAACTTGACCATCAACAAGGAAAATTACAGCGTCACTTAAACGCACTGCTACTTGAGCCTGCTGAGCAATCGAAGAATCAATTCCTTCAACGTCTGCTTCCCAACCGCCAGTGTCAACCAGCTTAAAGTTAGTTCCAGCCCACTCAGCATCGTAACTTACGCGATCCCTTGTAACGCCCGGAGTATCTTCAACAACAGCAACTCTGTGACCCAAAATACGGTTTACAAGCGTTGATTTTCCAACGTTTGGTCGGCCTATAACGGCTATTACACCAACTGCTTTAGAATCTTTTTTCTCGTCACTACTTGCAAAATCTCCGCTAAGAAGCGCGCGGTCTTCATCGTCAAGATCATAGCCTTCAAGATTTGCAGCGTAACGGTCGTACTCGTCCTGCTCAATAGCAGCATCAACAATTTCAACAAGCGCGTCAAGAGTCTGCTCAAACGTCAAATCTGAATTATCGAGCGTTGTAACACCATCAGCAGCCTGAAGAAAACTCGTAACTTTAGCATCCTTAGCGTCGCGAGCACGAATATCGTCTTCCTCAGAAGATTGATTATTTTGCAAACTTTCTTTAGAAATCTCCTGCTTGTTTCTGCGAGCTTGACGAACTTCTTCCCTTGCAGTAAGAAGCACTCGAACTTGCGCATTAGGAGCTACAACAGTAGTAATATCGCGGCCTTCTGCAACAATGCCCTCACCTTTAGAGAAAGAATCATCAGCAGATTGCGCAGAAATATATGCGCGCTGCGCTGCAATAAGCATGCGACGAACTGCAGGAATAGAAGAAACAGTAGATACATGCGAAGAAACCTCGATAGAACGCAACTCTTCGCTAATATCCTCACCTTCGACAGTCACCACAGGATTTTTAGGATCCACGCTAAAGTCGGCATTACTTTCAGTAAATAATGATCCAACAGCTTCAACAATTTGGTTGAAACGTTCAGCGTCTGCAGGATTTGTCGGCTGACCTTCATCATCTAAAGAAAGCTGAGTGCTTAAGTCAATGCCTTTTTGCATGCACCACCATGCAGCAGCGCGATACATTGCCCCAGTATCTAAATACGCAAAACCGTAGTATTGCGCTAAAGCGCGAGAAGTAGAAGATTTACCTACTCCTGCTGGTCCATCAATTGCTACACAAATCACAGGCCAACCTCCTTAGAAAGAGAACGCACTTCTGTTTGAGAAAGCACACGATACGATCCCGCCTTCAAATCACCTAACTTAATAGGGCCGATTTGCGTACGAACCAAGCGCTTTACAGGGAATCCAACAGCTCCGAAAATTCTACGCACAATGCGATTCTTACCAGAATGCAACACGACTTTTACCATAGTTGTGTCGTGATTTTGGTCGATTATTGCGCAGCGGTCGAGCTTAATCCAGCCGTCTTCCAGATTTACGCCTTGAGAAACCAAGCGCCTGCAAACCATGCCGTTGATTTTGCCTTCAAGCGTTGCAATATAAGTTTTTTCAACCTCATACTTTGGGTGCATAACATGCTGGCTTAGCTCGCCATCGTTGGTCATTAAAATAAGACCTTCCGAATCGTAGTCCAAGCGACCCATGTGGAAGATTCGCTCGTACTTGTCTCCCACAATATCCCTTAAAGTAAAACGACCTTTAGGATCGTCCATAGCGCTCAAAACTCGCTTAGGCTTATGCAATGCGAGAGTTACGAGCTTCGTGTTGAACTTTACTCGAGATCCATCAACGCGCACTTTCTGACGCTTCGGATCTACGCGAATACCAAGTGTTGTAACCAATTCGTCGTCTACTTCAACACGCCCATCGAGAATAATCTCCTCACATTTACGTCTTGAACCAAATCCCGCTTCAGCAAGCAGCTTCTGCAGTCGAATGGCGTTTTTGTCATCTGAATGCGCCCCATCGGCGCGGGAATATGCGTTTGGCATCGTTCTCCCAACGTGACCTCATGAATTGTTTAACAAAACATGCGCAAATAAGTTATTCTTAAGCGCTAAATCAAACAATTCTCTATTACTATAATTTTTTCTATTACTTTCGCAATTGTGATAAATAAGAAAATTACCACTTTTTCTATGCTACCGTATGGCATGGCCGTGATACTATAGCAGTTGTTTTAATAAGTTGCAAACTATACAGCAACACGTATTAAAGTAAGGAAAACTATGATTGAAGCACCGGAAACAACTTCTGAAGAAGCTAAAAGTGACTCTCCACTTGCTATTAAAATAGCAACCGAGTTTATTGCTACAGCGCTATTAATGTTCACAATTTACACTTTTTATTCACTATCAACAGCAATGTACGGCATTAATTTGCTTATGATTGCAGTAGGCACAGGCGTTGCGTATGCTGCAGCAATTTCTATTGCATCCAAAGTTTCTGGCGGACAACTTAATCCTGCTGTAACTATTGCATCCATGTTTACAGGACGCACATCGTATTTGGAAGGCCCTTGCTATATTATTGCGCAAGTTCTTGGCTCCATTTTGGCAGCGGGCGCTTTTGTGTTCATTTTGCCTCAAACAAAAATGGTGAAAGATGCTAACTGGTTCGCTCCTGTTGTAAACGGTTTCGAACAAGGCTCTATTTCTGCAACGCAGCTAAAGAGCGTAAACTCTTCCTTCGGCGTTATTACGGCCTTATTGGTTGAAGTAATTGCAGTTGCAATAATTGTTGCTACAGCAATGAATTACACAAAAGATAACGGCAAGACCAATTGCGGTTATTCCACTCACATGGGCATTGCTTACGCAGCTGCAACTCTTATTACCTACCAGATTACAGGTTCGGGTCTTAATCCTGCACGTTCTACAGGCATTGCGATTTTTGCAAACTTTAAAGAGCTTGAAGTTAAGCCATTAACTCAGTTGTGGGTTTTTTGGATTGCTCCAATTTTTGCCGCCGCGCTTGTTGGTTTTATTATTCTTTTAACAAAGCTTCTTGCTGTTTCGGAAGATAAAACTTTAGCAGGGTTTGAAAATGACACTAACGCTTTGTATCAAAAGCATCATTCTCTGTCCAATATTGAAGAGCCTGATGCTAAATACAGCGAACATGAAATCAATATTGATTTCGATAAAACTGCTGCTGAAGCAAACCAAAATAATTAGCTTTTACAGCAATAATGAGATTGAAGCATAAGTTATAAATAAACCAATGCCTAGCGCAATACTTATGAAAGAATCAAATCTAACAGATCTGACCTTCCAAGGACTGCGTTGACGCATTAATAAACGAATAACACCGAGAGTAACAGCCGTCACAGCAACAACAACTGTGGCGGCTGTTGCGTATCCAAGAAAAGCTAGTATTGCGCTTGTTGCAACAATAGCTGCAACAATCCACTCAGCGTAAGGTTTTCCTTCAGACTTTTCCGACACATACGGATGTTCAGTTTTACTATCCTTAGTCTGCTGCTCGCTATTTGTCATACTTGTATAATACATAACTTGCAATAATAAAACACAAGTTGTTTTACAGAAAAACAAAAAATGCAGCGCTTGAAGTTATCAAACGCTGCATTTTTAGAATATGAATTTACTTATTTTACTTACTTACTAAATTACGAGAATTTAGTGGAAGAAGTGACGAGTGCCAGTTACGTACATTGTTACTCCGGCAGAACGTGCAGCTTCGAACACTTCCTCGTCGCGAATAGAGCCGCCTGGCTGAACAATTGCACTAACGCCCGCTTCAATAAGAATCTGAGGGCCGTCAGCGAACGGGAAGAACGCGTCGGAAGCTGCAACAGCTCCCTTAGCACGCTCAACGCCGTCAGCCAAAGTGTTAGCGCGTTCAACAGCCAAATGGCAAGAATCCACGCGATTAACCTGACCCATGCCAATGCCAACAGTAGCATTGTCGTGCGCAAGCAAAATAGCGTTAGACTTTACGCAACGAAGCGAGCGCCACGCAAATTGCAAGTCGCGCAATGTATCAACGTCTGCAGGATCACCGGAAACCAAAGTCCAGTTTTCTGGATTGTCTCCAAAAGCGTCAATCTTATCTGCCGACTGCACTAAAGCACCGCCGTCAATAGGATGCACTTGCAAATCCAAAACAGGCGGAGTTGCAACCTTCAGAATGCGAAGATTCTTCTTTTTAGTGCGAAGCAATTCCAAAGCCTCTGGCTCATAGTCTGGAGCCACAATAACCTCTGTGAAAATTGGGCGAACACTTTCTGCCATTTCCAAAGTCACTTTGGTATTAGCGGCAATTACACCACCGTAAGCGCTTACAGGATCGCAAGCGTGAGCTTTTTTATGAGCCTCAGCTGCAGTAGCTCCAATTGCCAAACCGCAAGGATTATTATGCTTGCAAACAGCAACAGCAATTTGTGGAGCAAAATCCCAAACCGCACGCCAAGCAGCATCCGCATCAACATAATTGTTGTAGCTCATAGGTTTTCCGCCGAGAAGCTCAGCTTGAGCTAAACCACCCTTATGCAATGGATCAACATACAATCCAGCCTGCTGATGAGGATTCTCACCGTAGCGAAGCTCATGTTCCAAACGCCAGGTGCACGTGTAGTTTGAAGGAAGCGAAATGCATTTCTTTGCTTCTTCAGTATTGCTTGCAACATTGTTTTCTGCGTTGCTTTCAGTATCTTCCTTAATTGCGCTAAGACTTTCTGGCTTTGGCCATGCGCTTGTAGTCCACTGAGAAATAGCAGCATCGTAAGCCGCAGTATGCTCAAAAGCTTTTGCAGCAAGATACTCACGCTCTTGCAAACTAAAACCTTCTCCGGAAATAATACGGTCTGCAAGAATCTGGTAGTCTTTAGGATCCGTAATAACTGCAACAGATTTGTGATTCTTAGCAGCAGCCCTAATCATGGAAGGTCCACCAATATCAATTTTTTCAATAATAGAATCTCGATCTGCGCCGCTCATTACCGTATCCACAAATGGGTAAAGGTTAACAACGACTGCATCAAACGGCTTTATATTAAGATTTTCAAGCTGCTTTACATGATCAGCATTATTCATATCCGCTAAAATTCCTGCATGAATATGCGGATCTAAAGTTTTTACCCTACCATCTAAGCTTTCTGGAAATCCAGTGACTGCAGAAACTTCAGTAACTTTTACACCAAGTTCCATAAGCTTTGACGCTGTTGAACCGGTTGACACTACTTGAGTACCTGCCTGAATAAATGCTTTAGCGAGAGTTTCAAGTCCTTCTTTATGAAAAACCGAAACAAGAACTCGTCGAACCGACCTTCCCCCTGTGGTTATCAGAACATTTGCATTTGATTCTTGGCTATGTGTCTGTTGCACGGCGGTCATCCTTCCTAAAATAGTAGTGAGGAATTTATTTTATTTTGGTCTTTGATGAAACTGTTCTAGGAGCGGCTTTTTTCAAAGACAAAGGTGATTTTCGTTGTATTAATTCGGTATCTGTTTTATTTGTATTATCTTCTGCAGGATCAGAAGTAGTTTCAGTTTCAACGGTAAGAGTTTTGTTTTGCGCAAAATTTTTATTAAGCAGCATAGAAAAAAGGTAACGAATTGCACAAGATAACAATATTCCAAGAGCTGCAATAAGCCACGCTGCACAAACAGCATAAAGAGTAAGATGGCCTACAGCCCTAGTGCTTTCAACAATGTCAACTCCAACAAAAGAAAGCCTGTACTCTCCTAAAGATCCGTTGGCTAAAGCAAAAACAATAGTAAAAATAACTGTTATTAAAGAAGCGATGCAAATACTTACTGCAGCTGCCTGAGCTAAACTTATAGCGAAAGCTTTAAGCTCTTCTTTATCTTTAATATTTTTCAAACGCAAGCCACAACCGCGTTTATGCAATATTGCTAAAAGTATTACCGCAAAACAAATTATTGGAATAATACTCAATATTGCGTTTCGGTATAAAGAATCGGATACTGATTCGGGAAATATTCCAAAAACTGGCACAGGTGGCAAAGATTTATGCATTGAGGAAGCCAAAGTAAAATGCGCAACTTTCCCAATACTAAATCCTGCTCCGCAAATCCAAGACAAAGCCCAAATAGCTATATTTGGCAACCACACTAGGCATGCAATTGACGTAAGAATACGCGAACCGTTTTGCATACCGAGTTTTATGAAGAAAGAATTAACAGAACCGATATTCGTGCAGCACCAAACTATTACAGTTACTAACGCTACAGCCGAGTATATTGCAAATAAAATAACTGATGATCGTTTAATTATGCGAATATTTTTTTGCGCAAATTCAGGACACATTTGTTTATAACGCTGCTTAAGAGTTTTATAAACTAAGCTGCGAGGGAAAACAGCAATAAACAAAGATATTAAGTATATTAAAGCTGTTTTGAAAATAATAACAGGAACAGAATCAACCAAAGTTATATGCGTATTTTGCGAAAGAATTACGTTAATAGCAACCCAAAATACGGTACCTGTTACGTATGCTGTAGAGCCGCCTTCAACTTTTCTAATTAGGCTAGAAAGGGAAGCTATAAGCAAAATTGTTAAACCTAAAGGAGTTATTGTTAGCACACAATTGTCAAAAGTAAGACCAATTCCTTGAGCGAACATAAATACAGCCCAAGTCATAGACATTGCGGAATCAGAAAGATTACCGGTTCCTTCTTCAATAGAAACTATAAGTAAAGTAAGAGATAAGAAAAGTCCTATTGTAAGAGAAAAAACAAAAATTACAATAAACGGAGTAATTACACCTTTAGATACACTGATTAAGGATGACTTAAGTTTTTCAACCATAGCTTCTCCTTTCAGTACTATTTCAAACGTGCAAAACTAATCTTAGTAAAATAATCCTACTGCTTTAAATTGTTTATATTTTGCTAAACCCTACGCAGGCATAGTCATTAAACTGCTGCACGGATAATCCTCTAAATCGTTCATTCCACTAATGCCAGTAAGTTCAATCACGAAACTAAATCCTGCAACTTGCCCTTTAGCTTTTTTAACAATATTTGCAGCTGCTTTAGCAGTTCCTCCAGTTGCAATAAGATCATCTACAATAAGAACACGCTGGCCAGGTTTAATAGCATCATTTTCGATTTCAATACTAGCCTGACCGTATTCAAGCATATAAGATTCGCTAATAACTGGAGGCGGAAGCTTACCAGCTTTACGAATAGCAAGAAAACCTTTGCCTAAACGTTCTGCTAAAAGTGGGCCGAAAAGAAAGCCGCGAGCTTCAAGACCTGCAATTAAGTCGATTGAATCAGGCTCAGTAGGCAAAGCGTCTACTAAAGAGTCAACAAGAATACGAGAAGCGCGTGCGTTAGAAAATATTGGGAGAAAATCGCGGAATATAATATGCGGATTTGGAAATCCCGGAACGGTACGAATTAATGAAGCAAGATAATCTGAATCATCTTTACTTACTGTTCTCAACGATTTTGCTGTAATATCCGTTGTTGTCATAATCCTAACGTTCTTTTCGTTGCAACCTGTTTTTAAGAATATGAGGAAAGTATACGCATGTTCGTGTGATGTGTGAAGCATGAACCGCATCACACATCACAACTTCAAGTATTACATAATTAATTTATAGCAGTCGTCATGAGAGCCGCTACTGCGCTGTCTTCTTCAGTGGACTCAGCAGTTGGCTTAGAAACATCTTGTTTATCAGTTTCTTCGATATCAGCTTTGGCTTCCATTTTTTCGTTTGCTTCAGCTTCTTCGTCGCTAATAAATGCAGGACGTACATACAACCTGTTTACAGCTCTAAAGGACACGCGCATTAAGCTACCTTCAGAATCAATAACGATTTCTTCGTACTGCATATCTACGCTTACAATCTTGCCAATAATTCCGCCGATTGTAATAACCTCAGTACCTGGCTGCAAAGATTCATGGAATGAACGCATTTCATTCTGACGCTTTTTAGCATTGCGAGTTTGGAACCACATCATAACAACCATTACTACGATAAGCGCAATAAGAAGACCGTACTGCTGGAAAAATTGAGGCACAATAAACTCCTTAAGTGTCCAACCATAAGACGGCCGAAATGCCGTCCAAGACAATTATTTTAAGCCATCTAGCTGACATTACTAGGAGCTTTCAAACCCAAATGCTCCCAAGCTTTAGCAGTTGCAACACGACCTTTAGGTGTACGAATTAAGAATCCTTCACGAACCAAATACGGCTCGCAAACAGTTTCAACAGTTTCCGCTTCTTCACCTACCATTGCAGCCAAATTATTAAGACCAACCGGCCCTCCATTAAATTGGCAAACCATTGCTTTTAGAACCGCAATATCGAGCCTATCTAAACCCTGAGTATCAATTTGATACAATGCTAAAGCTTCAACAACAGCATCTTGATTTACACAATCCAAGTCGTGAACAATCGCCCAGTCGCGCACTCTCCTAAGTAAACGATTCGCAATACGAGGAGTTCCACGAGATCGCAAAGATAATTCTTTAGCAGCCTGATCTTTAAGATTAATTCCAAGAACTTTAGCCGAACGTTCAATAAGCTTTTCTAGCTCTTCGTGAGGATAAAAATCAAGGTGAGCTGTAAAACCAAAGCGAGCGCGCAATGGAGAAGGAAGCATGCCTTCGCGAGTAGTAGCGCCAACTACTGTAAAACGTGGCAAAGTAAGCGGTATTGAAGATGCTCCAGGACCTTTACCAACCATAACGTCAACGCGAAAATCTTCCATCGCAATATAAAGCAACTCTTCGGCAGCACGCGGAAGACGGTGAATTTCGTCAATAAATAAAACTTCGCCAGTGTCCAAAGCGCTGAGAATAGAAGCTAAATCTCCAGCATGCTGAATGGCAGGACCGGAAGTAATACGAATAGGAACTTGAAGCTCGTTTGCAACAATCATTGCAAGAGTAGTTTTACCCAAACCTGGAGGACCAGCCAAAAGCATGTGGTCAGGCGGAACGTCGCGCTTTTTGGCCGCATCCAAAAATAGTTGCAACTGTGCTTTAAGTAAAGGCTGGCCAATAAAACCTTCTAAAGCGCGCGGACGAAGCTCCTCATCACTAAGCTGCTCATTAGCTAAAGGAGCAGAAGAAACCATGCGCAAAGAATCTTCCGAAACACCAGTATTTAGTGCAGTTGCATATTCATCACTCATTTCAACTCCCCCAATGCTTTATTTTTAAACAACATAATCATCTACCCCTATCTAACAAAGTTAATGCCATGCGCAAAACATTAGGCATATCTGCTTCAGTTACAGGAGCAACAATATTATTTTCAGCGCAAACTTGTTCAACAGCTTTTTGAGCATCCGATTGACGCCAACCAAGAGAAACAAGACCATCAATTACGGCGCTAACGCCAGTATCAATAGTCTTGCTGCTTGAAGCGTCAGAGACGTCTGCAGATAAACTGTTAAGATCAATAGAACCTTTAAGCTCCAGAATAATTTTCTGAGCACCTTTTTTACCCAAGCCTGGTGCGGAAGAAAGAGCAGTAACATCTCCTTCGGAAATAGCTTTCAAAAGACGATCAACATTAAGAGTAGAAAGAATTGAAAGCGCAACTTTAGGACCAATACCACTTACTTTTTGAACCTGCAAAAACATGCGTTTAGCAGCTTGAGTTGTAAAAGCGTATAAAGTTATTGAGTCCTGAGAAACCTGCATAGAAGTATAAACACGAACTTCCTGCCCCTCGTGCAAAGAAGATAAATCTTGAGAAGGCATATAAGTTTCGTAACCAACGCCTGAAACAACAATAAGAGCAGTGCGAGCATCAACAGACGCTACTTGACCAACAAGCATACCAATCATAAACGCTCACCTTCCAGCAATAAAAGCTCACAGCACAACGCAGCAAACAAGTCAAAAAACAGACAATAGAACATCTGTTCTATTGGTATACTACATGCCTCGAGAGACAGAAGATACGCCGCGAGCTGCACGCTGAGCTAAAGCCCACTGTTTTTGAGCTGGCGTTAAATGCTGCTCGCGCTCGCCGCCTTGCAAAGCCCCTTCCGGACGAAGAGCATGACAAATTGCCTGAGCTAAAGCATCAGCCGCATCAGCCGGAGTTGGAAGCATATTAAGACCAAGAAGACGAGCAACCATGCGCTCAACCTGAGGCTTTTGCGCCTTGCCGTTGCCAGCAACAGCAAGCTTAACCTCAGTAGGAGTGTGCAAAGCGACTGGAATATTGCGTTGAGCTGCAGCCAACATAGCAAGACCAGCGACTTGAGCAGTGCCTAAAACAGTATTTAGATTTTCCTGAGCAAAAACACGCTCAATAGAGACAGCATCCGGAGAAAAGCGCTCAATCTTTTCAACTAAACCATTGTAAATCTTAAGCAAACGCAAATCTTGAGAAAGATTTGGATCAGATCGCAGTACATCGACGTGAATAAAAGAAAGCCGACGCGAAACGCCGGCTTCAATCACGCCGACCCCGCAGCGTGTAAGCCCGGGGTCAACGCCCAAAATCAACATATGAAATTATTCTGCTTCCTCAAGCTGAGCCATAACTTCATCCGATGCAGTCCAGTTGCTGTAAATATTCTGGACATCATCAAGGTCGTCGAGATTATCAATCAAACGAGAAACCTTCTGAGCATCTTCAAAGCTTAATTCAACTTCGTTATTTGGATGCATAATAATATCTGCAGAATCGTAGTCGAAACCAGCATCCTGCAAAGCCTTACGAACGGTAACCAAATCGCTGGAATCAGTGTAAACGGAGTACACATCACCATCGTCAGCCACATCCTCAGCACCTGCTTCTGCAGCAACTTCGAAAAGCTTATCGTAATCAACGCCTTCGGATGGAACTTCAATCAAGCCCTTACGCTCAAAGTTGAAGCTCACAGAACCGCTTGTTGCCAAAGAGCCGTTGCCCTTAGTAAGAGTGGAACGAACGTCAGCAGCAGCACGATTGCGGTTATCGGTAAGGCATTCAATAATCAAGCCAACGCCTGCAGGAGCGTAACCTTCGTAAACAATCTCCTCGTAGTTAGCGCCGCCAGCTTCTTCACCAGATCCACGCTTCACCGCGCGCTTGATGTTGTCGGCAGGCATAGAAGCCTTCTTAGCTTTAACGATGGCATCGTACAACGTAGGGTTACCATCAGGATCTCCACCGCCCAAACGAGCAGCGATTTCAATGTTCTTAATAAGCTTGGCAAAAAGCTTGCCACGCTTTGCGTCGATAGCGGCCTTCTTATGCTTGGTAGTCGCCCACTTGGAATGACCTGACATGATACTCCTAAAATGTACAATTAATCAAACGAAACGATTTTATTGCGCTTTCGCGACAATTTTACTTATCTTTTTGTTGAAGACCGTGCTTTACTTCGAGAATACGCTGAATAACAGTCACAATACCACCAATAGAAAGCAATATCATTGCGCAACTTAACCAGAAAAGTTGATTAGTTATACCAGATAATCCAATAGCAACAAGAATTAGAGCCACACGATCTGCTCTAGTAATCAATCCACTTTTAGGATCAACCGAAATTGACTGACCGCGAGCGCGAGTGTACGAAGTTACGAAAGCAGCCATAAGCGCAATCAAACAAGTAAATAATCCAGCGTATTTTAACGACATTCCAATAACGGACGGCATCCAAATGCACACGTTTTTATTATTTGCCCGCCACAAGCAAATGAACACTGCCATAAATAAAGACCAGTCTGCAATACGGTCAAGAGTTGAGTCAAGAAATGCGCCGAAACGAGTGCCACCAGTAGTTAGTGCAGCAACTGAGCCATCCAAACCGTCTGCAAGTACGAAAATCGTAAGAAATATTGCTCCTGCAAAAAGTTGTCCTGTAAAAGCCGTTACGAAAGATATAACAACTACTGCTAATGTGCCAACAACTGTTACAGCGTTAGCGCTTACGCCTAGGCGAACCAACAATTTTGCAACAGGATCAATAACACGCTTAAAACCACTGCGTAACGATTCCAACATTGAATCAACCTTCCTGCGCTCGCAAATAAAACTTGTGTTCAAACAACACTTTTATACTAACCATGCGGCTGTAAGAAGATACAAGCACCGTCACTAACTCAGCCAACCAACTGAGAAAATAACGATAATAAGCAAAACACCGTCACTAACTCAGCTAACGAACTGAAAAAGTAACGGCAATAAGCAAAACACCGTTACTAACTCAGCTAACAAACTGAAAAAGTAACAGTGTAGAGATTTAGATATAAAAAGAAGCCCACACAATGTTAAGAAGTGTGGGCTTTTTAGTTAAAGATTCAGCTTACACCGAAACTTACGTTAGAACCTAAGTTATAACTTAAATCACTTAGTGTAACGCTCGAAATCTTCAGCAGTATTGACCTGAACGCGCTGCTTAATAATGGAAAGAATCCACTCTTTAGCTTGAGCAACAGGAACGCCGTTCAATTGGCTGCCATCGCGGAAGCGGAAGCTCACAGCATTGTTGTTCACATCCTCTTCGCCAGCAATCAAAGTAAAAGGCACTTTAGACTTGGAAGCGTTACGAATCTTCTTACCGAAGCGATCGTCGGAGCTGTCCATTTCGCAACGAACCATGTTCTCTTCCAAATCGCTAATAAACTTTTGCAAGTGTGGAGCGAACTCGTCTGCAACAGGAACGCCAGTTACCTGAACTGGAGCTAACCATGCTGGGAACGCGCCCGCGTAATGCTCAAGCAAAATCGCGAAGAAGCGCTCAATAGAGCCAAAGAGTGCACGGTGAATCATAACCGGGCGCTGGTGGCTACCGTCAGCCGCAATGTACTCCAACTTAAAGCGCTCAGGCAAGTTGAAGTCAAGCTGAATAGTAGAAACCTGCCAAGTGCGGCCGATTGCGTCACGAGCCTGCACAGAAATCTTCGGACCGTAGAATGCAGCTCCACCTGGATCGTCCACGAGTTCCAAACCAGACTCTTTAGCAACCTCAGCCAAAGTGTTTGTTGCTTCTTCCCAAATCTCGTCGGAACCAACGAACTTGTGCTCATCCTTAGTGGAAAGCTCCAAGTAGAAGTCGTTCAAACCGAAGTCTTTAAGAAGACCAAGCACAAAGTTGAGCAAGCTCTTCAACTCGTCGCGCATCTGCTCGCGAGTGCAGTAAATATGCGAATCATCCTGAGTCAAGCCACGCACGCGAGTTAAGCCATGCACAACGCCAGACTTTTCGTAGCGATACACGGTACCAAACTCGAACAAGCGCAAAGGAAGCTCACGGTACGAACGCTGGCGAGACTTGAAGATCAAATTATGCATTGGGCAATTCATTGGCTTCAAGTAGTAATCTGCACCTTGGCGAGTTACGTTACCGTTTTCGTCGCGCTCTTCGTCAAGCTTCATTGCAGGATACATGCCATCCTTGTACCACTGCAAGTGGCCGGAAGTCTCGTACAATCCACCCTTAGTAATGTGCGGAGTTTGCACAAAGCTGTAGTGGTGCTTGCGATGCTGCTCGCGCGAATAATCTTCCATTGCGTTAATAATTGCAGCACCCTTTGGATGGAACACTGCTAAGCCTGGGCCAATCTCATCTGGGAAGGAGAACAAATCCATCTCTTGGCCGAGCTTACGATGGTCGCGCTTAGCGGCTTCTTCCATGCGAGTTGTGTAAGCTTTAAGCTCTTCCTTGCTAGGCCAAGCAGTTCCGTAAATGCGCTGAAGCATAGGATTCTGCTCCGAGCCACGCCAGTAGGCTGCAGCCACACGCTCAAGCTTAAAAGCCTTAATATAGCGAGTGTTTGGCAAGTGAGGTCCGCGGCACAGATCGCTCCAAACTTTATTGCCTTCGCGATCCAAATTGTCGTACATGCTAAGCTCGTGCTTGCTGATTTCGCCAGCAGCAGCTGGATCAAGAGCAGCTTCTTTATCTCCAATCAACTCCAACTTATAAGGTTGATTTGCTTCTTCTTCGCGCGCCTCATCTTCTGTTACAACGCGGCGGCGGAAGCTTTGAGACTCTTTAATAATGCGCTGCATATGCTTTTCGATTTGCTTCAAATCGTCTGGCGTAAATGGAGTATCAACATCGAAATCGTAGTAGAAGCCGTCTTTAATTACAGGACCAACGCCCAACTTTGCGTCTGGTCTAATTTCTTGAACAGCTTGAGCCATCACGTGAGTAGCGGAATGACGCATGATTGCGATGCCATCTTCACTATCAAGTGCTACCGATTCCACGGTATCGCCGTTATGAAGAGGCGTGTACAAATCACGCAACTCGCCATTTAAACGCACGGCAATAATATTCTTATCTTCCGCGAAAAGTTCAACGCCAGTGAAGCTTGCATCCACCTCCTTGCGTTCCTCGTTTACGGTGATGGAGATGGTATTTTCAGCCATAATTGTCCTTTTCTATCGGGGTCTTGCGTTACTAATGTGCAGACCTGGACTTGTGTGGCGTCGAATTTCATGCGGTTAAAATTTTATTAAATTAAACGCAAAAAACGACGTCAATCGCGCGCATTTTTCACGCGCAATTCATTGATACTTTAGGACACTCGTAAGACTTCAACTATGCTGTAACAGATTTGCACTTGCAAATGCCGTAAACAATCCGCTCAACAAGTTTAGTTAGAAGGAAGAAAGCTCCAGCGCAAATAGCAATAGTTCCTCCTGCTGAAAGCTTTAATATTACGGCAAGAGCTAAGCCAGTGAGCGCAATTAAAATAGACGAAAGTACGCAAGCTAGCACAAATTTATTGATAGAGGCGATTCTTGATTTTAAAGCTGCGGCAGGAGCAGCAATAAGAGATACTGAAACAACCGTTCCAACAGCTGGAATAATAACAGAAACTGTAATAATGATTAAAGCTAAAACCATGCCTTGTATAAAACCAGATTTTCCGCCTGCAGCGCGGTAATTGATAGGATCAAAAGAGCAGTGCACAAGATTAGCAGAATTAAAAATCCACAATCCTAAAGCAAGCAAGAAAGCTACAGAGGCTGAGGCAACGTCTGCAGGAGTGCAATTAAGCAAAGATCCGGTTAAAAATCCTTCAATACGAAGCGGTAAAGGCGCAAACCACTTATTCAAAAAATATCCGCTAGCAAAACCAACAGTAAGAGTAATTCCAGCAGCAGCCTGAGAAGAAATACCTTTAATATGCGAAAGTGCGTGCATTACCAACGAAAGAAATACGCACGCAATTGCAGCCCCAATAAATAATCCTAAGGAAAGCACATTCTGATCAATCGTATATAAAGATGTGCAGACTACTCCAAGAACAGCTCCAGGAAAAGCTGCATGCGTAATAGATTCAGTAAAGAATATGCGCTGATTTAGAAGAGCTAAAGACCCTACGAAACCACATAATGCGCCAACTACAATCGCCTCAACAATCGGGAGCGCAATAATTTGCCAAATACTTACCATTTAAGCTCCCTGCTTTTTTAAGATTGATTTATTTGATTCATGCGCCGGAATTATTGAGGAAATAAAGCGGAAAGCCCATCGCAATATAAGCACAACAACAAACATTGCACACATGCTTAAAGCAATTGCAGCCTGCGGAGAAACAGGATGATCCAGCTCAAGATTCATAGCGTACATTCCAAGAAAAACGCCTGCAATACCAACAACAATACCAACAGAAACCATGCCAGAAACAGTGCGCGAAACTAATCGAGCGCTAGCACCCGGAATAACAAGGTATCCAATAACAAGAAGAACACCAACCGCAGAAGATGCTGAAACAACAACTGCCGCGATTCCAACGTTTAGCACAATGTCAACAAGCAAAGTGTTAGCACCCATAAGAGGAGCGCTTGCGCGATCAAAAGCAACTATAATCTGCTGCTTCCATGTGGCTAACATAACAATAATTGCAAAAATACAAATAAACATAGCTTGAGTCATGCGCTCGTCTGTGACGTCAAGAAGTCTGCCAAACATAAGCGATTCAAGCTGCCCAGACATATCGCCTTTTTTAAGCGAAATTACTACGCCTAGCGCAAAGAAAGTCGTAAGAACAGTAGCAATAACAGACTCGTTAATTCTAGCCGAACGAGAAGCCCATACAAGAGCTGCAACTAAAAATATTGCGCAAATTGCAGCACCCGGAATAATACGATTAATGCCACCGTATAAAGCTCCGACCACTATTCCGGGGAAAATTCCGTGAACAATAGCTTCCGCATTAAATTCTGCACAACGTAAGTTTACAAATACGCCAACAATTCCACTAGCTATGGAAAGAACTATAAGAAGACAGAATGGGCGGAAAATGTAAGGAGCGGAAGCAATAAAATCAAAACCTGGAATTGATTCCAACGATTGTCTTAATAACTCGACTAATTGGGCAAGCATTGAAAATCAGCCTTCCGCAATTTCCGAAAAAGTAAGACCTGCAGAAGCAGCAGGAATACTTCCGCCGTAAGCGTTCGTAATATTTTCTTTAGTCATCACTTCTTTAAGCGGACCAAACGCAACCTGATGCCCAGCCAAAAGTAACGCTTTTTCGCAAATAGCATCCGCAATTACCAAGTCGTGAGTAGAAACAACAAAAGCTATTCCTTCTTGCTTAGCGGCTTTCATAATATTAAGAAGCTCTCGGCGATTTGGCTCGTCAAGACCATTAAAAGGTTCGTCGAGCAAAATAAGAGTTGGGCGCGCAACAATAGCACGCGCAAGTAAAATGCGCTGACGCTGACCGCCCGAAAGATCGCCAAAACGAACATCCGCGCGGTTAAGCAATCCAACGTGATTAAGAGCGTCCTCAACGGCTTGTTTTTGCTCTTTTTTAAGCAAACCGAGGAATCCAGTTTTTCTGCTCAAGCCCATGGCAACAACCTGACGAGCAGTAATCGGGAAAGTCAAGTCCAAATCAACCTGCTGAGGCACGTAGCCAATAGACAAAGCTTTTGGCATGCTAAGTTCGCCGTGACTTACGCGCACAATCCCAATAATGGCTTGCAAAAACGTTGTTTTTCCAGAACCATTAGGCCCTATTAAAGCCAAAGCCTCTCCAGGCTCAACACTACCGTTAATACCTGTAACCACGGTTTTATAACCGTAAGCAAGGCTGCAATTTTTCATTGCAAGGACGCTCTTATTCACTATAATTCCAGTCTTTTCAGTTTATTAATAATAAGTATTCGTAACAGTAACTTCTTGCTTTCGCGACCAAAGTTACTGTTACGATACTGTTATTTTTACTGTTATTTTTACTGTTATTTGTATGTTACTTCTTCAATGCAGTTTTGACTGAATCTGGAAGTTCAGGAACCTTACCGTTCCAAGCCTTCACCAATGTTTCAACATTGTGAACAATGGAACCGATGTAGGTTTCACCAGCAGATCCGACTGGTCCAAGAGAATCTCCATAAAGTGCGTCGTCGCCAATAACAGCCTTTACACCTGCAGCTGCAGCCACAGCCTTAATTGACTTGGAATTGTTAGAATTTTCAGCAAAGATTGCCACAGCACCAGACTTTTTAACATCTTCTGCAGCCTGCTTAATATGATCTGCTGTTGCATCCTGCTGGCTGTTAAAGTCAGAAAGTGCTGCACCAATAAACTTCACATTGTAGTCACGAGAGAAGTAACCGAATGCGTCGTGAGAAGTAAAGAGTACGCGATGCTCTTGTGGCACACTGTTCAAAGCTTTAGTCGCCCAAGCGTCCAAATCCGTCAAAGCCTTAACAAACTTTTCAACATGCTCGTCGAAAATCGGCTTGCTTTTAGGAAGAGCCTTGCCTAAGAATGCACCAATATTCTTAACCTGAATCATAGTATTCTTGGTACTTGTCCAAATATGCGGATCGTACTGGAATTCAGGCTCCTTCTCGCCTTCTTCTGGCGGGAATGGCCACTTTTCGGCATGAACTTTAGCAATACCGCGGTCAACCTTGTAAGGAAGATTCTTTTCCTTAGCAGCCTCAGCCTTTGGATCTTTGATTTCGTCTGCGGTAAGAATACCGGAAGTGACGCCCATTGTTCCCTTAAAACCGGTTGCTTCTACAGCCTGATCCAAGAAGTGCTCAAGATCAACGCCGGAAACAAGCATCAAATCAGCTTTTGAAAGAGCTTTAGACTGCGCTGGAGTCATTTCGTGCTCATGAGCAGAAGCGTTTGGTGCAAGCAAGCAAGTCAAGTTAATTGTTGACTTTGCTTTGTTTGCTGGAGCTCCGATTACAGACTTTTTGCCCTGGGAATCGGTTTTATTAAGGCTTAAACCAGAATTTGCGTCTGCAGTTGACGCGATTTGAGTTACGTAATCGCAAATTTGCGTTGTTGTTGCCACTACGTTTACTTGATTGCCTTTTGCATTGTTTTCGGCAGTTTTAGCAGAGCCGCAAGCGCTCATAGAAGTAGCTAAAAGTGCAACCGCAGCGGCAGTTGCGAAAATTCGTGTAGTTTTCACACTCGTTCCTTTCGGGAATCTTTACTGTTATTGCATGGGTTGATTGCGTAAAGTAGCCATGAAAAATTGTTCATGAAAAAAATAATCATTCGCAATAACGCTTATAGCTTAAATAAAATATGCATGAGGGTCAACAATATTTCAAAAATTTCTTTACATTTTTTTATAAAAGCGCGTGTCGCAAAATTTTCGTCTGTTATAATCACGATTTTTCTTGCATTCTGACGGCAAATAGTGTATACGCAAACGAATATACAATCGAATATACAATCGATAAAACATAGCGCACCAATCGCAAATATTTACTACAATCGTATATATGAGTCCACTTGTAAATTTAGCAACAAAAGATGCTAGTAAATGCCTAAAAATACCGAATCAGTCGAGCAATAAGTATTCCAGAGGAGTTTTAGGCGTAATCACTGGCTCTAACGAGTATCCGGGAGCCGCCGTATTAAGCACTCGCGCAGCAGCATACGCAAATATTGGAATGGTTCGTTATTCAGGCCCTCTTCGCGCACAAAACTTAGTGTTACAAGCATCCCCCGAAGTAGTAGCATCGCAAAATTTGCAAGGAAAAGTTGACGCAATAACAGTCGGCTCTGGCATACCAGACGCAAGCCATTGCAACAGCGAAAGCGCACAAGAGCAAAGAGAACAAATTGCGAACATACTTAAAAACTATGAAAACGAAAGCCAATCAAGCAATATTCAATCGCAATCACAAAACGCACTCCCCCCAATATGTGTTGACGCTGGAGCCTTAGATTTACTTCCTAAAAAAGTTTGCGCAAAAGTAGTATTAACACCGCACGCAGGCGAATTATGTTCACTTTTTAAAAGATACGATTTAGAAATAAGCGCTCAAGAAATATTGAAAAATCCTGTTGAGTACGCTCAAAAAGCAGCAGATCTTACTGGAGCAACAGTGCTTGTTAAAGGCGCTAAAACAGTTGTTGCATCTGCAAGCTACACGCATACGCCAATATACATTGCTCAGTACGGCCCAACTTGGCTTGCAACTGCAGGATCTGGGGATGTGTTAGCAGGAATTTTAGGGGCGCTACTTGCACAGAGAGAAAAGCAAGACGAAAGCCGCACAAACTACGCGTTTATTGCAGCAAGCGCAGCGGTAATTCACGGAATTTGCGCAGTATTTGCTTCTAGAAGCAGCGGAGGGAATAGCTACACTCAGCTCGTGCAAGATATGCTAAAAGCAAAAAAGCCGTTGGCTTTAGAACACCCAATTGTGGCAAGCGACATAATTAGCGCACTTCCCCACGTACTTGGGATTCTTATAAATATGAAGTAACTTGCAAAACAGAAACTACCAAAAGAAAGCGAATCTTAGTATGAACACCAAAAAACAGTTTGAAATTCACGACGTTATGTTTGATTATTGCCGAGTTCTACTCGAGTGGAATTGCCGCAATTGCTTGCAAAAACAGTTCCCTAATTTAGTTGACACAATCTGCCCTAACGGAAGCTTTGGAAAAGATGATTTAGCAGGATTCTACGAGTTTGAAGACCGCATGGACGGTGGCGAGCTTTTGAAAGACCTTATGCCAGAATATGAACGCAGATTTGGAAGCGAGCTTGCAGAAGCATTCCGTTGGTATTGCGCAAATTACGATCAGGTTTTAACACGAATGATGCCAGGAATGGTTGATTTGCTTCACGATTTAAAAAAAGCAGGCTACGGAGTGTGGGGACTTACGAATTGGTCGAGCGAAACATTCCCACTGGCACTTAGAAAATTCCCGGAACTTTCAACGCTTTTGCAAGGCACTATTATTTCTGGCGTTGAACACTTACACAAGCCACAGGCGGAAATTTTTGAGCTTGCAATGAGTAGATTTAATCTTGAGGCCGAACACACAGTATTCTTTGACGACAAGCCTGCAAATATTGACGGAGCTCATGCTGTTGGCATGCACGGTTTTGTTTTTACAACAGCCGAGCAGGCGCGTAAAGATTTAGCATCAATTGGCGTTGAGCTTTAATTCTTGCAAATTCGCATGGCGATGCCTTTTGCTAAATTCGTTACCGGCTCTTATTTAACTCACTACTACTTAACTTACAAAAGTTTATAAAGGAAACTCAATATGACTTTGCTACAGCTGAAATATATTGTGAAAATCGTCGACTGCGGTTCAATGAACGAAGCAGCGCGAGCACTTTATATTTCACAGCCTGCACTGAGCTCATCTGTAAAAGAGCTTGAACGCGAGCTAAATATTGAGATTTTTACAAGATCAACTCAAGGAATTGTTTTAACTTCCGACGGTGCAGAATTTTTAACATACGCGCGACAGGTTATTGAGCAAGCCGATTTACTTGAAGAACGTTACAAAAGCACAAAGCCACGCCCACAATTGTGCAGCGTTGCAACACAACACTACATGTTCGCTATTGAAGCATTTGTTGATATGATTCGTAGCATAAATTCCGACGAATACGAGTTTTCTATTCGCGAAACGCGCACAAAAAATATTATTAAGCAAGTAAGCGATATGCGCGCAGATCTTGGACTTTTGTACCTTTCGGACTACAACAAGGATGTAATTGGCAAACTGCTTCGCGAAAAACATTTGGAATTCCACCCACTTTTCCGCGCAACTTTGCACGTTTTTCTTTCCAGAAACAATCCTCTTGCAGCTCACAAAAGCCTGAGCTTGGAAGACTTGAAACCATACCCGTTCATTCAGTACGAGCAGGGCGAAGAAGGAAGCTTCTTCTTTGCAGAGGAAGCAGTGTGGCCAACTCGTCCGCCGAAAAAAATCAACGTTTCCGACCGCGCAACAATCCTGAACTTTATTATTGGACTAAACGGCTACACAATTTGCACTGGAATTAACAACGGCGACTTGAACAACGAAAAAATCGTTACAATTCCGCTAGAATGTGACGACACTATGCTTGTTGGCTGGATTACCAACGAAAGAACTAAACTTTCTAAAGCCTCACTCGCCTACCTTACTCAGCTTAAGTCTGTAATAACAAGGCACGGCTACACGCTTATTGATTCGCAAAATTAGTAATTAATTATCTACTATTTTTTATTAAAGCGACTTATTATGTAGAAAGTGGCTTATTTACAAGGTGCTTTTTTCTTTGAAACGTTAAGGCTATTTTGTGCTGCGGCTGCGTAATTTCTTATAGTTCGTAGATAACTAAAAGAGTTAGAGAGCGAGAATACATAATATGCATAACGACGATTACAATCAGTACGGCGCGAATGGGGAGCCAGAAAATCAGGCGTGGTATCAAGCTGATGATTCGCAGCAAGCATATTATCAGCAAGAGTATCAGCAAGCGGATTATCAGCAGAATCAGACGGAATATCAACAAAATCAACAGGATTATCAGCAAGCAGATTATTCGCAGCAAACAGACTATCAGCAGTCACAATATCAGCCGGATTATCAGACGGGTTATCAACAACAGTCAGATTATCAGCAGCAGACCAACTATCAGCAAGACTATCAGCAGCAATACCAACAACCGCAATCAGATTCATACCAGCAAACCGAATATCAATCGCAAGACTACTATCAGCAGCCTCAAGACACATACCAACAGTCTCAAGGCGCATATCAGCAAGGCAACTATTATAAAAGCGCAGAAGAAATATCAAAACACATATTAGCAACTTCGTATTTTTCACTACTTATACCACTTGCTATTGTTGCAATCTTATTCCTGCTCATCCCATTCATGATACTTGCTGGAATAATAACTGTTTTACTTCACATAGACCTAAGACTGATTCTATTTGTAGGACTAGCCGCTATTTTTGCGCTACCAGCATGGCGATTAAAAACCATTTGGGAAAATCCTGTTCAATCTTTTATTGAAAATTTGCCAAGCGATTACAAATACATAATTTTGCACGGTCGCACCTACGATATTGCGCAGAATTTAAGTAGAGAAATGAGAATTCCTACACCTACTATTTACATATCAAAAATAGCAGCGAACGCTTTTGCACTACGCGACGACGCAAATTCTGCAATTTTTATTAGCGAAGATTTAGCAGATGCGTGCAACGACGACGAGCTGAAAGCCATTCTTGCAAACGAGATGATTCATCTTATGAGCAATGAATGCATAGGTATGACGCGAACAATATCGTTACTATCGCGCATTGCGTATTATCACATTAAAGGACTTAATTCTTCAAACCAGGCATACCACAACACAACTGTTCTTAAGCTTTTTGTTAAGCGCACAAAGCTAGAACCAGCAGATGTAATACCAGTATTATTGAGATGGTATTTAATCGACGCTTTTGCATGCCTTGCCCTGTTGCTTATATTCTTTATGGCACCTGTTTTAGGAACAGTACTTATTGTAATAGGTGCCATTTTGGAAGTAATCTTCTACTCAATAACATTATGCTTTATTGCACAAGCAATTTTCTACCGATCAATTAAAATTTCTCACGCTTACAATAAGATGCTTCAATACGCAAAATCTTATATCAACTGGTCAAAAGAAAACGATATAGATTTGTTGACAATAAAGCATATTCAAAATCCTGCTCACCTTGCTTCAGCATTGCATAAAATTCTTAAATTATCGAATACTTATAATTTCCAGTTATTTAACGTTAATTTACGAGATACGTATGTTGAGCCTGTTCTGCTAGCAGGATTTAACCCTTACTACATTCAGTCGCGTACAGACATAAATCGTTTTGACAATCTTTGCGCCATGTACCCAGGGTTAAGCTCGCAATTTAAGCCATTGCGATACATGGATTCGGAAGAAGGAACCAGCCAGGAGCAAAACAAAAACTCGCAACCTTCTTATGTCAGTAATAACTATTATGCAAATCAAAACTACTACGCAAATAATAGCTATTACGGAAATAATAGCTATTACGGAAATCCAAACTGCTTCAATATGACGTATGCGCTTGAAAAAGTTAGAAGCAAATTCGTCAGACGCTACTTTATTATGCGAAGCCTAGTTTTTGCGGCTCTTTCTTCATCATTCTTCCCATTTAATTTACTTATTGGACCTCTAATCGGCATAGTTTATGAACTTATTCACGACTCTATGCTTTTAGGAAACACAATAAGTAGTTATTTAGGCAAGTATTCGGAGCCAGTAAGAACAGGACGACTTGTAGAGCTTACATACAACATGTGCATGACCCTAAACATGCCTGTTCCAGAAATTTACATACGCGATTGCATAAAAACGGATGCTTTTGTGCTAAAAGATGAAATTCGTTCGGCAATTATTTTTAGCAGCAACCTGCCACTTATGGCCACCGACGAAGAACTAAATTGCGTTATAGCTAGTATGCTCTACCAGCTGCAGTTTGCAGATTGCAACGCATCTTCGAAATTGGTAGTTCAAGTTGATGAATTAATGAAAGCGCTAAAATTCAGGTATTACAAGTACAGGTATGGCGGATCGAAGATTGCAGGATGGGAATTTAGAAAAGACAAAAAGTTCTTGGAAAAGCATCTGCAAGAAATAAGAAACGCGCTTTGCAACTACACACGCTACAAAGAAGCAGATGAGTTTGCTGCACAATTTACAGACAACAGGCAGGCAATGCTATCAATTATGAACAAAATTAATAAGACGATTAATAGCAAAGACTGGGAATCGAAAATGGATACTAATAAGCTCAATATCGATTTTGATGCCTCGTCCTTAATTGGATTCACATTCAACGATTACACCAACTGCCATATGGCAGAAAGAATTCAGGAGCTTGCTGCGGCAGGCGGTGAGCGATAAGCGAGCGATGAGCGAGATAAACGCGCGCGTCGTGATAAGCGCGAGATAAGCGAGATAAACGCGCGATGAGCGAGACAAGCGCGCGAACGTAAGCGAGAATCGTGAGAATAAAGTAGCGCGCAGCTAATACGTTATGCGTTAGCTGCGCGCGATTAATTTTAGCAATCAAAAATCAGAAATCAGAAAGATTGCTAGTAATACTGCTAGTAATTTGAATGCTTAGAGCTCCTGCGCTTTGAAGCAGCGCCAAACAATCCTAGCAATCCAAGCAGCATTGAGCCGAAGGATGCAAAGGACGCGCCAGAAGCATTCGCGCCGGTTGCAGATAGCTTGTGATTCTTGGCGTTGGTGATATTGGAGCCGTTTGCGCCGTTAGAGCCGTTCACACCGTTTGCATTGCCGGAAGCGTTGTCTCCATTAGAGCCGTTCGCACCGTTAGCATTGCTAACGTTTGCGCCAGCAGATGCACCGGCGGAATCAGCAGCACTATTTGCACCATTAGAACCATTGGAATTACTACCATTGCCGTCGTTAGAATGATCGTTAGTTCCGTTGCCATTCCATTCCCAAATATTGAGTTCAGGATTGTACGTCCACGCAGGATCAACAAAATGACCACCGTACGGATTATGCGGGTTCAATCCACCGTGAGTGCCGTCACCGGCTCCGGAGCCAGTGTTGCCAGTGCCGGTGTTTCCTGTGCCACTGCCCTGGCCACCTTCGCCGCCCTGGCCACCGTCACCATGACCACCTTGACTGTCATTTCCATGACCGCCTTGATCGCCACCTTGGCCACCGTCGCCACCTTGGCCGCCTGGATTACCTGGATTATCCGGGTTTGGTGCTGGCGGTGTTGGAGGCTGAGGTGTCTTCGTTCCACGACGCACTACTTCATCAGTAGCAGCTACCTCATTTTCTTTTGATGTGCTCGAAATTTCTTCTGTTAAACCTTTTACAGAATCAACCTTGTATGTTGTTACTAATGTTTCTGAACCTTTTACACCTTTGGTTTTAACAATTGTTTGCCCTTTATCAAGGGTGTCGTCGTCAACATAGGTAGTCTTAAACGCAACGTCCTTCTTTTCCTTTTTAACATTGCCGACTTTGATGACTTTGTCTTTAGAGGGCGTTGTTGTTTTGCTTTCGCTTGACTGAACGGTATTTGTCAGGCCAGTATTCTCATCAACTTTATAAATTGTAGTTGTGGTTTTAGTGCCCTTGTTGCCTTCTGTCGTCTGCTCCTGCTTGTAAGCAAGCGAGCTATCGGCCTCATACTTGGTAACAGGTTGAATATCCTCAGTCTTAACTTCCTTATTACCGACTTTAGTTACACCGTTTACAGCTGCCTTTATTTCGACTTTCGGCTCGCCTTCGACCCACTTGCCGTTTTCCACCTTACCTGTCGGAGTTGTAATCTTCTCTCCGTCCTTTGGGTCACTTACTTTCTGAGTTTGGCCGTAAGGCAATGAATCATCAGCAGTATAGGTCATCTTCGCCTTCAAAACTTCAGAGACTGATGCGCCACTTGCAATATCGGTCCACGGGCGTGAGGTTACTACTGTCGGGTCACTTAAAGTACCATCATCTGGGTTAACTTTGTAAGTCTTAGTCGTGGTTGAGCCGTCGCTGTTTTGAATGACTTCTTTGTTGCCGACTTGTACAACCTCATTAACAGGTTTAGTGCAAGAGCCATTTTTCGCTTCAACTTCCGTAGTTAAGCCAGTAGAAGGGTCTACCTTGTATGTCAAAGTAACTTCTTCTTTACCGTTTTGACCAGCGGTTTTAGTTTCTTGTTTTTGATAAGTAAGATCCGGATTTCCCTCGTAAGTTTTCTTGAAAGGAATATCGCTTGTCTTTTTCTCCAAGTTACCAACTTTGATGACTTTGTCCTTGGCCTTTACGGTCTCTATAGTCGGAGTGCCGTTCACGTTGCTTGTAAGACCATTATTCTCATCAACCTCGTAAATGGTAGTAGTGGTTTTCTTGCCCTTGGTGCCTTCTGTAGTCTGCTCCTGCTTGTAGTTAAGCGTGCTGTCTGACTGATAGACTGTGCCAGGCTGAATATCCTCAGTCGTAACCTGTTTATTACCAACCTTAACAACCTTATTAGTTGCCTTTTTTATACGCATATCGTGATGATCAAGCGTATTGGTTAAACCTGTTTCAGAGTTCACCTCATACGTATCAATTGACGTAGATGTGCCTTTAACACCTTCGGACTGTGTTTCTGTGGTATTGTAAGCAAGATTGCCATCTGCAACATAAGTAATGCCGGGCTCAAGTACGGTAACTGTGGTCGTCTGATTACCAACACGAGCGACGCCGTTGACAACTTTCGTTATTTCTTTTTCCGAAGTGGCATCTGGATCCCAAACGCCGTTTACCATTTTGCCGGTTATGACTTGCTTTTTACCGTCTACCGCTTGCGTATCTGTAACAACCTGCTGATAAGTGAGCGTTGGATCGGCAGTATACGTCGTCTTGGCTTTTACTGTTTCCTCTTTTACAAGACCAAGATAGTAATCCTGGAAGAGTGCAGCAGGCGAATCGCTGTCAAGAATCTCTTTAACCGGCACAGGAATAACATTCTGCGGTAAGTTAAGCGATGGATTCTCGGTGCGAATCTGGGCAATCGCCTTCTGAATAGCTTCCTTAATCTGAGGCTTAATAACCTTCATAGGGTCGCTGGAAGCGGCCTTGCTTGCATCAGGTTTACCGTTTTCGTCGATACGCGAATCATAGACAGCAGGAAGCTCAAGCTCTACCGACTGTTCCTTGTCCTTGGTCTTGTAAATGACTTTGACTTTTTTATAGAACTTGTATTTTTCGGTTTTATTCTTTTCAAGAATTGTCGGGTTATCGGTGATCAAAAGGTGCCAGCTCGGGCCAGTGTATGCAGAACCATTCCAGTGCGTAAGAATAGAGCTTGTGCTATTCATCAACTTCTGAATCGGATTGTCACCGCTCGAATTGACAGTCGTCCAATTATTCGCCACAAGCACGCCGCGGAAAGAATTGAACATGTTCGTAACATCAACAGAATTCTTAAACCTTTTATTGCTGAAATCCAGGACAAAGTTGTCGTTACCTACGCCCGAGAACATCAAATTAAGCTTATCTGCACCTGATACATCCCACTTGGAAAGATCCAGCTTACCTTCAAGCTGGCTGGCCAAGTTAAACATCTTTTCCATGCTCTCAACATGAGATGTATCCCAGTTCTCTACGCCCTTAATATAATGCAGATGATCGGCATCCTTATTATAATTTTGCATAAAGAACGTTGCTAAATTATTTGCAAACTTAATACTTAGATTAGGCGTGATGTTAATGGTTTTGACGTGGACTTGGTAAAACAAAGTATCGTTTGCACTTGGATTCGTAGAATCGTAAATATACACCCGCTTATCGAAGCGTACCGACACTTCATCACTGTCGCCATCAAAGATAAGTACTTTTCTTATTGCTGTAAAATCGTCTTTTTTATTGTCAAGCGAATAGGAAATAACGCCCTCGTTCGCCCCGTTCTTAGGCCGAATAACGAATTCATGCTTTGCTGAATCAAAATAGGCCTCACATCCCGGAAGATTCTTGGCTTCTTCCTCAGATAAAGTCTCGCGCACAGGCGGAAGCGACGAATCAGTCTCACTACTATTACTAGTACTCGCCAAAGCAAAAGCTTTAGAAGGCAAAACTGCAGAAGCAGCAACATTAGCTGTAACAGAACCTGCAATGGCCAAAACTGTAGCGCAAAAACCGGCGCTCAACGGTTGCATAATCTTATTTTTCATAATTGTTTCCTTGATAAATTATCTCTCTTCAATTGGGTCCCCTTGCCATATCATCTAGAAATTGTATACCCCCCCCCGTACGCATTTTTTGCACTTAAACAATCAGATTGCAGCAATCAAAACCTAAAAACTTGCACACAAAAAACGCTAAAAGTTATCCACATTTCTTTAATCGAATTGACGCCCACTTTTGCTATTCATAAAATCTCTATTAATTCGCTGCAAATAAAAGGAGGTGCGCGATGAGCATTATTAACGTAGCGGCAAAAATATTGGAAATTATGGGGCCAATGACAACCATGAAACTGCAGAAGCTTGTATATTATTCTCAAGCGCACAGCTTAGCAACAACTGGATTGTCACTATTCCCTGAAGATTTTGAAGCTTGGACGAACGGTCCAGTTTCATTGGAATTATTCAACAGGCATCGTGGAAGATTTACAATTCGTAGAGAAGAACTACTGATTTCTCTTCCAGAAAGATGTGCAGATTTGGAAGATGAGCAGGTGAAAATCATAAAGGAAGTGTGTGCGAAGCTTGGACATTTTACAGGAAATCAGCTCAGCGAAAGAACGCACAGTGAAGACCCGTGGATTCGAGCAAGGATCGGCATACCAGCAAATCAAGGCAGCGAGGAAATAATTTCCAAGAAGTCTATTCACGACTATTACGTAAATCATCCTGTTGTGTAGGCGTGGTTTGGCGAGGAGCGGTTTGCGAGATGAGTGGTTTGCGAGATGAGCGGTTTTCGAGATGAGCGGTTTGATGCGTAGACATTGGCGGCTTAGTGCGTAGCGCGGTTTGGCGCGTAGGCGTACTTATCACGAGACTTAGTTTGCTGGATACACAAAGTTTTTAACGTGAGATTCAAAAACTTGCCAAAATACAAAAGTTTTTAACGTAGGATTCAAAAACTCGCCAAAATACAATAAAGAAACAATCGCCGCGTTTAAGGAATATGACTACATGAAAGCGCATCCAGAAGAGTACAAGCGCTACGACAATGTTACCGAAGCATTGGAGGACGCACTAAAATGAGCCTAAAAGTCGTATTATTAAATTCATTCAAAAGAGATCTTAAACGTATGAAAAAGCTCGGATACGATATAAGACTCTTAGATAGCGTCGTGCGAATGATTGCATCACAAGAAAAGCTTGCTGAAAGATACTGCGACCACGCACTTACAGGAAACTATTTAGGATTCCGTTAATGTCATGTAAAACCCGACTGGCTGCTTATATATCGCATAGATAACGATGACGTAGTGCTTGTACTTTCGCGCACGGGAACACACTCCGACGTATTCAACGAGTAAATTCTTAAGAAGCAACAAAGCGGAATACAAAATAACAAGGCATAGAAAAAACAACAAGACACAGAAAACAACTAAGGCGAGCACGTTGTGTTACGAGTGCCCGCCTTAATTATTAAAAATAGTTTTATTTATTTATTTATAAACGCGCCTAAATTGACCTAACTTAAATCAACTTAAGTCAACTTAACAACCTAAATCAACCTAAAGCGCAGTTCCATGCTCGTCAAGATGAGGATTTTGCTTAGCGTTGCTAAAGCTAAAGAACAGCCCAAATACACCCAAAGCAAACAGCACTGCAATAGTTATAACGAGCGCAATCGGCTGGCTTGGGAACCACATAATCACCAAAAATGCTAATGCAGAAATCAAAATCACAGCCCAAGAGCAAACGCCAACAACCTTGCGAACTGCGTTCCAAGTGTCGTCGCCTGATTCAGCTCGGCGAATGTTTCGTGCAATTTTTTCTTCTTCAGCCGTCACGTTAGAAGTTGGCTTCCAAGGGCCAGCACCCTTTTCTTGAAGCTTGCGTGAACGCTCTTGAAGATTATATTCGTCAATCATTCCGCCGCGAGCGCGACCCTTTGTTTCATCATACTGCGAAGGAATACCCCTACGATTCTGCTTATCCCTTGCGCGACGCTCCTTGCGGTTTGCCATGATTGTTCCTTTCTACGCTGAAATTTTCGCATACAACGCATCTATTGCACAAAACTTACACAATACGCACTATTTTAGCACGGTAAGACCTTCTTCACACGCGTCAACAATTCTTTCTATTAATAAATCGTTGAGCAGCCTACCTTTGCGTGTTGCAATAATGCGATTTTCGTGCAACACTGCCAAATCTTCATTGCATACTTCGCGTATCACTTTTTGCAAATGCGAATCGTCAAATCCGCGATTAGTCTTTCGCATCTTTGCGCACAATTCATCAACACTAAGCCCTTGACTAATACGCAACCCAAGCATTACTTCTTCTATTAGCGCGTCTTCAACGTTTATGCACTCATAGTTTTGCCACGGCACGTTACCTGCGTTAATCACCTGTGCCCAGCGTTTTGGGTGCAAAATATCCCATGCGCGCAAATTGTATTCTTGATTAGGATTCGCCTTTTTAGCATCCGAATCAACACTTTGCTTGCTAAGAGCGCTTGCCGCATTGTAGTGAGAGTGCGCTCCAGGTCCAATTCCAGCCCAATCAATGTTCTTCCAATATCCAAGATTGTGACGGGACTCAAAACCTGGGCGCGCCCAATTAGAAATCTCATACCACTCTAGGCCAGCAGAACTAAAAAGCTCGTCTGCTAACTCGTATTTTGCTGCTTCATCATCGTCGTTTGGTGCTTGAATTGTTCCAGCAGCAATTTGACGACCCATTTTTGTGTGCGGCTCTACCGTTAGCGCGTATGCAGAAACGTGGTTTACGCCCAGCTTCAAAGCCATTTCTACCGACTTTCGCCAATCGTCTAAACTCTCCCCCGGAGCGCCATAAATCAAGTCCACACTTGAACGCAAACCGCAAGCATTTGCAGCTTTAACTCCGCGCTCTACATTTTCCGGAGTATGCGTGCGATCAAGCGTTTTTAGCACATGCGGCACAGCTGATTGCATACCGAAAGATATTCGCGTAAATCCGCCTTCTGCAAGCTCCTGAATATAAGACTCATCTGCAGTATCTGGGTTTGCTTCAGTAGTGATTTCCGCACCAGTTTTCAATCCCCACAAGTTTCGTATTTCTTGCAAAATTCGAACTAAATCTTGCGCTTTAAGAACAGTTGGAGTGCCTCCGCCGAAGAAAACAGATTGCGCTTTAGGCTCGAAAATTCCGTGAAATTCCTGCCATTTTTTTACAAGACACATCTCTTGAATCGCAACATCAGCATAACCTTCGCGACTTGCTCCCTCACCCAAATCGAGCGCAGTATACGTGTTAAAATCGCAGTAGCCGCAGCGGCGCAAGCAAAACGGCACGTGCACATACACTTCAAAAGGCATACTTGTAGTTTGCGTAGCTGATTTATTTAATTCAGCATCCAACTCTAAACTCATCCTTCAGACTTTTGCGCTGCGCGAATTTTATCTTTAGTATCTCTGTCATTTGCACTCTCATCAGTAGCCAAAGCCGCAACGAATGCTTCCTGCGGAACTTCAACGTGTCCGAGCATCTTCATGCGCTTCTTGCCAGCCTTCTGCTTTTCCAAAAGCTTGCGCTTACGCGTAATATCGCCACCGTAGCATTTTGCGAGCACGTCTTTTCGAAGCGCGCTAATAGTTTCGCGAGCAATAATACGAGAGCCGATTGCCGCCTGAATTGGAATCTCAAACTGTTGACGAGGAATAAGACCGCGAAGCTTCTTCGTCATCATAACGCCGTAAGAATAAGCCTTATCTCGGTGCACAATCGCACTGAAAGCGTCAACCTTATCTCCCTGAATAAGAATATCAACCTTCACAAGGTCAGCAGCCTGCTCACCATCCTCGTGGTAGTCAAGAGAAGCGTAGCCTTTTGTGCGGCTTTTAAGCTGATCGAAGAAGTCAAAAACGATTTCTGCAAGAGGAATTCTGTAGTGCATTTCCACACGGTCGGCACTAATGTATTCCATTGTGCCCATTTCTCCGCGATGCTCCTGGCACAAATCCATTACAGCACCAATAAATTCTTTAGGCGTAATAATATCGGCCGCAACCATTGGCTCAATAATGCGCTTAATTTTGCCTTCTGGAAACTCGCTAGGATTCGTTACGTGATGCTCACTGCCGTCTTCGCTAGTAACGTCGTAAGTTACGTTTGGGGCGGTAGAAATAAGATCCAAGCCAAACTCGCGGCTTAAACGCTCGGAAACAATCTCCATATGCAAAAGACCCAAGAATCCACAACGGAAACCAAATCCCAATGCAACCGACGTTTCTGGCTCGTAAATAAGAGCAGCGTCGTTAAGTTTTAGCTTGTCAAGAGCATCTCGAAGTTCCGGGAATTGCGCGTTATCAATTGGGAACAAGCCTGCATAAACCATAGGCTTAGGGTCGCGGTATCCATCCAAAGGCTCAGATGCGGGATTTACTGCGCTGGTAATGGTGTCGCCGACTTTAGACTGGCTAACATCTTTTGCGCCTGTAATTACGTAGCCGACTTCGCCCGCTCCAAGCGCCTTTGTTGGAGTCATATCTGGGCTAATAACGCCGATTTCAATAGGATCGTGCGTCATGCCGATTCCCATCATATGTAATTTTTCGCGCGACTTAAGTTCGCCATCGACCATACGAATATAAGTAACGATTCCGCGATACGAATCGTAGACGGAGTCAAAAATAAGTGCGCGAGCAGGAGAATCAGGATTTCCGCTTGGTGCTGGAACTTCCAGAACAATTTGATCAAGTAAGTCTTTAACACCTTCGCCGGTTTTGCCAGACACGCGTAGAACATCTTCCGGCTTGCAGCCGATTAAGCCCGCGATTTCTTCAGCATGCTTATCTGGTTCAGCACTTGGCAAGTCGATTTTGTTAAGAACAGGAATAATCGTCAAATTGTGGTCGATTGCCATATAAAGATTAGAAAGCGTTTGCGCTTCAATGCCCTGAGTTGCGTCAACAAGAAGCACCGCACCTTCGCATGCTGCCAGCGCGCGCGAAACCTCGTAAGTAAAATCGACGTGACCAGGAGTATCAATCATGCCAAGCGAATACTCTTTGCCCTCAAAAGTCCACGGCACTCGAACAGCCTGCGATTTAATAGTAATTCCGCGCTCTTGCTCAATATCCATGCGATCAAGGAAGCGGTCGCGCATTTCGCGCTCTGGCACGATTCCGGAAAGCTGCAAAATGCGGTCAGCTACGGTAGACTTGCCGTGATCAATATGCGCAATAATGCAGAAATTGCGTATCAACGATTGATCCGTAAATCCTGGCTGGTTATGCGGTGTAATCAAAGCAAGCATCTCCTTATTAAATACGCGGATAGTATTAAATTGCGCAAGCTACGCAAGTAATTAATCTTACCAACTCTACTACCCTAGTCTAGTAAAACAAACGCCGAAAAATTACGCGGCAAATGTGGTCAAATACAGCCGAAACGACAACAAACGCCAGCTACAGTAAAGTTATCCAATAATCATGATATGCTTACGCTTTGTATGTCCTTATATAGCAAACGTCGTTTGGAGTAACAGTGGCAAACATTAAGTCGCAGAAGAAGCGCGTGCTCACCAACGAGAAAGCACACAAGCGTAACGTAGCAGTAAAGTCTGCTTTGAAGACCGCTATTCGTGCAACTCGTGAAGCCATCACCGCTGGTGATAAGGCTGCAGCACAGGCCGCTTTCGCAGTAGCCGCTCAGAAGCTTGACAAGGCTGCAGGCCGTGGTGTGATTCACAAGAATCAGGCTGCAAACCGCAAGTCCGGTCTTGCTGTAGCGATTAACGCTCTGTGAAGTTTGTGCAGGTAACTGCATAACACAGCATGTAAGGAAAATCCCCAGTACCAATAGGCGCTGGGGATTATTTTTATACGCGACTAAAACTCATTTAGATTATTTGCGCTTAAGATATTTAAGACTATCTAAAACTATCTGCGCTTGCGATTGTTTAAGTTTAAGCGGCGAATGCGCGGACGTCGCACTTTAATCGGCTCAGTGCGATTCATTGCTCCGAATAAAGTCAAGTCAAATTTTACAGATAGCAAACGCATTGCAACTACCAGCGCAACAATAAGCACATCCAAAATAATCTCAACAGTTACGCCAAATAAACCAGCGTGTTTTGCTTTAAATACAAAAACCGTAAGAACGCAACCAGCTGCAGCCGGAACAGCATACCAATGTTTATCTCGCACAATAACTGGAACCTGATTCAAAATCATGTCGCGAATAAGACCGCCTCCCAAAGCGGTCGCCATTCCTAAAAATACTGAAGTCGTGCCAGACATGTGAAAATCTAAGCCTTTTGCAGTTCCGTTTACAGCAAATAATCCCAATGCGAGCGCGTCAATCGTAAGCATAAACCAACGCCACTTATCAATCTCCGGATGCGCGATTGCAACAATTATGCCGGAAAGTAGGCCAGCAATCACAAAACCATGATCCGCAATCCCAACAGGCGGTAGCGCTCCAAGTAAAACATCGCGCACAATTCCGCCGCCCAACGCAGTAATCCAAGAAGTGGTAATAATGGCAAAAACATCGTACTTTTTACGAATAGCCCACAGTCCGCCAACCATTCCGCAGCATCCCACAGCAACATATTCAACAATTAGAAAGAAGATGTTATCCCCTAATGCGCCTTCCACAGAATATCCCTTCAAAAAATAATTATTACGATTACGCAAAACAGATTGCGAAAAACAGATTACGCAAATAAGTGACGCGCCGTACCTTATATGAATCTACATACATAGAGCACGACGCGCCACACGCAATTATTTATATTAAATTATTTGCAACTTGCGTAAGCGTTTGCAAACTATTTATTAGCTTATTATTAGCTAATTAGTCGCAAACTTTCCACATCCAGTTGTGCTTGTCTTCAACATCGCCAAGCTGAATGCCAAGTAACTCGTCGCGCAAAGCCTGAGTCAACTCACCAACGCCACCGTCAGAAACCTTAAGATCGAAGTCGTCTGACTTAAAGCGACCAATTGGCGTGATGATTGCAGCAGTACCGCAAGCAAAGACTTCAGTTACCTCGCCAGAACGAATGTCGTCAAGCAAGCCTTGAAGCGGAATCATAGTTTCAACAACATCATGGCCAGCCTCTTTAGCAAGCTGAATCAAAGAACGACGCGTAACGCCTGGAAGAATGCTGCCAGTAAGAGATGGTGTTTCCAAATGACCGTCCTTGTGGAGCGCAAACATGTTCATGCCGCCAAGCTCTTCCAAATAAGTCTTAGTTGCAGCATCCACGAAGCAAACCTGCTCGCAACCATGCTCAATACCCTTGTATTCACCAAGCAAGGAAGCAGCGTAATTTCCGCCGCACTTAGCAAAACCGGTACCACCAGGACCAGTGCGGAACCACTGGTCTTCAACCCAAATGCTAACAGGCTTCAAACCACCCTTGAAGTATGGGCCGGATGGAGAAGCAATAACGCAATATTCAACCTCGTGAGCTTCACGCACACCAAGGAATGGCTCGGAAGCAAACATGAATGGACGCATGTAAAGCGTATACTCGCGGCGGCTTGGAACCCACTGCTTATCTCGCTTTACCAAAGCTGCAACAGAACCAATAAAGTCGTCAATAGAAAGATCTGGCAAATACAAACGCTTAGCAGAATTCTGGAAGCGAGCAGCGTTAATATCTGGACGGAACAGCCAAATTGAACCGTCGGCACGCTTGTACGCCTTCAAACCTTCGAAGCATTCCTGAGCGTAATGCAAAACGGATGCGCCTGGATCCATTTTCAATGGTCCGTAAGGCTCAACGCGACGATCCGACCAGCCTTCGCCTTTAGTCCAAGACATGTGAACCATATTGTCGGAGAAAATCTGACCGAAAGCAGGCTTATCAATAAGTTCGTTGCGCTTTGCGTCCGAAACAGGATTATCGTTAGGCAGAACTTCAAAGTTGCCAGCTAATTTGTTCAACAGAGCAGGATTGCTATGATCATCGGATTCATAGGCGTCCGAAAACTCTGGAGCGATTTCTAAATCAGCCATTATGTCTCTTTTCTATCTGTAATATTTTTTATTGCCTTTTAACGCAATTAACGTATAGGATAATACGATTCTTGCGTTTAGCAAAACTTACACGCCAAAATATTTTAAGAAATATTTCAAAAAATATGGTTGAAAGTAAAAATTATTTAGCAAATTTATTGATTTTATACAAAAAGCCGCATAAGTCAGTTCTTATGCGGCTTAAAATTTTAAACTATTTATAAGTTATAAGTTAATTCGTAATTAAATACGATAGCTTACTTTATAGCTTACTTTATAACTTACTTTTCTTCTGCAGCAGGAGCAGCAGCTGGAGCGGCGGCAGCATCTGCAGCAGGAGCAGCAGCTTCGGCTGGAGCAGCATCTTCAGGAACGGTGACGCTAACAACAGACTCTTCGCCATCCATGTCGAGCACAACGCCCTTAGGAAGCTTAACGTCCTTAGCAAACACCTTGGTGCCGTCGGTCAAGCCGTCAACGTTAACAACAACACGCTCTGGCAAGTTGGCAACGTCTGCGCGAACCTTGAGCTCCTGAACGTCAACGAATGCAACAGCAGCACCCTTTGGAGTACCTTCAACGAAGACTGGAACTTCAACGTCAATCTTTTCGCCAGCCTTAACCTCGTAGAAGTCAATGTGCTCAACAATGCGCTTAACAGGATTGCGCTGAACATCCTTAACAACTGCAATACGAGATTCCTTGCCAAACTTAATAGTGAACAAAGCATTTGCGTGACGCAAAGCCAAAGTGGTCTCACGCATTGGAAGAGTGACGTGCACTGGATCAGCACCGCCAGCGTAAAGGCTTGCTGGAATCAAATTTGCAACACGCAAGCGGCGAGCAACGCCCTTGCCAAACTCGTTGCGAACTTCGCCTTCAAGAGTAATCTTTGTAGCCATATCGGTCTCCTTATGGTCTGGATAGTTTTGTTTGTTAATCCAGCTTCAGGCGCACCGACGCGCCGAAAACCATAAGTGGCTATCAGCCCAGTCGATAACGGAACTTTGCCAACAATCAGTCAGCATATTCCCTCGCCAAAGCAACTTTTCTAGTGTAACCACAGAGCAAGACTAATTTTAAATCTCAATTATTTAATAAATAAAATAAAATAATATGCAAACACTTACACAACTTGAGCACACAAACGATTATTATAGATAACAGCACTAAGCGCACTTTGAAACTATGCGCTTTTAAGAGCCGCTAAGGCATGATTAAGGAGCAGATGTGTCCGTCTTTAATGCACTCCAACAGCAAGCGTTTAATCTTGCACGTAAAGCATTGCGTATTGGCAGCAATTTCGCACACCCAGTCAGCGACGATCGCGCAGGCGAACCAGGCTACCAGAATGAAGAACAAGAATCTTCTACAAATACTCTACTTTCGCAAAATAAACGTCTTCCACGCGTAGAAGAGTGGGGCGCAGGAATGCCAACAACCACGTTTATTGACCCAGAAACAGGTTTGCTTACCACAAAAACGGAAAGCGCCGCACCACTGGAAGAAGGTACAAGCATTTACGACTTGTATGCAGACCGTGCTGCACGCATGGGAGACGACCCGCTTTACACTTACAAAGAAAACGATACGTGGGTTACTAAAACCGCAAATCAGTTCCTTAAAGAAGTTAGGGATGCCGCAAAAGGCTTAATTCACTATGGCTTGCACAAGGGAGATGCTGTTGCTCTTATGTGCAAAACGTCGTACGAGTGGGATGTTACAGATGCTGCTGTTATGGCTTGCGGCGGCGTGCTCGCCACTATTTACGACACGGATTCTGAAGAGCAGATTCGCAACATTGTTAATAATTCCGACTCGCGTTTTCTTATTGTTGGAACTACAGAAATGCGAGATAAGGCAGACGGCGCTATTGAAGAATGCCCAAGCTTGGAACGTATTATTTGCTTAGAAACCGGCGGGTTGGAAGAGCTTAAGGCTTTTGGCTCTACAGTTAGCGACGAAGAATTGGAAGAGCGCATTGATTCCGTAAAGAAAACAGACTTGTGCTCAATTGTTTACACTTCCGGCTCCACAGCAGCGCCTAAAGGCGTTGAAATGACACACGAGCACTACTGCACAACCGCACTAAACCTGCCAATCTACCTGCCAGATTTGTTAAGCGAAAAAGACGGTTCTGTGCTTCTGTTCCTTCCGCAAGCACACTCTTTTGCGCGCGCAATCAACTACATTGTTGTGGCAAGTACATTGCGAATTTACATTGCTCAAGGAATTTCTACTTTAATTTCTGATTTGCAGGTTGCAAAACCTACGGTTATGATTGTTGTTCCTCGAGTTCTTGAAAAAGTGTATAACGCGGCTTCACAGAAGGCCGGTCACGGCGCTAAAGGCTTGGCTTTCCAGGGTGCTGTTGTGACAGCTCAGCAGTATATGAAGGAAGTTCAAGAGTTTGGTGACGCTAAAGCGCTTACCAAAGCTCGCCGCACTGCTTACGATCCACTTGTTTACCGACCACTTCGCCAGGCTCTTGGCGGACGCGCGCACTGGATTGTTGCCGGCGGCGCTCCACTAGACCCTGAGCTGCTTTCCTTCTTCCGAGGCGCAGGAGTTCCAGTGTACGAAGGCTACGGTCTTACTGAAACCACTGCCCCATGCGCGTTTACACCAATCGGAGTTCCTTTCCGTGAAGGCTCTGTTGGAATTGCATTCCCAGCCTTTACTTTGCGAATTGCAGAAGATGGCGAAGTGCAAATTAAGGGCACATGCGTGTTCCATAAGTACCATAAGAACGACGAAGCAACTGAAACTTCGTTCACCAAAGACGGCTGGTATGCAACAGGCGATTTGGGAAGAATTGACGACGAAGGCATGCTTTATATTACCGGCCGCAAAAAGGATTTGATTATTACAGCCGGCGGTAAAAACGTTGCACCTGGACCTATTGAAGAGATGATTAAGAGATGCGAGATTGTGTCTCAAGCATTAGTACTTGGAGATAAGCGTCCATTTATTTCCGCACTTGTTACTTTAGACGAGGAGATTTTGCGCAACTGGCTTAAGCTTAAGGGATTAGACGAAACCATGAGCATGAGCGAAGCCGCAAATAATGCTGTTGTGCGCGCCGAAGTACAGAAGTTTGTTGACAGTGCTAACGAGGGCGTGTCTCGCGCAGAATCCGTGCGAAAATTCATTATTTTGCCGGAAGAATTTACGCAAGAAAATGGCTTAATGACAGCATCTATGAAGATTATTCGCCCGCGTGTTATTAAGCATTACGCAACGCTGCTTAATACGCAGATGTACACTTCGCGAAAGAAGTAAGCGTAAGCTTTCGCAAGAAGCAGACGTTTGCAAGTTTTATATATGGATTCGCGTATGTTTAGTGCGACTTGCGCGAATCCATAAATTTTTCTTAATAATCTATGGGTATTTGATAAAATTACCGTGAAAAAACTTGATACCCCCCCCCGTTGGAGAATAAAATATTTTCTTAGCACAAGTTAAAAGAAAAGCTACATTCACAGCGATGCTGCTTTTCGAAAAAGCTTGGCAAGAGATATGAAAATCTTCTGATTTCCATTAACAATTAAGAGGAGAGGTTAATATGAACGCCAAACTCGCAGTAGCAATCTCATTAGGCGCAAGTTCCCTTGCATTATTCGGCATGGCAAATGTGGCCAATGCTGCAACAGTAACAACTACCGACACTGGCGCAAACCCGCCTGTTGTTAAGCCAAGCAATGAGAATCCGGTAGAAAAAGCTAAAGGCGAAGCTCAGAAAGCTGTAGACGACGCTACTGAGCAGAAAAACAAACTTGATGAGGAAGTCAATAAGGCTGAAAATGAAGCTAATGATTCTAATGCAGAAGCCATTAATGCTAATAAGGAAGTAACTGAAGCTCAGACTAAATTAGACGACAAGAAAAAAGAAGCTAAAACAGCTGAAGAAGAAAAAGGTAAAGCTGATAAGGAATTAGATAAAAAGAAGACTGCGGCAGAAAACGCTGACAAAGAGGTTAAAGATACGCAAGCTGCGTTTGATAAAGAAACAGAAAATCAGAAAGCTGCTGAAAATAAGCTGAAAGCAACTCAAGAAGAAAAAGGCAAAGCTGAAGGCGAGCTTAATACTGAAAAAGAAGCCGTTAAAGCTAAAGAAACAGAACATGCTCAAGCTGGAGAAAAAGTAAAAACTGAAAAAGGCAAGCTAGATACCGCCAAAGGCGATCTTGAAAAAGCTAAGCAAAATAAAGAGCAAGCTCAGGGAGTAGCAGATAGGCTTTCTAGCGAGGCTGATCAAAAAGAAGGAAAACAAAAAGAAGCAGAGCAAAAAGTAGAAGAAAATAAAAAACAGCAGGAAAATATTCAAAAACAAATAGATAATCTGAACGATGCTGGTTCCGGAACAACAAGTGCCGATGTAAAAGAGCTAGAAAAGAAAGCAAATGAAGCTAAGCAGGCTTATGAGGAAGCAAATAATACAGCAACTCAAAAAGCTCAGGAAGCTAAAAAAGCTCATGATGATATCGACACTAAATCAGGATTGTTAACAACCGCAGAGCAGGCGCTAGAGAATAAGAATTCTGACTATTATGCAAAACATTATAAAGTTATAGCTGAAGCTGAAAGAACTGCTGAAGGAAAAGCACAAGCTTATGGTGCAGAAGATACGAACGCTCCTAAGGATGACATTCCTGTGGAGCAGAAGTCTGATTTCTACAAGTTCTTGCAGTATGTAATTGATACTGAAAGCAAGAAAGCAGACAAGAACACTGATCTTATTGCGGATGCCAAGCGCGCCCAGAAAGTTCTTAAGGGCGAAAATTATGAAGTTCCAAAAAAGGTAATTAGTCGCACAGAGAATGCCGATGGTGGATATTCGGAAGAAATTGTTCCTGCCTACACCGCTTATGCACCAACATGGTATAACGACTTGGTAAAACCTGGTTTGGGCCGCGTTGGTAGCGCTGACTCTTTGGAAAACATGAAGCAGGCAGCAACCTACTATGCAGCTCTTGACGATTATCGTAAAGCAGACGTTCCTGGCATGAAAACCGTTAAGGTGCGTCTAACATTTATTGCAGAAAGCATTGTACATTCGTTCTATTCTGCAGCAATTATTGGTCATGCTGCATGCCACGATACTATGGGATCTAAAACTCCAGACGAGTTGAAGACTCATGCATATAATACTAATGTTGCAGAAAATGTTGCTTGGGATGCAGATTATAATAATTATGATTCTAATAGGCCAAAACAGGATCTTAAACAATGCAACACAGCTTCTGGCCATCTTTCATGCAGTTACATCAGCAAAGATAACAATCCAGAAAAGCACAATGCTGTTGACGCATGGTATGGCTTGGAGAAGCAAATCTACGACAAAGCGCTTAAAGATAAAAAGTGGAATAATCACGAGTTTACTGAAGATGGCTTGAATGCACTCAAAGATCATCGCACAGATTTTGGAGCATATCTAGGTAAAAATACTGATCTAGCTCTATTTAAGGATGATCCGAACGGAGAAACGAAGAATCTGTTTAAGAATGTGGTTGGCCACTACACTAACTTCTCCGCAGACAATAAATTTGCTTCTGGATTTGCTAAAGCAGATAATTCTCATACAGAAACGTTAGGTTACGAAGATATTGCAGTATGGCACGGAGGAAATGAAGAAAGCTCAATTAGCATAAATGATTATCAAAAATTGCTAAATGAGTATGCGGAAAAAGTCAATCCATCTAATGCAGCATTAGAACCAGAAAATGCAGAGGTTTTGAAGAAGCTGAACGCTGATGCAAACTCGGCTAATATGGCTGTATTCAATGCTAAGTATGATGCTTTGAGCGCAAAGCATAACATGTCTACTGATGAACGCACTGCTGTTGAGGCTTTGGAAAAGAATATTGCAGAAGCATCAAATAACTTCAATAAAGCTATTAAGGATTCTGCTGCAGCGAATGAAGCTTCATCCAAGGCGAAGGAAAATGCTAGTAAGCTAAAGAGCACTTGGGATACTGATAACGCGGCATATGAAGCCGCTAAGCAGAAGGCTGAGAATGATGCACAGTTAGGCAAAGAAGCACGCCAGCAACAGATTAATCAGCTTACAACCGAGCTTAACGGCTTGATAGCAAAAGCAGTGACTTTGAAGTCAGAAGCTGAAACTGCAAAGCAGACTGCTAAAGCAGCTCGAACTGCTGCCAAGGCACAGCAAGAAAAAGTTGACAGCGAATTTACCAAGGCTGTTAACGAAGCTCAAGTAAGGTTTGATACAGCAACTCAGTCTGTTAAAGAAGCCAATGCAAACAAAGCTAAGGTTGCTCAAGAGCTTAAAGCGGCTAACGAGAAGGTAACTAATCTGAATAAGACGATTCAGACTCTTGAAGCGCAGATTGCAGCTGAGAATCAGAAAGTTACTGAAGCTAATGGCAAAGTTCAAGCTGCTCAGATCGCTCTTGATGGTGCTAAAGATACTCAGAACACAGTAACAGCACAGCTTAAAGCATTGAAAACAAAAGCTAAAAAGGCTGCTGAAAAAGTTGATGAAGAAAAGGCTGCGGTTAAGACTGCAACCGATGCTGTTGTTGAGAAGATTAAGCTTGCTCAAGCTGCTGTAACAAACGCTCAAGATAAGGTTAAGCATGCTCAAGAAGTTGTTGAAGCTGCTAAAACCAAGATTGAAACTATACAGAAGAATCTTAAGACTGCGGAAGAAAAGTTTAAGGCGGTTGTTACTGACCCAACAACTCAGCAATCCTTCATGCAGTCAACATTCTTGGCAGCTTATCCAGAGTTTAACACCTTCATAGAAACTCTGACAGGAAAAGTTAGTACGCTGCAAGATACTGCTAACAAGCTTACCGAGTCTGCAAAAACACTCACAACACAGCTGAAAGATGTTGCACCAAATTCTGTTGTTACACCACCAGCTCCTGCTCCAGAGCCACCAGTACCACCTGCACCAAAGCCACCGGTTGTTGTGCCAAGTCATGATGGAGAAAGCGGTCACGGCAATACTGGTAATACTGGCAACACTGGCAACACTGGCAACACTGAAAACGGTGGTAACACTGGAAACAGTAATGTTCCGTTCATTCCACAAACACCACATGTTAGTGTTCCTGCCGTTAATGTTGAACAACAATCTAACGAGTTTGCTTCAACTACCGCAGAAAATCACGCTACAAAGGCTGTTTCTAAGAGTGAAGCTGGAAAGTCTACTAAGGAAGAACGTGCGAACGCAAAGAACACGAAGCACGCTAACCACACTGCTTCTGCAAATGCGGCAGCAACTTCTAACTCTGGCGTAGCACAAAGCAAGAACGCTAAAGATTCTAAGAATGCTGAATCGAAGGAATCTGCAAAGGAAGACTCCGCAAAGCAAGAAACTCAGGATTCTAATAGCAATAGCAGTGATCAAAACAGCACGCCAAACAGCACTCCAAGCAACGAGTCTAAGAATGCTCAAGCAAACGGCAATGCTGCAAAGGCACAAAACAGCTCCAACAACACGCTTACAATTGGCGCGGTTGTGGCAGTTGTGATTGCTGGAATTGTTGCAATCGGCGGAGGTGTGACTTTCGCACGTCACCGTCGCATGTAGTTGAAACTAAATAAAACAAAAACCGCAGTCGAAATTATATCGGCTGCGGTTTTTTATAAGTGCTGTACTGAACAAGCTAATTAAAACACACCAAGCAAATGCGCTAAGAAAAACGCGCGCGTCAAAACGCACTAATCAAAATCTGCTTGCTAGAACCCCAAACGCTCAAGCTTTTTAGGGTCGCTCTGCCATCCTTTTGCAACTTTTACATGCAATTCAAGTACTGCTTTAGTGCCAGTAATGCGATTTACCGCAGTGCGCAAACGCTTCTTTACGCGAACTAAATGTTCCGCACGATGCCCAATAATAATCGGCTTTTGCGAATCTCGCTCAACATAAACAGACACAAGCACATGCGCTTTGTTGTCTTCGTATTGAGTATCCTCGCCACCGCCCGGATACACAATATCGTCAACTACAACAGCTAAAGAATGAGGCAACTCGTCGTCCAATTCTTCCAAAAACGCTCCGCGGATAAGCTCCGAAATCATGCTTTCTGGGCTTTCCTCGCTAAGCTGATCCGCCGGATACATTTGCGGACCTTCCGGCAAGTTTTGAATCAAAACATTCTTAACTTCGTCAACATTGTCGCGTTCCAACGCACTAACCGGCACAATATCCGTAAAATCAGCAAACTGCTGTATTTGAAGCAAATGCTCAACTAATTCACTGCGGCTAAGCGTATCGATTTTCGTAACAATACCAATAAGCGGAACCTTCCAAGTCCAGTTGCCTTGCTCATCTTTTTTAGCAAAATCGGAGCGAAGACGGCTTAGTATTCGCCTATCTCCAGGTCCTATCTCCTGGTCTGCTGGAAGCAAGAATGCAATCGCGTCAACGTCTGAAAGCGACTCGTCAACAATATCGTTCAAACGCTGGCCAAGAAGCGTACGCGGACGGTGAATGCCTGGAGTATCAACCAAAACCATTTGCGCATTATCAGTAGTCACAATGCCGCGGATTGCCTTACGAGTAGTTTCCGGTCGAGATGACGCAATAGCAATTTGCGTACCAATAAGGGCGTTCATAAGCGTAGATTTGCCAACGTTCGGCCTGCCAACTACAGCTACGAAACCGGAACGGTAACCGTGAAAATCAGGAGTCGTAATCGTTGCGTGAGTTGAAGCGTCTAGATTTGCAAACATCTCGTCGTCGAAGTCATCAGTGTCGTCGAAATCATCGGTATCGTCGAAGTCATCAGTATTGTCAAAGTTGTTAATATTATTCACGTTATTCTTACCATCCAGTTCTTTATTTCAGCATATTCGTTTACTTCAGTAAATTTGTTTTCTTCATATTACTTGCTTGCTTAAGCGCGTTAGTTTGCTTACTTTCCAGCGTTTGTGTGGAAATTTTTTCCGAAAGTTTTTCCGAAATCTTTTCAGATATTTTTTCCGAAAGTTTTACCGCGCTGCTATTTTCAGACTGCTCGTCTTTAGGCTCTTCTAAGCCCTTAACATCGCGCTCAACCAAAATAGTTGAGACTTTCTTTCGTCTACCAGCAGAATCCACAGCAGTTAATTTTAAGCCTCTTGTAACCGCACTAGATCCCACAATCGGCACGTTGCCAAGCAGCTTTGTAAGCAAACCAAACACAGTGTCCACATCATCTTCGTCAATATGAACTTCAAAAATATCCTCCAAATCCGCAATCGGCGTTCTAGCAGGCATCTTCCACACGCCATCGCTTACTTCTTCCGGATCCGCATGCTGCGTGCGATCATGCTCATCTTCCAGCTCGCCCACAATCTGCTCAATAGCATCCTCAATAGTAACCAAGCCTGCAATACCGCCATATTCGTCAACCACTACAGCAACATGTTGACGGATTCGCTGCATCTCGTGGAATAAATCGTCAACCGGCTTGGACTCCGGCACAAGCATAGGGTCTCGGCTAATAGTGTCAACAGCTCTAGAAGAAGCTGCAGGATTAAACACGGTAGCTCTTACTGCATCCTTCAAATAAGCAACGCCAACTAAATCGTCAACCGAATCTCCAATAACAGGAACTCTAGAAAATCCGGATCTTGAGCATAATTTCAGGAAATTTTCCAGCGTTTCGTCGCTTTTTACGCAAATCATATCGGTTCGAGGAACCATGATTTCGCGAGTCAAAGTGTCTGAAAGCGTAAGCACATTGCGCATCATTTCCGAAACTTCAGGGTCAAAATCATTCGCTTCAACAAGGCGATCAATACTCGCCTTCGCTTGATCCAGCTGAATATCTTCCAAAGCCTCATCGTCTGAAAGATCAACATTCTTTTTTCTAGAAGTTACGTCCACATCGCTAGCAATATGCACCAGAGGATTAATCGCCATAGCAATAGAAACAATGCGAGAAAGTCTCATCAACTTTGCCACAGGCTGAGCAGCTCCCACAGAACGCGGGCGAACAAGCATAGAAATAACAGCAACAATCACCGAAACCACAACGCCAACAACCAAAGTAAGCCACATTGGAGCGCCGAAAAACGCCGAAACCGCAGCAATAATAACGCCGTCAAACACATTGCACAGAACGCGCACAAAAGCGCATGCGCTAGAAGTTGCATAACGGTCTGAAATAAGCTTTTTTACACGATGAATTCTTGCGATTCTACGCATACGCACTATTGCGCTTGTGTCATCATCGTGAGTTTGCGCTTCAATCATAAGATTGTTTAAGCTCGCTCGCGTAACTCTAGGCACTGCCCCTTCTGCAGCTGCCATTGCAAGAGACAGCCACACAAGAAGAATTGCAAGCAAAAGCAAAACGGCTAATCCTAGCCACACGTGCAACGGAAGTTCCGGTAACGATATATTTGTAAAAAATTCTTTAATATCTTCCATAATTATGCTCTTACATCTTACAACTGCTTGTTTGTGCTTGTTTGCGGTAGTTTGTGCTTACTTCTGCTTATTTATGCTTACTTGCTTTTGTTATTTTTGCTGCCTTTTGAATCATGCTCAGCATCGTAACGTTCAAGCTCGTTCACAGCTCCTTCCGGAAGAGTCGCGTCATACAATTCCCCAGAACGTGCAGCGAAGAAAGTAAGCAAAAGCTGACGCTGCAAACCAAACATTTGCTTTTCTTCTTCCGGATTTGTGTGATCGTAACCAAGCAAATGCAGTATGCCATGAATGGTTAAAAGCATCATCTCTTCCATTGTGCTATGCCCCGCTGCGAGCGCCTGCTGCTGAGCCACCCAAGGGCAAATCACCAAGTCTCCAAGCATGCCCTCGGAAACTTTTTCATCGCTTCCAGGAGTAAGCTCGTCCATTGGAAAACTCATAACATCTGTTGGACCTTCAAGGTTCATCCAGCGCTCGTGAAGGCAGGCAATTGGCTCAGGATCAACGAAAGTAATTGATAAATCTGACTGCGTGCTGACTTTCATCTGCTGCAACACCCACATGCCAAGATCGGAGAAGATTTTAGCGTCGATTCGCCACACGGTTTCGTTCATGACTTCAATGCTCATGATTATTTGTTATTCCTCTCGAAGTTTATTTTTCAAGTGTTGCTAGTTTAGATTTTGCACGAGCGTGCAATTTTGTAGAAGCAAGCTACTTTGTAAAAGCACGCGACTTTATAAGATTGCGCTATTTTGTAAGCTTTACAAGCTGCCTTCCACAAGCTTTTCGCCAGTAAGAACATGTGCATGAACATGGAATACTGTTTGACCAGCTGCAAGACCAGTGTTAAAAACAAGCCTGTAGTCTCCATTAAACGCGTCGTTAGCAATATTTTGCGCAACACCAGCAATATGAGCTAAAGTTTCAGGAGCTTTACTAGCAAGCTCAGCAACATTCTTATAGTGATTGCGCGGCACAATCAGCACATGCACTTTTGCCTGCGGATTAATATCCTCAAAAGCGACTACCGAATCATCTTCATAAACGCGCGTGCTTGGAATTTCGCCTGCAATAATCTTGCAAAAAATGCAGTCTGGATCAGTATGGCTCGCAGCACCGTTCATAGTTGCATCGCTCATGGTTTCTCCCCTATTTTTTATTACGAAATAAAATTCATGCCAAAAGCCAAAAGCAATCGGCATACCACATACTATTTTACACAAACTTGCGCATTTTATTTATAGTTTGATTTACTGTTTTTGAAGTTTGTCTTGCTCCTCACGTTAGGCTTTAGATTATGACTGACGCTTTATTTTTGCTAGATACTGACCACGATAATGCTCCTGTGCTTGCAGATGGGATTGAGGAAGGATGGACTCTTACGCTTCCTTCCAGCGTAAAACGCCACGCAATATCCGCTATGCGCTTGTTAGAGGGTGACTCTTTGCAACTTTCTGATGGCAAAGGTTTGCGAATTCACGCAACTGTTACGGATGCGGAAAATGGTTTAGTTCGCGTCGATGCGTTCACTCGAGAAGCGCGTTGCACTACGCGTCTTGCGCTTGTGCAGGCTTTAGCAAAAACCGGCCACGATGAGCAAGCAATCGATATGGCTACGCAAATTGGCGTAGATGAAGTGATTCCTTGGTGCGCTGACCGCTCAATCGCAAAGTGGAAGCCTGGTCGCACGGATAAGCGTTGGAATCAGGTGTTGCAGGCTGCTACAGAGCAGTCTCGAAGAGCTTTTATGCCGGAGCTTCAAGAATGCGTGTCCAGTAAGCAGATTGTTGCAATATGTAGGCGTGCGTGCGTTTACGGAAACCTAGTAGTGGTATTGCATCAGGATGCAACCGACTGCTGGAGTCAAATCGAGCAAGCTGTAAACACTCTTACTGAGCGCTGCCTGGATGATGGCAAGGAGCGCACTGCTTACGTGCTTGTTGGTCCAGAAGGCGGAATTAGTGACGACGAGGTTTCGATGTTTGTTGACGCTGGTGCTAAAAGCTGCGTTTTGGGCAGCAATATTCTTCGCGCATCCACTGCAGGACCTGTGGCACTTTCGCTTCTTTCGCGCGCTTTAGGCCGCTACGAATAGCCCAAATTATTACATCTTAATTTGCACCCACCCGCAGCTTAATTTTTCGACTTTAGTTGCACTTAGTAAACCACGCACTTTACGTAACAAACTTAACGAGTCTATGAGTTTTGTGTTGCGGTTTAGTGTGTTGAGAGGCTGGAAAAATTGTGTTCAGCAATAAAAGAGGACTGAGGAAGCAACATTCCTAAAAATAGGCGAACACATCAAACTCTTTTCACAGTCAGAGCGACGAAGGACGGGACTTGCGCAAACACAAATTTTCTAGCCTCGTCAAAACCAAAGAACAAAATCAGTTACAAAACTCATAGACGATACTAAAGAATATCGAAAAGAAAAAACTACAAGTTTTTGCGCTCGTTCACGAGTGCGGTAAGCTGCCAAATCTCTTCGCCAACGTCGATTCCGCGCGGACACTGCCTTGAGCACGCTCTAACCGACTGGCACGCACTAATTCCATCACTGCCATCAATCAAATCTAGCCGACGCTCTGTTGCATTGTCCCTAGAATCGTAAATAAAACGAGCCGCGTTAATCAAAGCAGCAGGCCCAATAAAAGCCTCTCCGCCGGCGTAAATTGGGCATATTCCTTCGCACGCACCGCACATAATGCAGTTACTTAAAAGCTCAAATTTTTGTAGCTCTTCAGGATGCTGCAAAAACTCAATAAGCTTAAGTTTCCCTTCGGCATTTCTCACAGAAACGTCTGATGCTTGTAAGTAAGGCTCTAAACGTTTTATCTGCGAAATCATAGGCGAAAGGTCACAAATAAGATCGCGTTGAACTGCAAATCCTGCTAACGGCGCAAGCTCAATAATACCGAAACTTCCATTTTTTTGAGCTGCAGTCTCTTTAGATTCTTGCAGTAGAATCGGCGATTTTACTGAACTTTCGCCGCTACTTGCAGCTCCGGTTTTTCTAAATCCGCGCGATTGCACGTTATTATTTGCTTCGGGCCGCGCGTTCGCGCCTATTGTTGCGCCGCAAAGTAGAGTTGGCATGCCGTTTACGTTTACAGCATCCGACCCGCAAACTCCATGGCCACAAGAGTAGCGAAAAGCCAAAGTCGGGTCGATTGTGCGCTTAATAGTTAACAGACAGTCAAGAATAGTATCCGTTGAACGAACGCGCAAAACGTAATCTTGAACCCAATGCTTGCCTTGAATTCGTTTTATTGTTGTTGATAAAGATTCATCAGCATTATCATTTTCTGCAGAATCTACTTTTGCAAAAGGATTGCTACGCTTTTTTCGAGCAAATGGACTTTCGTGACGTTTTCGCACGAGTTTCGGAGCATCTTGCGAATTTTGCGTTTCTTCGCACGGCACAAAACGGGATATACGCAAGGTAACAAGCGCAGTGTTATCACCAAGCTCATTACTCATTGCAACCTCCAGTACGTACTGTTCTAGTTTGCCACAATACTTGCACAGAATTGGAAGCAGTTTAGTAATGTATTTACTTAGATGATCCAGACGCAATGCGCACGGCTTCTAGCGGATCGTCCGTAACAGCAAACAAATGCGGGTCAAGAGACGAAATTAATCCACGAGAAGTAACAGTTGACTGCAGCCAGTTAATCAAGCCCTTCCAATACTCAGTTCCAAACAGCACAACCGGCACGCGCGCAACCTTATGCGTTTGCACAAGAGTTAGAGCTTCAAACATTTCATCCATTGTGCCAAATCCGCCAGGACACACAATAATTCCGGAAGAATACTTCATAAACATTGTTTTTCTAACGAAGAAGTATCTAAACTGCATTCCGAGATTAATCCACTTATTCAAACCCTGCTCGTGCGGAAGCTCAATACCCAAACCAACCGAAGTGCCACCAGCTTCTGCAGCACCGCGATTCGCAGCCTCCATAATGCCAGGGCCGCCGCCTGTAATAACAGCAAAACCGCGTTTTACAAGCTCCTTGCCCATAGTTAGCGCGGCCACATATTCCGGCTCGCCCTCTTTTATACGCGCAGAGCCAAAAACGCTAACAGCAGGCCCTAATCCGGCAAGAGCGTCAAAACCGTCAACAAATTCGGCCTGAATTCGAAGCGCGCGCCAAGGGTCTGCACTTCGCCAATCCCACTTGTTATCTCGGTCTGCGCCAACGCCTGCTGCAATCTGTTGAGTTCTATCTTTGCGAAGAAGCGTTTCGGTTGTGCTTTCTTTAGGAATCATAGATCCGCGCATAAGCACAGAACCGCGATGATACGTATTAGACCAAGGTGGAACTTCTGAAGAATAATCTTCCTGACTATTATTCATAACTACTCCCAAAAATAATCCTAAAAAATAATCACAAAAGCTAATACAAAAGTTAATACTAAAAGTTAATCTTCAATATCGTCCAATTCTTCTTCCATATGCTTTGATTGCATAGAAAGCAAGAATCCCGAAACACCAGCCGCAACAATAGAAGCAACAAGAACACCAAAACGTGCCTCTGCAGACAAATCTGCGTCCGAATATGCAAGAGAAGCAATAAGTAGCGAGACTGTGAAACCAATACCGCACGCACAAGCAGTCGGAAGCAAATCAACTACACGCAAAGAATCCGGAACTTTTAAGCCAAGTAAGTGCTTTGAAAGCCAAGCAGTTACCATAATTCCCAAAGGTTTTCCAACAACCAGAGCAATAGTAATAGCAATAAGAATTGGAGATAAGAACAGCTCCCAAGTTAGCGTTTCAAAATGCACGCCGGTTGCAAAAAGCGCAAAAATAGGTAACGCTACTAAAGCAGATACAGGCTGAATTTTTTCGCGATAACGCTCAGCTCGCAAAGTTTTTTCTCCGTGAACTAGATGCGCAGGAGTGAGCAATCCTACCATTACGCCAGCTAAAGTTGGGTGCACTCCAGCTTCATACATCATTACCCATGCCACAATACCAACTAGCGCTACAAGAGGCCACGGAACATGTTTAAGACGCACTAAAGTGGTCCAAATAAGACCACACACAACAACGCCAACAAACCAGTACCACGCGTTTAGTGAAGAGAAGAACACTGCAATAAGCGCAATTCCGAGCAAATCGTCAACAGTTGCGAGAGTCATCAAAAACGCGCGCAAAGCATGAGGCAAAGTTTTAGCAAATAAAGCTAATACTGCAAGCGAAAAAGCAATATCAGTTGCAGTTGGAATCGCCCAACCAGCACGAACCATGTCTAACGAAGGTAAAGCGCCGGATGTAAGACGCATAATCTCCTGACCTGCGTGAAGCTCCGAAAATACGGTTACTGTTGCCACAAAAAGCAAAGGCGGAGCAACCATGCCACCAACTGCGCAAATCATTGGCATTGCGGCAGCACGAGGATCAGAAAGAGAACCAGCAATAAGCTCGTGCTTTAAATCTAAGCCAACAGAAAGGAAGAAAATAGTAAGCACGCCGTCTTGAACCCAATGGCTAATAGACATGTGAATATTAGTAAACGGAATACCAATATGAGTATGCGAAACAGCTTCAAATACTGGCGCGGTTAAAGGAATGTTTGCAAGCAATAAGCCAGTAAGAGCAAAACCAAGCATAATTAAGCCAGAAATTCGCTCATTATTTGCTATATTGCGTACTATTATCCAGCTGCGTCGTATCATGTTGTAAATATTTCCTCCCAAAGTTATGCAAAACACATTAATTTTGCAGCACTTTTTAGTATAGCGGAAAGGGATAAACCAAGTAGCTGAGATAAAAAAAAAACGCGAGGCAAATGCTTCGCGTTTTGTTTGTGCGCCAGACAGGATTCGAACCTGCAACCTTCTGATCCGTAGTCAGATGCTCTAATCCGTTGGGCTACTGGCGCATGTTTTCCGTCCACGAGAACAACTCTCTCGTTTTCGGCAACTTGACTAATATACAACCATCACCAACAAAACACAAACCCCGGCGTGTCGACCGGGGTTTGCTTATCTTCTACAAAAAACTACTCGCGATGCTCAAGCACTTTATCTACAAGACCGTAAGATTTAGCTTCTGGAGCAGTTAAGATTGTATCCACCTCAATATCTTTGCGAATACGCTCAACATCTTGACCGGTATGCTTAGCAAGAGTATTTTCTAACCATTCTCGCAATCGAAGCATTTCCTTAGCCTGAATCTCAATTTCAGTAGCCTTACCAAAATCTTGACCCATTGCAGGCTGATGAATAAGCACGCGCGCATTCGGCAAAATCATGCGCTTGCCATGAGCTCCAGCAGCAAGCAAAATTGCAGCAGCAGATGCAGCCTGACCCAAGCATACGGTTTGAACATCAGGGCCAATATACTGCATTGTGTCGTAAATAGCAGTCATTGCAGTCATAGAGCCGCCAGGAGAATTGATATACATCATAATGTCGCGTTCGCTATTCATGCTTTCCAACACCAAAAGCTGAGCCATAATATCGTCAGCAGAAGTGTCGTCAACCTGAACGCCCATAAAAATAATGCGATCTTCAAAAAGCTTCGTGTACGGATCATGCGTTTTTAAGCCGTACGGGGTTTGCTCACCAAACTGTGGCAAAACGTAGCGGTTAGTAATTCGCTGTGCTGAAGAAACGCCGCCAAAACCAGCCAAACGCTCAGCACGCGCAACAAACTTTGCTTCTTCACTTGCCATAAATTACTCCTCACCTCGCATTGAAGCAGGAGTTGTTACGATTTTATCTACAAAACCATACTCCAACGCCTGTTTAGCAGTGAACCAGTGATCATATTCGTTGTCTCGGTAGATTTCTTCTACGGTATGACCAGTCTGCTTAGCTGTTAATTCAGAAAGTGTTTTCTTCATATCCATAATCAGCTCAGCATTAATACGCACATCCGTAGCAGTACCACCAACGCCGCCAGAAGGCTGATGCATAAGCACGCGCGCATGAGACGTAATATAACGCTTACCAGGAGTTCCAGAACTAAGCAAGAACTGACCCATTGAAGCTGCCATGCCGACTGCAATAGTTGCAACATCTGGTTCGATTAGCTGCATAGTGTCGTAAATTGCCATACCCGCAGTAATAGAACCACCAGGCGAATTAATATACAACCAAATATCCTTCTTAGGATCTTGCGCCGCAAGCATCAGCATCTGAGCGCAGATAATATTAGCATTCTCGTCTTTTACTTCAGATCCCAACCAAATAATGCGATCTTTTAGCAACCGATTAAAAATAGAATCGGTTTGCGAAGACGCTTCCGCCTGTTCCATAACAGGAGAAGCTGTAAAAAGCTCAGTCACCTTATCTCCTTACCATAAACTTAAGTATTCCTAGATTATCGTGTGCGCGTGACCGTATAGAAAACATAGTATGCAGCGAATCAGCGAAATATTCTAGACTGAATTTTTACGAATCAATTCAGATAATTATTCAACTATTATACAGATTGATATAAAATGTTTAGTATATTTTTTATTAATGCAAATTCGCTCAAAGAGGAGAAGTCATGGATTCTAACAACTTACCAAGCAACAATTACCCTCCGAATGCAGAAGCAAATAATGACAATCAGAGCAACGATTACCAAAATAATTGGAATCCAACAGACACTTACCCAAATAATGCTAATCAAACGGACAGCTATCAAAACAACGAATATCAGAACAACACTTATCAAAACGACGGCTACCAAAATAACGGCTACCAAAATGGGTATCAGAACAATTCATACGTGAACAATGATTACCAAAATAATTGGAATCAAGAAAACACTTACCAAAACAACAACTATCAAAATAACGAATACCAAAATAACGACTACCAAAGCAACGGCTATCAAAATGATTGGTATCAAAACGACTATCAAAACGGATACCAAAACAGCTACCAAAACGGGTACGCAAATAGTTATATAAATAACGATAAATTATTAAAAACGTATAAAGATTTCCAGCAGCGAGCAATAAGCTTCGTAAATACGACACTAGCAGATGAGCATAAGAAAAGAATTGCTGTCATTGTTGCTGTTGTACTAGCAGTAATAGTTTTCGGCAGCTTAATTACGGGCACTTTTGGCAAACATTACAATTGTTCTGCAGAAAAAAGCGTCAATATTGAAGAATACGCAAATTGCCATCCATCAGACTTTGAAGAAAGAGGCGATGATGACGTATCCGCAACGTTTGACGCTAAGGGAGATAACCTCAATATAACTGTTAAATTCACAGATCGCGTACCTGACGATGCAATTCCAAAGGCCACTGCTACTTTTTCCGACAGACTCTTCCTTTCAAATCTGTTCCCAGTACTTGAAGAAGCTAAAAATAAGGTCAGCTCTCCAATACACTTGTATTACACTATTTTAAATGACGACGGCAGTGTTATTTATAAAGATGACTTCATCGATAACTAAACAATATTACAATATGCGCTTTTGCTACTAATTGAATTAGCAAAGGCGCATATTTTATTTGCGTCTAAAAATTCTTGGCAGCAGCGTTACACTTCGTGCAGCAGCGCAGGAAACAATCATCGGAACGATCATAATAAGCGGAACATTCACTAGTTGCGCCACAAGTAAAAGCGCAAACCATAATGATTTTCGGCTTGCAGCCAATAGACTTGCTGCGCCAAAAATAGCAGACAATATCAATACATTAGGCTGGTTTATAAGAACGCTTCCAATAGGAAGTTTCATACTTACAGCGCACACAACAAGCCCAATGCAAGCACCCGATGAAATACTAGGCTGCAGCACGCCGCCGGAAGCACCGTAGCGCAAAACAAGCAAAGTAGCAAGCATTTTAATCATTGCAAGAATCAGCAAAACAATCGTAATATTCGCACTAGCTGCCACATGCGGAAAGCTTGATACAGAAAAAGCAAGCTGAGCAAGCGACCTACCATTGCCCATAATATGCGGAAAACGGCAAGCTATAACACCAATAAGTAATCCGGCTATTGGCATAAAACACAGCATTTTTACGCCGCGCAAAGCATGAGTGCGACACCAAATAATACCAAAACGAAAAACACAACCAAATAAGCCACACACTACGCCAACAGCAACAGCTAAAACAAAAATTTGCCAAGAAATCGTGCAAGAAAATTGCGAAATATTGTAGTATTTGGAATGATGCAGTAAAAATTCTGCAACAAACGTGGCAACATAGTTCATAACAAGAGCAAAAGGCAAGCAATACATGCGCTCCGATTGCGCAATATTTTTAACTACATTAACCGCTACAGGACCATTTTCGCGATTTAACCACGCGTAAAAACCAAGACCTTGAGTTTTACTAAGCAAACCTAATGCAAGCACAGTGCCAGCTAAAGGCGCGTGATACACTGCCGCCAATCCAGCTCCCGCAGCAGAAGCAATAAGTACGCGCTGAGTTTTGTGAGACACATGAAAAATGCGGCTGTAACGCTGAGCAATCATTGCAGCCAATTCTCGCGGAGCTACTTCCCTGCCTATTGAAATTCCAGAACCAACAATTCCGATTTGCAGCAAAACATGTGCAATAGTAGAAAAAATTGGCATAATGCTTCCGAAAACAGCTTGCGGAATAGTGACGATTCGAGGAGGATTCTCTCTTTTGCGCAAAAAATACCAAGCTATGCCGGCAATAGTCATTGAAATGGTTGTAGATAGCACGTAGCGATACCAAGGAAGCGCTGAAAATACAGTGTTTTCAGCAGATTCAATTGAGCCAAAAGCAAGGTATTGTACTGCGTAAAGAATAAGCGTAAGAACTGTTGCACCTAAGCCGGCAAGAATGCCTAGAACAACAGAAGCTGCTGCAAATCGCGCTACTCGAATTGCGAGATTAAGTAAACTGCCAAATCTTGAGCAAGATTCAGACTTAGTTTCAGAACTACTATCCATAACTTCCCGCAATTCTTACGTAAATTAGACCTTTGATTAGTTAGTTAAGCTATAAATAAGACCCGGCAGAAAAATAATTCCGCCAGGTCTTAGTTAAAGCATTTACAAAGCAGCTTAGAATTTAGTTAATTCTACCCTACTTCTACTTAGAAAGCTCGTCAGCAACAGCAGCAGCCTTAGTTGCTGCTTCTACGCTTTCGTTTTCTTCATCTTCTTCAGACAAGAATGCGCTCAAATCAAGAGCCTCGCCTTCAGAAACAAACTTTACAGCACGCATACCAGCAAGTAAGCCCTTAGAACGAGCAACTTCCTGAATAGCGGAACCAAGCTGACCGTTGTTCACGATTGCATTGATGAACTGGTTTGGATCCATGCCGTACTGCTGAGCAACAGAAATCAAGAAGTTAGTGACATCTGCCTGAGAAACGGATACATCCATCTGCTCAGCCAAAGCATCGAGAACCATCTGGTCGCGAATTTCCTTTTCTGCAGCCTTCTGAGCTTCATCCTTCTGCTTCTTAGTAGCCTTTTCAGGATCTGGGGTCATGCCCTTCAAATGCTCAGCAACAGCCTTGTCCAAAACACCCTTTGGCACAGGAATTTCAACTTCTTCCTGAAGCTTAACAAGGAATGCGTCACGAGCGTTGGTGGCCTGACGACCTTCAGCAGCCTGTTCGCAAGACTTGCGAATTTCTGCCTTCAATTCCTTCAAAGTGTCAAACTCGGAAGCTTCCTGAGCGAAGTCATCATCAAGCTTTGGCAATTCCTGAGTCTTTACGGAATTAACCTTAACCTTAATCTGAGCCTTTTCGCCCTTATGCTTACCGGACTCAAGCTTGCCTTCAAAAGTGGTTTCTTCACCGGCAGAAAGGCTATCCAAAGCCTCATCCAAGCCGTCAAGCAAAACGCCGGAACCGATTTCGTAGCTAACGCCTTCCTGAGCGTCAACAACTTCATCGTTAATGCGAGCTTCCAAATCAATATTGGTGTAATCACCCTTAGTAGCTGGACGGTCAACGCCAACCAAAGTTGCGAAACGCTGACGAAGAGCTTCCAAACGAGCCTTAACATCCTTGTCGGAAACCTTTGGCTTCTCAACTTCAATCTCAACGCCCTTGAACTTGTTCAGCTTGAACTCTGGACGACGCTCAACGGTCGCAACAAACTTAAGAGTTGCATCAGCTTCAGTAGACGTTGGAACTTCCTGAACGTCAAACTCTGGCTGATCCATTGGGTGAATCTTCTTTTCTTCCAAAGCATTGGAATAAAGCTCTGGTACAGCGGAATTAACGGCTTCACCAGCAACGGCTGCAAAACCGACACGCTGATCTACAATCTTGCCCGGTACATGACCCTTACGGAAACCTGGCACGTTAATTTGCTTTGCAATCTCCTTACGAGCCTCATCCAAGAATGGCTTGAAGTCTTCGAGATCTGCGGTGATAGTGAGCTTAACCTTAGTTGGCTCAAGATTCCTGACGCTGATTTTCACGCTTGCGCTCCTGAAATTACGTTTTCTACCTTCTGCCGTATGGCACAACCGTTACATGATAGCGCGAGTTACGGACTCAGCAATAAGTGCAACTTGCCATGGCCTAGCGCCTTGTTCCAAAAAGAAGGAATAAACGTCAACATCCGTAATATTTTCGCACCAACATAAGTTACGAATAATTTGCGGTTTAATAATGACTTCTACTGGAGTATGCGTGTCTTGCGAAATACTTGTAAGAACTGCTCGAATTCGTTGCAAACGCTCATATCTAGCAGGATGATGCTCTTTCCAATAGCGCATTGAGCGAGGAGCAGATTGCGCGTCTTGAGACTGCTGCAAACTTTTAGAATCTTTAAAATCGTCAGAATCATTATGCGCAATTTCCGAAAAATCATCCATGGCCGTTTCGCCAGATTTTGCACGATTAAGCGCTTTTTCAATAATATTCTTCCAAAGAGATGGCTTAATTTTGCGCTGAATTGGCGCGTAACGTTCAAACATTTTGTCTTGTTCGCTGCCTGTGTGAATGCGCACGCGCTCGTTTAGAGAACGAATAGAACGAAAATCGCGAGCATTACGCGGCTTACGCTTTCCGGCTTCAATAATTGCTGAGTCAGAAAGCAAAAGATTAGGCGCAATATCGTATTTTTGAGCTAAAGCATCACGCTCTTGCCACAAGTCTTTTGCAATTATTAAGCCAACACGATCGTGCATAAGAACATTTATATGCGAAATTTTAAGCCATGGACGAGGATGAGGCGCTTTCTTTTGCGCACCCTTTATAAGCAAGTGCTTAAATTCTTCTTTAGCCCAATCCAATTTTCCTTGCTTTTTAAGTTCGCCGCGCATCACTTCTTCTAGTTCGATTAACAACTCAACGTCTAAAGCCGCGTAATTTCGCCAATCTCTAGGAAGAGGGCGGTAAGACCAGTCCGCTGCAGAATGTTCTTTTGCGAGCGTCAATCCCAAATAATATTCGGTTACAGAACTTAAACCAAAACGCTTTCTGCCAAGTAATTTAGCCGCGATTTCCGTATCAAATAAGTCACGCGGGCGCAAACCAATGTCGAAAAATCCTGGCAAATCTTGCATAGAGTCGTGAATAATCCAAGGCGAATCCCCTATTGCCTCGTTAAACTCATGCCAATCAACACCGAGATTTTTAAGAGCCACAGGATCAAGCAAACCAATTCCTGCACCCTTGCGTTTAAATTGAATCAACCAATCTTCATGATTGTAGCGAAAACCGGAAGCTCGCTCAGCGTCCGCAGCCAAAGGGCCAGAGCCCGCTGCCAATAAACTGCAATATTCTTTATATGCTTCAAGCGTATCAATGACTTCTGGAACTCCTTCTCGCGGCTCTTTTAAAAGCTTTGGTTCCTCGTTCAAGTACGCCTCCCGACTGCATGCTTTACCCAAATTCTTACGTTTTTTGCAAAATATTCTGTACTTTTTGCAAAATATCCGTAAAAAATATTTAAGCCGTGTTGAAAGATTATGCATCTTTTAACACGGCTTCAACTTTCGCACACAACTACGACTATTCAAAAATAAATAATCAAATAAATAATCAATCAAATAATCAATCTGTTTTATTGTTTGCTATTTCGTCAGTTATGCGCTTAACAAGTTTAGTTTTAAGGAATCTAGTAAGAGTAAACGCAACCACCGAAACCAAAATCGTTGGGATAACGTAGAGGGTATGTAAACCTAAATCTCTTATTGGGAAAGTGGCAAGTTCTGTAGCAATGGTTATAGCAATAGATATTATTGGCACTTCAATAAGAAGTTTCTTATCGAAAGCCGCAACGATATTTGTCGGCAGCAAGATTATAGGCAAAACAATTAAAATAATAATTGCTGTGCCAAAGCCAAACTGATCGTTACACCGCACAAAAATAGCTAACGCTAATGTAAAAGCTAATGCAATCCAACAACCTATTCTGCGCTTCATTGCGTATCCTTTCTCTAAAAAAGGTTATTTGCATAATTATACAAAATCCTTTAAAAAAAAAAACAATACAATACGCAAAAATTGTCTAAAACGCATCGAGGTTCAGTCTAGTACACAACGAAACCGTGGTCTTTGAACTGGTTTACAACTCGCTCTTTAAGCGCCCTAGAAGGTCCTTTTTGATTCTCAAGAGGGTACGGAATCCTAAGCTCATGCCACTTTGGGCGGCCTAGCTGATGGAAGCCAAGCACGTCAATATGCTCAACAGCATCCCCAAACGAATCGCAAATCTCAGCAACTTTTTCAACGTTTTCTTCGCTGTCGGTCAAACCTGGAACTAGCACAAAACGCACCCAAATCTTCTTACCAGCCTTCGCCAATCGCTGACCAAAGTCAATAGTTGGCTGAAGCAAGCCGCCAGTTACTTTTTTATACGTTTCTTCAGTTCCGGATTTAACGTCAAGAAGGCAAAGATCAATGTCGTCAATCATTTCATCCGTATAATTGCGATTCAAAAAGCCCGAAGTATCTAAGCAAGTATGCACGCCCATTTCTTTTGCAGCACGAAAAACTCTAGATACAAAAGCTGGTTGCATCATGGACTCGCCGCCAGAAAAAGTGATTCCGCCGCCTGTTGCCTTAAAAAGACTTTGATAACGGTCAACTTTTTTAATCATCGCATCTAAGTAGACTGGCTTTCCGTCGCGCATTTTCCAAGTATCAGGATTCTGGCAATACTGGCAGCGAAGCGGGCAACCACTCATAAACACTGTCATACGAGTTCCCGGGCCATCAACAGAAGTGTTAATATCCCACGAATGCACAAACCCAATATCGCCTGTTTTAAGAGCAACAAGGCGATCTTTACGATCTAGCCCAATTGGAGATTCAAAGCCGGAAAGTCCACCCATTAAAGTTTGACGAGCATACTCTTTTGACTCTTTGAGCATATGCTGAGTAGTAGTACGAAACGCTGTATTTTCAACCACTTTTCTGCCCTCCAAACTTATTTAACTGTGTGTAACTATTGCAATGTGTAACTATTGCAATGTGTAACTGTTGCAACAGTAAACTTGCGTCTAACCGTTATGCAAATAAGTAAACCGGGAGCGAAGCTAAGCTCGCTCCCGGCGCTCATAGATTAGATGAGTCAGTCAGAGACTGATCCTTGATGGAACGTACGAGAAATAACGTCGAGCTGCTGTTCCTTAGTGAGCTTCACGAAGTTCACCGCGTAGCCAGAAACTCGCACCGTCAAATGCGGGTACTTTTCTGGATGTTCAACTGCGTCCTCGAGCTGTTCCTTACGCAACACGTTAATGTTTGCGTGGTACAGTCCGTGACCGTTGCCAGCATCCAGAATGCCGACCAAGTTATCAATCCTCTCACTTTCATCTCGACCTAAACCATCAGGAGTAATGGTATTGGTCAGTGAGATGCCATCGAGGGCATCGTCATAATCAATCTTACCAACAGAAAACATAGATGGAAGCATTCCGTGAGAATCCATTCCATTTTCTGGGTTTGCGCCTGGTGCGTACGGCGTGCCTTTTTTGTGTCCAGACGGGAAAGAACCGGTGTTTTTGCCGTATTCAACGTTAGAGGTAATTGTCAAAATTGATTGTGTCGGCACGGCGTTTCTATACACAGGCAAACGCTTCACCTGGCCCATAACTGTGCTTACAACCCACTTTGCCAAGTCGTCGGCGCGATCATCGTCGTTACCGTAGATTGGGAATTCACCAACCGTCTTGTAGCCGACCACCAAATCGTCGTCTGCGCCTTCGATGTACTCGTACTCGTGGCCTTCAGTATTCTTAGCATCCTTGTTGTAGATTGGGTAAACCTTTGCATACTTCAAGGCAGCCAAAGAATCCGCTGCAATAGACAAGCCGGACATACCGCAACCAAGCGTACGGTAGACTTCCCTATCGTGCAAAGCCATTTCAATGGACTCGTAAGCGTACTTATCGTGCATGTAGTGGATTATGTTCAAAGCCTCAATATAAGTCTCGGAAAGCCATTCCAAAGCCTTCTCGTAGTTGGCCTTAACTTTCTCATAGTCGAGAGTACCGTCGGCTTCTGGGCGAATTGGTTCAATAACGCCCTTGTCAATAACCTGCATGCCGGTCATTTCGTCGCGACCACCGTTAATAGCGTAAAGCAAAGCCTTAGCGGAGTTCACGCGTGCAGCGAAGAACTGCATTTGCTTACCAACACGCATTGGTGAAACGCAGCAAGCAATAGCAGCATCGTCACCCCAGTGCTCACGAATGTCTTTATCTGACTCGTACTGAATTGCAGAAGTGTCAATAGAGATTCGTGCGCAGAAACGCTTGTAGGCTTCTGGAAGCTTTGGATCCCAGAAAATAGTGATGTTTGGCTCAGGACCCGGTCCCAAATGCTCAAGAGTCAAAGTGTTGAGCAGACGGAACGAAGTCTTGGTCACGAAAGTGCGACCATCCTCGCTAAAGCCTGCATCGGACCAAGTTGCCCAGTAAGGATCTCCCGAGAAGATTGCGTCGTAATCCTTAGTACGCAAGAAGCGCACAATACGAAGCTTCATAACAAGAGCATCAATAATTTCCTGAGCGTCGGTTTCGTTAATTAAACCAGCCTTCAAATCGCGCTCAAAGTAGCAATCAAAGAATGCAGAAACGCGGCCGAAGCTCATTGCAGCGCCATCCTGGCTCTTAACAGAAGCAAGGTAGCCCATGTAAGTCCACTGAACAGCTTCCTTAGCAGTCTGTGCTGGACGAGTCAAATCCAAACCGTACTCGTTACCCAAGTTAATAAGCTGCTTCAAAGCCTTAATCTGCTCATCATGCTCTTCGCGGAAGCGAATCCAATGCTCAATCTCGGTCTCGGTAAAATCGTTGCGGTATGGAATCGAATCCTTGTCACGCTTCTTGAACTCAATAAGCATGTTCACACCGTACAAAGCAACGCGACGATAATCGCCAATAATACGACCACGGCCGTAAGCATCTGGCAAACCGGTTAAAATCTTGTTGTGGCGAGCAATCTTAATATTCTTGGTGTAAACACCAAACACGCCATCGTTATGCGTCTTGCGGTAAACGGTAAAAATCTTCTTAATTTGAGGATCTACTTCCTTACCAGCTTCCTTAATAGCCTGCTCAACCATACGCCAACCGCCGTTTGGCATCATAGCGCGCTTGCAAGGCTCATCAGTTTGAAGACCTACGATTACGTTATCTACTTCTGGGCTTTCAATATAACCTGCTGGCATGGCGTCAATACCTGCAGGAATATGAGTTTCAACATCGTATACGCGACGCTCACGCTCAACAGCCAAGTAGTTGTCGTCAAGATACTTCCACATGTGCTTCGTTTTTTCTGTGGCATTAGCCAAGAAGCTTTCGTCGCCTTCATATGGCGTATAGTTCTTCAAAATGAAGTCACGAACGTCAATATCTTTCTGCCAGTTGCCACTTTCAAAACCGTCCCAAGCTTTGGTGCGAAGATCCTCTTCGTTGAGAACGGAAGCATCAACCGATGTCATTTTTAAGCTCCTTTTGTAATGCAGCGCACCTTCACGCTGTCTTAATAACAATATTAAGGCATACGTAGAAAAGTGCGCGAGGAGTTTTGCAAGAAATCTAGTGAGATATGTCACATTTTATTCTCGAAAAGCGGTTGTAACAGGCATTCTTCGATCCCTACCAAAAGCAATAGCGCTTACTTTTGGACCCAACGGATACTGCCTGCGCTTCCACTCGGCGCGATCTACCAAACGCATAACCGTATCTACCGTATTAGAGTCAAAACCGTCGGCAAGCAAATCAGCCCTTCCGTGAGCATGCTCAATATGAGCTTGTAAGACACGGTCAAGAAGCTCATATTCAGGCAAAGAATCGGAATCTTTTTGCCCCGGACGAAGCTCCGCGCTAGGCGGTTTAACAATAGAGTTTACTGGAATCAATATGCCGTCTTTAGGAGCTTGCGTCTTTTTAGCATCCTCAAAACCAACAATTTTTAACATTCCAACGCCTACTCCGGCTTTAGCTGCACGATTGCGCCAGCGAGAAAGCGCCCAAACACGCGTTTTTAGCAAATCTTTAATAGGAGCATACCCTCCTACCGCATCTCCATAAATTGTTGAATATCCGCAAGCAAGCTCTGATTTATTACCAGTTGCGAGCGCCAACACTCCTAGAGAATTTGAGTAAGCCATTACGATTACTCCACGAACGCGAGCCTGCAAGTTTTCTGCAGAAACACCTTGCAAATCAAGCTGAGACTGAAAAGCCTTAAAAATAGGCTCAATCGGCTGCACATCGTAGTGAGCACCAATGCGATTTGCTAAATCGCACGCATCATCCTTAGAGCCGTCAGAAGAATACATGCTCGGCATGGAAATTCCGTGAACATTTTCGCCGCCACACGCGTCCGCAGCCATAGTTGCAACTAAAGCTGAATCAATACCGCCAGAAAGACCTAAGCACACGCCTTTAAAACCGTTTTTACGCATGTAGTCGCGAAGACCCAGAACGCAAGCGCTGTAAACTTCTTCGTCCGAATCCAGTTTTGGAGCAATACTAGAAGTTTTTTGAGAAGAAAGCGAAGTGTCAAAATCAATAAAAGACAAGTCTTCAGCAAACATTGGCGAGCGCTCAAGCAAAGTTCCGTCAACATCAACAACAAAACTTCCGCCGTCAAAAACTAAATCGTCTTGGCCACCAACCTGATTCACGTACACAACTGGAGCATGAACTTCCTCAGCACGCTTTTTAGCCAAATTCAAGCGCACATGAGTTTTACCTTCCTCGTAAGGAGAGCCGTTCATTGTTATAAGAGCATCAATACCAAGTTCTGCTAAGCGCGCAACAGGTCCGCCATCTTGCCAAATGTCTTCACAAATAGCAAAGCCAAGACGCATATTATTAATCTGCAAAATTTCGCACTTATTTCCGGAAGAGAAAATACGAAACTCGTCAAAAACGCCGTAATTTGGCAAAAAATGCTTATCGTACTGAAGCACTGATTCGCCTTTGTGAAGAACAAGTAGACGGTTACGAGGCTTTCCTGCAGATTCGTCGAAACCAACAGTGCCAACTACTACGTAAAGCTCACCCAAGCCTTCTTCCGAAAGTTTTTTAGCAAGAGACTCTGCAGCTTTTTGCGCGACCGCACGGAAAGTTCCTCTTAAAGCAAGATCTTCAATCGGATATCCGGTTAATGTCATTTCTGGAAACACAACCATATTCGCACCATTATTTGCGGCGCAAGTTGCGTATTTCACCACTTTTTCAACATTGCTATCAATATTTCCAACGCAGGTATCTATCTGCGCTAATGCCAATCGCAAAAAACTCATATTTACTAGTTTAATAGCATGCGTTACGCAATTAAGCGACGTGTTGAAAAACTTATTTTTCCCCAGCCATGCCGTAAGCATGCGGATTAGTAACACGTCATAAATATTACTAATAAGCAAATTGTAGAATTCTTGATTTTTCTGGCCTATATTGAGAACTCGTTACTCGCGAAGGGGAGAAACGTAAAAACAAAATAAAAAAAAAAACAAACAACAAACACAACAAACAAACAGGTAAACAAACCAAGGAGAAGAAAATATGCGCAGGATTAAAGTTATTGCATCACTCACAGCACTCGCAGCACTCGCAACTTTTGCTTTAAGCGGATGCGGAAGCACTAAAGGCGCAAACGGCGATGATAAGACAATTACCATAGCAGCAACGCCAACCCCACATGCGGAAATTCTTAACAATGTTGTGAAACCAGTTTTGAAAAAAGAAGGTTACAAGCTTGTTGTTAAGGAATTCACCGACTACGTTCAGCCAAATGCTGCAACCGAAGAAGGTGAAGTTGACGCAAACTACTACCAGCATCTTCCATACTTGGACAACTACAATAAGGAAAAGGGCTCGCACCTGATTTCAATTGCAGGAATCCATTTTGAGCCATTTGGACTTTACCCGGGAAAGACAAAAACCATTAAGGATTTGGCTAACGGCGCTACTATTGCAGTTCCAAACGATCCTTCTAATGAAGCTCGCGCACTTCTGCTTCTTCAGGATGCCGGCTTGATTAAGTTGAAGAATCCAAAGGATGTAAAATCAACAGTTAACGACATTACGAGCAATCCTAAGAATTTGAAGTTCAAGGAGCTTGACCCGTCTGCAGTTCCAACAGCTATTAAGGATGTTGATCTTGCTGCAATGAACGGAAACTACGCTATTCAGGCTGGTTTTAACCCAACTAAGGATCCTCTTACTTCCGAAAAAGTTGGTGGCATTGCCGCTAAAACTTACGAAAACATTATTGTTGTAAAGAAGGGTTCAGAAAAGCTGGCTAAGATTAAAGCCTTGATTAAAGCTTTGAAAACAAGTGCAGTTCGCGATTATATTAATAAGAACTATAAGGGCGCTGTGCTTCCAGTTTTCTAAAGAATAAAAAGTAGCCACATACTGCCACAAGGCGTGTGCTTTGCGGCAGTATTTTTAGTATTTTTTAGTTTGTAATATACGTAGTGTAGATATTTTAGTTAAGTATTGAACTTACCTAAAGTATCCTAAGAATAATAAGCTGTTAGGGAATAAGCATGATTCAGATTGAACATCTTCATAAAAGCTACGGAAAAGGTAGCGAAGCGCATGAAGCATTGCACGATATTAATCTCACCATTGAATCTGGCGAAGTATTCGGAATACTTGGCTCTTCCGGTGCCGGTAAATCTTCATTAGTGCGCTGCATGAATCTGCTTGAGAGGCCAACTTCCGGAAAAGTTATAATTGACGGCAACGATATTAGCGAAGTAAAAGATAAAGAGCTTGCTAAAGTTCGCGCGAATATTGGAATGATTTTCCAAAACTTTAGTCTTTTCCAGCAGCGAACAGTATTGCGAAACGTAACTTTTCCGCTTGAACTAAATCACACTCCAAAAAAAGAACGTGAAGAGCGCGCACACTATTTGCTCGACTTGGTTGGATTGCAGGATTTTGCTAACCGCTACCCTAGCCAGCTTTCCGGCGGACAGCAGCAGCGCGTAGCAATCGCTCGAGCCTTGGCAAATAATCCTTCGATTATGCTTTGCGACGAAGCTACAAGCGCACTCGACTCCACTACAACAGCTCAAATACTTGACTTATTGCGCCGAATTAACCGCGAGCTTAACGTGACGCTCGTTATTATTACGCACTCTTTGGCAGTTGCTAGAAATATTTGCGACCGTGTGGCAATGATTGACGGCGGAAATATTGTGGAATTAGGAGATACTGCAGAGCTTTTCGCAAATCCACAAAGCGATATTTTGCGCACGCTTATTGCAGACGACAAAGTAGAAAATCATAGAAATAAGAAGAGTTTTACCGAAAACTACACACTTGCAGGCGAGGTGAAGTAAAATGCTAGAAACTGCTACACAATTTATTGATAACTATGGCGATTTACTAATTGAAGGCGTGCAAGATACTTTAGTAATGACTTCTGTTGCAACACTTTTAGCTTATGCAATTGGCCTTCCAATTGGTGTGCTGCTTATTATTTCGAGCAAAAAGGGCATTTGCCCAAACGCAACTTTAAGCGCTGTTATTGGCTGGATTGTTAATATTGTGCGCTCAGTGCCGTTTATTATTCTTCTTGTTGCTTTAATTCCGTTCACTCGCCTACTTGTTGGCACATCTCTTGGAGTTCCAGGAGCTATTGTGCCGCTTGTTATTACAGCAGCTCCGTTTGTGGCGCGAATTGTTGAACAGTCTTTGGCAGAAGTTGACGGAAGCTTAATTGAAGCTGCACAAAGCTTTGGAGCAAGCAAACTTCAAATTGTGTGCAAAGTGCTGCTTTGGGAAGCTTTGCCTTCGCTTATTCGCGGCGCTGCTCTTACATTCATTACGCTTTTTGGTTTTAGTGCAATGGCTGGAACAGTTGGAGCTGGCGGACTTGGAGATATTGCAATACGTTACGGCTACCAGCGCTACCAGTACGATGTTATGACGGTTGCCGTGGTGCTCTGCATTATTCTTGTTCAGATTGTGCAAAGCTTGGGAGATTTTATTTCACGCACTATAAATCACCACGAGCGCTAAAACTTACAAACTCTAACTTTACAACTAAGGCATGTTGTGAAAACTTTACAAGAACGAAGTCTTCGCAACATGCCTTTACTAAAAAGTGCATGTAATCGTGTAAAATGGCTGATAATTCGACATTTGCAGGGGTGCTTTCTTTTAGAAGGCTGAGATAGGCAAAGCCTAACCCTTCGAACCTGTTTAGTTAATACAACGTAGGGAGCAACGATTTTAGTATGACCTCGAATTATCCATACGCATCAATGCGTGATCAGTTCAATCTCACCGCCTGCTTTATTGCAGACCCAAAAGCTTGTAATAATCGTCCGCTTACCGATATTGTTGATGATGCTTTGCGCGCAGGAGCAACGTTGATTCGTTTGCACGCAAACGATGAGAGCGCAAAAGAAATCACAACTATTGCTCGAGATATTGCGCAAATTATTGAAGACAATAACAAGTGTGATTCAGTAACTTTTGTTATTGACGAGCGAGTTGATGTTGCTTGGCAGGCTAGAAATCAAAGCATTAAAGTTGACGGCGTTCACTTAGCTCAAAGCGACATGGAACCTAGAGAAGCGCGCGCTTTGCTTGGTGAGGATGCTGTTATTGGTTTAACAGTTGAAACAGAAAGCTTAGTTAAGGTTATTAACGAGCTTCCAGACGGTTGCATTGACTACATTTGCGTAACAGCAATGCGAAACCCAGAAGAGGGGCAAGAAAACTCTACTGCCTCTTACGAATTGGAAGCAAATCACACAACGTTGGACGAAGCAAAAATCAATACGATTTGCTCCGCAAGCGACTTCCCTGTTCTTGTTGGCGGAAAAACTCAGCTTGAAGACGTATCTATGATTGCTCGCACAAAAGCTGCAGGCTTCTTCGTTACAGAACCGATTTATGCTTCACAAACTCCAGAATCAACAATGCATGATTTTGTTGAAAGCTGGAAGTCGGTTCGCCAAGAAAGCAAGCACGGCTACGCTAAGCGCGTAATTTCTGCAGAAAATAAGGAAAAAAAGTCTGCAGAAAAAGAAGAAAAGAAACCAACTTTTATTAACGCTAAAGAAGCAAAAGAAGCAGCAAAGTTAGCTAAGCAGCAGCGCGTAGATATTGCATCACGCGGATGCACTCAGAGAGACAAGGCTCATATTCGCAAAACTACTCCAGTTCATTTTGAATACGAGTACGGTTCTTACGATTTGGAAGTTCCATACACTGAGATTAAGCTTTCGGACACTCCTGGCGTTGGCCCTAACCCGCCTTTTAAGGACTACAATACTGAAGGTCCAAAGTGCGATCCTAAGGAAGGCTTGGCTCCGCTTCGCCTTGACTGGATTCGCGACCGTGGTGACGTTGTGGAATATGAGGGTCGCAGGCGTAATCTTCAAGACGACGGAAAGCGCGCAATTAAACGCGGTAAGGCTTCTAAAGAATGGCGTGGTCGCACTCATAAGCCAATGAAGGGCGCGGATCATCCGATTACGCAAATGTGGTACGCTCGCCACGGAATTGTAACCCCAGAAATGCAGTATGTTGCTACGCGCGAAAATTGCGACGTAGAGCTTGTTCGCTCCGAACTTGCAGCAGGACGCGCTGTAATTCCTTGCAATATTAACCACCCTGAGGCAGAGCCTATGATTATTGGCTCACGCTTCTTAACTAAGCTCAACGCAAACATGGGCAATTCTGCCGTAACTTCTTCTATTGACGAAGAAGTTGAAAAGCTTACGTGGGCAACGAAGTGGGGTGCGGATACCGTTATGGATCTTTCCACCGGTAACGATATTCACACGACGCGCGAATGGATTTTGCGCAACTCCCCTGTGCCGATCGGCACTGTGCCAATGTACCAGGCTTTGGAAAAGGTTGAGGATGACGCTTCTAAGCTAAGCTGGGAGCTTTTCCGCGACACTGTTATTGAGCAGTGCGAGCAGGGCGTTGACTACATGACTATTCACGCTGGCGTGCTTCTTCGCTACGTGCCGCTTACTGCAAACCGCGTAACCGGCATTGTTTCTCGAGGCGGCTCGATTATGGCTGAATGGTGCTTGCAGCATCATCAGGAAAGCTTCTTGTACACGCACTTTGAAGAATTGTGTGAGATTTTTGCAAAGTACGATGTTGCATTCTCTTTGGGTGACGGCTTGCGCCCAGGTAGCTTGGCTGATGCAAACGATGCTGCTCAGCTTTCCGAACTTATGACACTTGGCGAGCTTACTAAGATTGCTTGGCAGCATGATGTGCAAGTTATGATTGAAGGCCCTGGCCACGTGCCATTCGACACTGTGCGCATGAATATTGAAATGGAGAAGGCGATTTGCCAGAATGCTCCATTCTATACGCTTGGTCCTTTGACTACCGACACTGCCCCAGGATACGATCACATTACTTCCGCAATTGGCGGCGTAGAAATTGCGCGCTACGGCACGGCAATGCTTTGCTACGTAACCCCTAAGGAACATTTGGGATTGCCTAACAAAGACGACGTGAAGCAGGGCGTAATTGCGTACAAGATTGCTTGCCATGCGGCTGATCTTGCTAAGCATCATCCACATGCTATGGATCGCGACAACGCTATTAGTAAGGCTCGTTTTGAGTTCCGCTGGTTGGATCAGTTCAACTTAAGCTACGATCCAGATACCGCAATCGCCTTCCACGACGATACGCTTCCTGCAGAACCAGCAAAAATGGCGCATTTCTGCTCGATGTGCGGACCAAAGTTCTGCTCGATGGCTATTTCGCAAAATATTCGTAAGCGCTTTGGTGGAGCTGCACAGCAGGAGCAGCTTGTTGAAGAAGCTCGAAACCAGGCTATTGCTGACGGCATGAAAGAGATGAGCAAGAAGTTCCAGGAATCTGGGTCTTCGCTTTACCAAAGTGTTAAAGAATAAGCGATAATAAGCGCGAACTTAAGCGCTGTAGGCAAGCTTATGTGAGCTTACAGCGCACGAATTACTTTTTAAAGTAATGAATAAAATACTTACAATGGATAATGCATAACAGAAGAAGGTTGAACAACCGAAGCGAGTTTTATAGCTAGGTTTTGCAAGGAATCTTGCAGGGCTTAACTATAAAGCTCGCTTTTTTATTGCTGATTTATTTACAGCTTAAACTTCACAAAACTTCAATAGAAATAATGCCAACAGGCTCAAGAGGAGCATCAGAGCGATCTGTTGCAACCGACTCGAGCTTATCTACAACAGCCTTGGATTCATCGTCAGCGACTTCGCCGAAAATTGTATGATGACCGTCAAGCCATGGAGTTGGAACGGTTGTGATGAAGAACTGCGAGCCGTTAGTGCCATGCAAACGACCGTCACGACCGCGACGCTTTCCAGCATTTGCCATAGCGAGTAAATAAGGCTTGTTGAACTTCAAGGATGCGTCAATTTCATCGTCAAACTCGTAGCCAGGACCGCCAGTTCCGTTACCAAGTGGGCATCCACCCTGAATCATAAATTCCTTAATAATGCGGTGGAAAGTTAAACCATCGTAAAATGGCTCATGCGAAGGTTCTCCACTGAATGGGTCAAGCCACTCGCGCTCACCGGTAGCTAAGCCAACGAAATTTTTGACGGTTTCAGGCGCTTTGGTATCAAACAGGTTGATTTTAATATCGCCTTCAGAAGTATGCATAATAACTGTAGTCATGTGGCAATTCTCCCATATTTTCGTGACTGTTTCAATTCGTGTTAAATAAAAATATTCGCATACGAAAATGCCCCACTTCGCGGAGTGAAGAAAGATGCGAAGTGGGGCAAGTATTTATTTATTTATTTATTTATTTATTTATTGTCTAGCAAAGCAGCAGGCTTTGCAGGCTTTACATGCTTTACTGGCTTTGCAGCCTCTCGCCTAGTTGTTGCTATGGCGGGAGATTCCGCGGCGCTTGCTCACGAAGAACGCAGCACCAGCAGCAGCAACCGTAGCAAGCAAGCCAATCACAGACACGTTGCTACCAGTCTTACTCAGCTTAGAAACACCACTCTTCAACACCTGAGCACGCACAGAAGCACGCACCTGAGCCGCATGAGCCTTAGCAGCGGCCAAAGCCTTACGAGCAGCAGAAAGCTTCTGAGCTGCAGCATCAACATGAGCCTGAGTTGCGTTAGGATCAGCAGCAACCTTCTTAGCCTCAGCCAAAGCAGAGTCCAAAGCCGCCTGAGCTTTAGCAACTTGAGCATCAGCCTGCTTCACAGCCGGCGAATTTTCAACCGCAGCATTCACAGCAGCAGAATTTGCAGCATTAGCAGCATTGTTGTTGGCGTTAGCAGCGTTGGCGTTTGCGTTGCCAGCATTGTTGTTACCAGCGTTGTTGTTGCCAGCTCCAGCATTGCCAGGCTGAGAGTCAGCTTCAGCACTATCAATCTGAACGTTCAACTCGCCCTTATCCACAGTAGTAGGCGCATTATCGTTCACACCAAAACCAGCGCCACCAGGGACTGGGCTTGGGCTTGGAAGTGGGCTCACATCATTATCAACAGAACCATAACCACTCAAAGCTCGAGCCGCAGCGCGCAAAGCCTCAACAGCAGCATTCACCTGCTCCTGAGTTGCATTAGAATCACCGTAAACGCGACGAGCTTCAGCCAAAGCCGCATTATAAGCATCCTGCTTATCCAAAGGCGAAACAATGTAAGACATGCGGCGGCCAATAGTGCTATCCAAAGCAATCTCAGCAGCCAAAGCAGTCTTATCAGCAGCAGGAGTTGGGGTCGGCGCTGGAGTTGGCTCCTTACCGTCAAGAGCGGCAGCTGCTTCTTTAAGAGTCTGGAGAGCCTTATCAACAAGAGCTTGCTTTTCTTTTTGAGACTTGCCTGCGTATTGTTTACCTGTGCCTTCAAGATCACCTAATTGAGAAATAAGGTCTTGTGCATCTTTGAGTGCTTTATCAAATGCGTCTTTCTTAGCTTGTGAAGCATTCTTATATGAGATGCCATCTTTCAATGCACCGTCTTTAGTTACTTCAGCTTGTAAAGCATCAGTGTTTACACCGTCTAAAGCTAAACGAGCTTTAATAAGCTTGTCAAGAGCAGCATCGATTTCTTTCTGTTCAGCGGCTTCTTTATCTGCAGTAGAAGTATCAGCAGTCTTGGCAGCATTCAAAACCGTTTGAGCTTCACCCAACGCTTTATCAAACTCATCTTTCTTAGCTTTAGAAGCCGTGTTGTAAACAGAATTGCCTGGGGTCTTGGGATCAGTTTCGCTTGGCTTAAAGGTCTTATCGGTGTCAATCTCATTCTTAAGAGCATCAGTCTTTAGACCAGCACTTTTTGCATCAGGATCAATAGCGCGCATCGCTTTCAGAAGATCGTTATACAACGTATTGACTTCATCAGCTCCCTTATCAGCACCCTTGTCAGCTGTAGTTAGCGTTGTTGCATCCGCCAGATAGCCATCAAATGCTTTCTTCTTATTCTGATCGTCTTCAGAATTAGTAAGCTTAGAATACTTGCTGTCCTTCTCATTCTTAAAGTCATTGGCTTTCTTCTTAAGCTCCTCAAGACGAGCCATAGCATTATCGGTGTTTGCAGCGTTAGCAAGTACATCATCGATATCATCAGAAGTTGTACCGTCAGGATTGGTGTGATCAGAGGCATCAGTATCCTTGAGGATTGCCTTGAAAGCATCCTTCTGAGCATTGTTCAAATGCTCGAAGTTGTCAATAGCTTTAAGAGCAGCTTCAATCTTCTTGTGCTTCTTAGCCTGATTTACAATTGCCTCAGGATCGCCCTTATGAGTAGAGTGGTCAATCTGTTCCTTATACTTGTCTTTTTCTTCTTTAGACAAGCCAGGAATCTTATCAATCTCACCCTTAGCGTCATTCTTCTCTTTCTCGAAAGCTTTAGCATCAGGATCGTTGGTATTCTGCTTCTTGTTTTCCTTCTGAGCATTGTTAACTGCATCATTGACCTTACCATCAGCGTCCTTGAACTTAGTTTCAACATTGGTAAGCTGAGTCAACATTTCAGAAGGCTTGGTAGCTTTCTTTACAGACTCCTTAGCGGTTGTTATAGCAGACTTTGCAGTCGCTATATCAGTAGTAGCTTTGGTCTTATCTTCAGCTTTGATTGTTGTGTTATCGTTAAGAACCTTTTCAGCAGCTTCAAGCTTATTCTCAAACTCAGCAATCTTGGCGTTAGCAGCCTGCCTTGCAGCTTGCTCGTTAATGCCGTTCTTGCGAGTTGCAGCGTCAAGAGCAGTGCGGATGGCGCTGGTTTGAGCGCTGGAAATGTCCTTAATGGCATTTTCCAAAGCAGTGAGGGTCTCATCCTTCTTGGTTATGTCAGCGCCGATTAACTCCTTAAGAGCCTTATCGTCGTTACTATCAGACTTGCCGTGGCTTAAGAATGGAAGCGCACCTTCCTTCAAAGCACCTCGAGCGTCGTTAATCGCCTTGGCCTTTTCGAGAATATTATTAACTTCCTCAGGAGTTTTAGCCTTATCAATTTCACCTGATAGCTTATTCTTATCGCCAGACTCACCATCAGTCAGATTAGTCAGGTTCTTGAGAGCTTCTTTGGCTTTGGTTTTATCTTCAGCAAGTTTATTTTGCTGTTCTTTTTCGCGCTTCTCTTTCTCGCGCTTCTCCTTTTCTTCTTTCTCTTTCTTCTTGATGTCGCCAGGATTTACATTATTCTTACCAGCCTGCTCATTGGCCTTCTTGAGAATCTCCTGGATTTCCTCCTTGTTCTTAGCATTCTTAATCTGATTTATGTAGTCTGTCTTCTGATCCTCAGTAAGCTTAGGATTACGGTTGATAATCTCCTCCGCCTGCTTCTTGAGCTTCTCGAGTTCGTCAGTGGATGGAGCTGGCTTAGACTCGGCCTTCTTCTTGTAGAGCTTATCTTTAGATACCGTGAACAGAACAGTATCACCATTCTTAAAGTCAGCACTCGCGCTGTCATCATTATTCATGCTCACAGTAGTAATGCCATACGTTGCAGAATCTGACTTAAGCTCCAAGCAGGAAGTACCTGCCTTTGGAGTCCAACCCTTACCTGTTAGAGTTGCAGTGTTTGGAACAAAGAAGTTAAGCTTATCAATCTTATTAGCTTCAGTTGCTTTACTATCGTCGTAATTGGCTTTCAGGAATTGCTTAACTGCAGCTTGGAAATCATCGTCAGTCGGTGATGCCGTTGGATTATCAACCCCGTACGGATTTGTATTGTACTTATACACAGACTTTGTGGCATCGGTAAGCTTGCGAATAAGCTCACGAAGCTGCTTCTCATTCATGCCGTTGATGGTATTGTCATCAGTATTATCGATACCAGCTCGCTTGAAATCGTTGTCTGTTACACCACTGTTTTTCTTTGCATCGCGAATCTTTTTAGCAAGATCCTTCAAATCCGAAACAGTGTGATCCATGCCACTAGTATTCTTCTTAACATACAACTCTGTTGCTGGAACGGTGAATAGAGTCTTAATATTACTATCACCCTTCTCATACCCTTGAATCGTCAAGCTACCATCAGTTGATGTAGTAGATAAACCTATTGTTGCTACACCAGCTCCATCTGATGAATTTTTATCATAGAATTGTAGTCCGGAAGTACCCTGAACTGGAATATCAGTTCTTTTCAGAACATATGTACCGCCGGCAGCAGAAGCATCGTTAGAAATATCAGTTCCATAGTTAGATTTAACAAAATCTTTTAAAGCCTGAATCTGCTGCTGAGGAGTTGGATCATTACCTGTATACTCTATTGGAGTTACCTTATACTTATAGATTCCACTTGTATGCTCAGTTTCCTTAGGCGTTTGCATACCCGGCCTCTGCTTAAAGAACATACCCATTGGATACTTTGCATCTTTGTATCCATTTGCCTTAAAGATGATGTAGCCTATACCGTTTTCAACACTATATTCAACGCTATCAATGGTTACTTTTGTATTTGGATTCTTAGAATCCTTACCACCCTTTGCTTTCAATGCGCCTTTAATAGGGTCAAGCTGCGCAGAATTAGTTGTTAAATCACTTTCAGCCATACTGAATGGGTTGAAGTTGACTTGTGTTTGCGAAGCCGGTGCATCAACCGTAAAGGTCTTTTCTTCAGCAACAGGCGTTGAAGGTTCTGGAGCAGGTGTAGTCTTTTCCTTTTCCTTAAGGAACTGCCATGCATCAATTTCTGTTGTAGAACCGTCTTCCCACTTTATCGTGGCATTACCGGTCTTTTTATCGATTGTTAAGTAGCCAGTAGAGTCCTTAGTCTTCGCATTCGTGTAGACATCCAAGCCACTATTGGCATCGTCGAATGCTTTCTTAATGGCAGTTACCTCAGCATCACTAATATTCGTGAGGTTATCAACCGTAATCACATCCGGCACAGAATAAGGCGCCCAATCGGAGATTTTTGCACCCTGATACACCAAAGAAGAATAAGGGATTGCAAGCTCGGAATTGTCATTGTACTTAACCTTCAGCTGCTTACCTGAGTCATCAAACGTAAATGTGTCAGCACCATTAAAATCTACATGCTTGCTGAAGTCGTTACTCTTATTCGCATCCTTAATAGCCTTGATAATAGCCTTCTGCTCTTCAGCATTTGGCTTATCAGGATCTACTGCAGGAACTGGAGCCGGGTAGGTTGGTGGGTATAAATCACGATCCCGCTTCTGCTCCATAACCAGTAAATTACCAGGCATGGTAAGAGTTGTATTGTCTTTGAAAGTAAGCTTTGCAGTACCGTCTGCAGCAACTTCTATGCCAGCAGTTCCGTCAAGCAAATCACTGAAGTGAGGAGTTGCATCTTTATTAGCGTTATAGATTGCGTCCTTAACTTTGCCTTGTTCTTCATCAGTCAGTTGGTTAACCTTCGCAACTGGCGTACGATCTGGATACTTAACCTTCAAGCTGTCTGCAATCTTTGGAGCATGATGAGTCTGACCAGTAGCAATATGCCAATTACCAGCAAAACGGTAAACGCCAGCAGCAAAACGCAAAGGATGCTCATCGCGTTGTTTCCATGCTTGATCGGTAAGTTCTGCAACATAAGTCATTTGATAAAAACGCTTACCGGCAGATTCCCAGTCGACAAACATTCCTTGCATACCTTTTGTTGCGTCGTAATAATCTGCCCAATTACCTGCAGTATTACCAGTTTTATCGTATCCATGGTTCTGGTTACCATCAATACCCAAAAGCGTTTTTAAGCCATTCATAGAGGTAAGTTTGCTTGGGTCTGTGATATAGAAATTGGAAATGCCTTTCCAATCCTTTGAATTAGCATAATGTTTAGTAACATTTTCATCTTCTCTGTGAAGACCAGGACGAGAAGGAACAGGGTTACCGTCACCTGTGTATTTTTCAAAACGACTATAATTAATATCGTGTACGTCTGTTAAACCTGATGGAACACCGTACCACCACATTGGACGGAATGCCCACTTATCAAAAGAATTGTCACTAGAATTAAGATTAGCAATGTATTTTACATGTACATATTTACCTAAAGGATCTTGGTTAGCAATATTGTCGTCTTCGGCATCTTTCATATTGCTGTAGTAATGAACCTCGATCTTAATGCGTTCTTTACTATAATTTGCGTCTGACTTGTAACCGTAGTAAATGTTTCCGTCAGGAGCTACATAACCGTCAGCATAGGCAGGTGAGGAAACGAATACCCCCCCCCCCAAGCACCATAGCGCCGGCAAGCATCGCTGCGCACACGCTCTTAGAAAGCGGCGCGTAAGACGTACTCTTAGCAGACTTAAGTAAATCAGCAAAACTATTTGCGTTAATAATATTCTTCTTCATCATTTCTTTTACTCCGTTTATTCAACCGAGAGATTTTGCGTATTAAATCAAACTCGGCAAATTAGCGTTTTCCATATCAATTAGTAATATCATACTGCTAAATCACCGTGCCAACGTTTTAATATGCGTTCAGCACAGCAGATTTTTAGCAATCTGAAACCAGCACAAGGGGTATTTTACTCAAAAATTCATACATTTCAAGCATTTTTATATGTGATTTTTGCTACTTTTAGAGCAAAACTAATATTGCGTTATTTGTGCGAAAATTAGTTTACGCTTACTTAAGATACGGCTTTAACTCGTTAATAAGCAAACCGTTAGAAGCAACTACGTCATTTTCGCGTCGCCAATGGATAGGGTTTCCATCCCACTGGCAAACCTGACCCTGCGCTTCTAGCACAACCACAGCCCCAGCAGAAACGGCCGGAATATCCCACTGATGCAAGTGCGGCTCAAAGTAAGCGTCGTACGTGCCGTCCGCCACCTTGCACAAGTCAAGAGACGCAGGCCCAATGCGCTTAATATCCGCAGGGCAGCCTGTTTCAACAAAAGCAACTACGTCAAGAGCGCGTTTAGACTCTTCTGGAATATAAGACATTCCGTAGCAAACCACGGATCCGCGCAAAGTTGAAGTTGTAGAAGGCGTAATCTTCTCGCGCTTTTCACCTTGCGGAGTTCTACGAATACGAATAGCACCCTGGCCCTTTGCAGCCAAATAGGTTAATCCCAATGCAGGCGCGTGAACAACGCCAAGCACCGGACGAGCTGAGCCTTCATCGTTAAATTCAAAAAGCGAAACCGTAAGAGTCCACTCTGCCATGTCTCGATTAAAATTAATAGCTCCGTCAACGTTTCCAACGCACCAAAAACGGTCGCCCGGATTGCAATGCTCCGGCCTAGTGCGCCAAAAACCTTGGAAAGGATTTACGTACGTTAAACGGTTTTGAATAAAGCGCACGAGCTTATCTCCAAAGCCGGAATCAGATTTTGTAGGATCACCAAGCGCGAGCGACGTCATATCTTGAGGGCTTAATTGATCCTGATACGCGTGCTTACCAACGTCTTCCAAAATGCGCGCAACTTCTAACGCAACTTCTCTTAAATTCAACTTACACTCCCTACCTTCGTGCGCGAATTTCAATATAAATTATTGAATCTCCTGCTTTTGCGCACACTTTTCTCTCAAAAACTAACTGTTATTTTACTCATCAATAGAAAGATTTACCAACACATTTATGCTCTGTGGATAAAAGCTACAGAACTTTCACAAAAAATAATCATTAATCTTTAGTCATTGCTTCATTATTTTACATTGCTTATGTACATTACTCAACTTTTCGCTCTATAAACGTATTAATTCTCAGTCAAAAAACGCAATACAGCGCTTAAATCACGAGTAAGAATGCGGTAAGGAGTAGCCGCTTGAACTGCTGGTTTTGCGCAAAAAGCCACGCCTAATCCAGCGAATTTAATCATTGAAATATCGTTCGCTCCATCCCCCACGGCAACAGTTTGCTCACGTTCAACGCCAAGATTACTTGCCCAATTTTGAAGCGCTTCAACTTTTGCGTTAGCGTTAACAATATTTCCTAGCACGTTGCCAGTAAGCTTGCCGTCAATCGCCTCTAAATGATGAGCCACACAAAAATCAATATTCAAATTCGGCAGCAATTCGTCCAAAATCTCGTGAAAACCGCCAGAAACTGCGCCAACTTTCCAACCGTTCGCATGAAGTGCGTCAATTAAAACTTTCGCGCCTTTAGTTACGTGAATTTTGGAAATAATATGCTTTTTGCACTCGTCAATGTTCAGGCCGCGAAGCATCTTCACGCGCAAACGCAAGGAGTCGTCAAAAGTGATTTCGCCACGCATTGCGCGCGCTGTAATCAAAGACATTTCCTTGCCGCAGAAAGCTTCCTCGCCGAGTAAATCAATAACTTCTTCCTCAATAAGCGTTGCGTCAACATCCATAACCAAAAGCCCCGGCTTGGCTAAAGTTGGCAGCAGCGAAGAAAAGTTCATGCTCATAATTTTATGCGCAGTAAGCTTTGGCAGAAAGCCTGGCTCCGCGCGCCCAATCGGCCGCCTTCATAGCTTTCTTTCCTTGCGCTTTTACTTCCAAAAGCTCAAGCGCGCCGCTTAAAGTACCGATCCAAACTTGCTTTTTGCCGGCAAGTAATTTTCCAGGATTAAGTTGCTTAAAATCTTCAGCATGCGGATCGTTAGCGTCTGCCGGCTTTGCGCGCAAAACGTGCAAAGTAATCGGTTCAGCGTTATTCTCGTCGTCCGCATGAAGCTCGCACCATGCGCCCGGATTTGGCGTGCAAGCGCGAATTTGACGGTCAACCGCAAAAGCTGGCGCGTGAAAATCAATATGCGCATCTTCAACCGTGATTTTTTGCGCAACTTCTTGAGGAGACTGATCCTGCTCAACCGGCACGATTTCGCCAGTTTCCATGCCACGAAGAGATGCTGCAAGAAGCGGAGCGCCATCGCTCGCAAGACGCGCAAGAAGATCGCCAGAATTTTCGTGAGGCTCAATTTTCGTAGTAAACTGCGCCAAAATAGGGCCGCAATCCATGCCGCGCGTAATGCGAAAAACCGTGGCTCCCGTAATATCATCCCCAGCCCAAATTGCGCGCTGCACAGGAGCTGCTCCTCGCCATTGCGGAAGAAGCGAAAAGTGAAGATTGTACCAGCCGAGCGGCAAAGCGTCTAAAACGTTCTGTCGCAAAATCTTGCCGTACGCCACAACTGCCGCAGCTTTCGCGCCAGTTTCAGCAAGCTTATTAAGGAAGTTAGCTTCGTCTTTGCTAGGGTCAATTTCGATTACTGGCAAGCCGAGCTCAAGAGCTGCCTGTTTTACTGGGCTTGGAACGAGTTTTCGACCGCGACCAGTTGGAGCGTCCGGGCGTGTAATAACAGCGCGAACGTCAAAATGCTCGGTGTTTTTTGCCAACTCCTTAAGAGATGGAACAGCAACTTCCGGAGTGCCTGCAAACAAAATTGGTAATGCCATATTTCCTCTACTATTTTAATAGACGTAAAAATCAGCTTGTGAAATCAACAAAAATCAGCCAACAAAATTATTCAGCAAAATCAGCCGGCAAAAGCTTCCTTTAATTTACTAAAGAAACCTTTACGCTCACCCGACTGCTCGTCAAGCGAATTTTGCTTAACATGATTTACATCACCGTCATGCAAATTAGCAAACTTACTAATAAGCAAACGCTCTTCTGCACTAAGCTTCGTTGGAATCTGAACCAAAACATGAACAATAATATTGCCGCGATCTTTAGAACGAAGCTTCGTAACTCCAAGATTTTCAAGAGTTACAGTGTCCTCACTCTGGCATCCAGCAGGAATTTCAAGCTTTTGAGGGCCGTCAAAAGTTTCGATTTCAACATCGTGACCAAGCACAGCCCAGCTCATAGGAACAGTAATCCAGCAATGCAAATCGTCGCCGTTTCGCGTAAACTGCTTGTCAGCGCGAATGTGAATATCAACATACAAGTCGCCAGCAGGGCCGCCGCACTCGCCAACGCTACCTTGAGAAGCAAGACGCAAACGGCTGCCATCTCGAATACCTGCAGGCACATTCACACCAACTTCGCGAACCGCGCGCACTCGGCCGCGACCACGGCAATTTTGGCACGGATTTTTAATAATCGTGCCGTGACCTTCGCACTTGTCGCAAGGCATTGAAGAAACCATTTGGCCGAGCATTGTGCGCACAACCTTCTGACAGAAGCCAGTTCCATGACATTGCGAGCACTGCTCCGGAGCGGAATTTGCGGAATCTGCAGAACCGGAACCGTTACAATCGTTGCACACTCCAAAAGCGGTTATGCGAACGCTCACATTTCCGCCAAAAATAGCCGTTTTCAAATCAATCTTAGCTTCAGCTAAAGAGTCCTCACCAGGCTGAACTCTAGAAATTGGGCCTTGAGAAGTTCCAAAAGAGCCACCGAAGAACTGGCTAAAAATATCACCCATGCCCATGTCTGCAAAACCAGCACCTGAAGCTCCGGCACTTCCAGCAGAAGGATCGTTAGGATCGACTCCCATATCTACCATTCGACGCTTTTCTGGATTAGAAAGCACGTCGTAAGCTGCGTTTACTTCCTTAAACTTTTCTTCAAACTCAGCGCCTGCAATATCCGGATGATACTTGCGGCTCATCTTACGGTAGGCTTTGCGAATTTCGTCGTCGCTAGCGTTATGATCAACACCTAAAATCTTGTAGTAATCAGTCAATTAATTCCCCTTTTACCTTTTCATAAATCATTTTTACATAAGGCACAGCCAGCTATAAGCCAGCTAATTTTAAGAATTTTCGGATATAAACGAATTAAGATAGCGCGCAACAGCCTTAACAGCTGTCATAGTTGCAGCATAATCCATGTGAGTAGGGCCGATTGAGCCAATAAACGCGGAATCAGAATCAGCATTGTAGCCGTAAGCGCTTGTTACAACAGAAGCATTAAGCAAGCCCGGAGTGTGCGTTTCTGAACCTATTGCAACACTAACGCCGCTTTCGCAATCGCTTGCTTCCTCACTTAGCGAAGTCATAAGTCGCATAATAACAGCCTGCTCCTCAAGCGCGTCAAAAAGGGAAGCAAAATCACCAATACTTTGCCTATGCGCAAGTTGGGAAGCTCCAGCCATATACAAATCGTGAGTGTGCTCTCCGTCGTGCATGTCTTCTAAAGCATTAGCAAGTTGACTAATAATTTGCAAAGCTGACGCTAAATCCTTGCGATTTGCGAGCGCATAAACGCGTTTTGAAGCATCTAAAAGAGACGCTCCAATGCAGCACTCGTTAACCATATTTGTTAGATGCAATAAGTCGTCTGGATTTATGTTGGACGCTTGAATCATGTGCTGAGCCACGCCTCCAGCGTCTGTAATAACAACAACCAAAAGCGTAGAAGACGATACTTGAACAATCTCAATTCTTTTTACTTTTGACTTAGACAATGCTGGAGATGCGACGAGCGCGACTTGACCGGTAATACTTGCAAGAAGACGCGCAGAACGCTGCAAAGTATCTTGCAAACTAACAGATCCGCTTAAAAAGTTTCGTATAGCACGACGTTGAGGCTCAGAAAGCGGAATAACTGCAGCCAAGCCGTCAACAAAATAGCGATACCCCTTTTGGGTAGGAATGCGTCCGGCAGAAGTGTGCGGCTGAACAAGATAGCCTTCTTCTTCCAAGGCAGACATATCGTTACGAATAGTCGCAGAACTTACCCCAAGCTGATGATGCTTTGCAAGAGCCGCAGAACCAACAGGCTCTTGAGAACGAATATAATCCTCCACAACTGCGCGCAAAATCATCATGCGTCGTGACTGCATTACCGCTCCTTATAAATAACAAATACGTCTAAATACTATATTTTTAATATCTATATTTCTAATATTTCTGATATTTTTTAGTATTTCTAATATTCATATAATAGTCTATTTCTTAGCACTCAACAGAGCATAAAAGCAAACTATTAGCAGAACACAAAAGCAAACTCGCAACAGAACATAAAAGCAAACTTTGACACACTTTGTAACATATTCGTCGCGCGCGAAAGATAGGATTGAAGGGCAATGAGAGGGTAAAAAGCCAGCGTAAGCTGTGCTTAAAAACCCGGATTATTGGAAGGAAAGTAGATCACATGACCGATTTCAACTGGTCTGCATTAGACGAGCGCGCCGTAAAGATGGCGAAGGTTCTCTCGGCTGATGCTGTTGAGCGAGCAGGACACGGACATCCTGGCTCCCCTGTTTCATTGGCACCAATTGCGTACACCCTGTACCAGCACTTCATTAAGCACGATCCTGCTGACCCAAAGTGGGCCGGACGCGATCGTTTTATTCTTTCTGGCGGTCACGCTTCGCTTACGCAATATGTGCAGTTGTTCTTCTCTGGTTACGGCTTGACTCTTGACGATCTCAAGTATTTCCGTGGCGGCGCTGACACGCGTACTCCAGGCCACCCAGAGTATGGCTTAACCCCAGGCATTGAAATGACCACCGGCCCACTCGGCCAGGGTCTTGCCTCTGCTGTTGGTTTCGCTTACGGCCAGCGTTTTGAGCGCGGTCTTCTTGACCCAGAAGCTCCAGCCGGCACTTCCCCATTCGATCACAAGGTATGGGTTATCTGCGGCGAAGGCGACGTTGAGGAAGGCGTTTCTTCTGAAGCTGCTTCCTTGGCTGGAAACCAGAAGCTCGGCAATTTGACCGTAATCTTCGATGCAAACCACATTCAGATTGAAGGCGACACTAAGCTCACCTTCTCTGAAGATATTCTTGCTCGTTACCGTGCATACGGTTGGTACACCGATGAAGTTAGCTTCGTTCAGCCAGACGGCTCCTACAAGGAAGACGTTCAGGCTTTGGCTGCAGCTATTGAAAAGGCTCAGGAAGTTACCGACAAGCCTCACTTCATTAAGGTTAATACTTTGATTGCTTGGCCAACCCCAGGCAAGACCGACAACGAAGCTTCCCACGGCTCCAAGCTTGGCGAAGAAGCTGTTAAGGGCTTGAAGGAACTTTGCGGTTTCGACCCAGAAGTTTCGTTCCCAATCGACGAAGAAGCTTTGGCTCACGCTCGCAAGGTTGCAGAGCGCGGCTTGGCTGCTCACAAGGCTTGGGATGAAGCTCTTGCAAAGTGGGCTGCCGCCAACCCAGATAAGGCTGCTCTTTACGAACGTCTTAAGGCTGGCAAGCTTCCAGAAGGCTTCGACAAGGCTATTGACGACTTGGTTGCTGGCTTCGAAGTTGGCTCTAAGGTTGCTACCCGTAAGGCTTCCGGCGCAGTTCTTAACGCAATTGCTGCTGTTATGCCAGAACTTTGGGGCGGTTCCGCAGATTTGGGCGGCTCCAACAACACCAACATTAAGGGCGCTGACTCCTTCGGTCCATCCGAAGACGCAACCCGCACTTGGCCAAACGTTTCCGAGCACGGTCGTCAGCTTCACTTCGGTGTGCGCGAGTTCGCAATGGGTGCTATTACCAACGGTATTTTGCTTGGTTCTGACACTCGCCCATTCAACGGCACCTTCTTCCAGTTCTCTGACTACGAGCGCCCAGCAGTTCGCTTGGCTGCTTTGATGGAGATTCCAAACCTCTACGTTTGGACCCACGATTCCGTAGCTTTGGGCGAAGATGGTCCAACTCACCAGCCAATCGAACACTTGGCTGCTTTCCGCGCTATTCCTCAGCTTGAGGTTGTGCGCCCAGCAGACGAGTACGAAACTGCTGAAGCTTACCGCTACTTCTTCGAAAAGAAGAACAGCTACCCAACTGCCATGATTTTGACTCGCCAAGGCGTTCCAACCCTCGCTGAGACTGCTGAAAAGGCTCGCGAAGGCGTGAAGCACGGCGCTTACGTTTTGGTTGATTGCGAAGGCACTCCAGACGTAATCATCATGGCAACCGGTTCCGAAGTTCAGTGGGCTGTTGCTGGCGCCAAGACTTTGGCTGCTGAAGGCATTAAGGCTCGCGTTCTTTCCATGCCATCCCTCGAATGGTTCGAAGAGCAGGACGAAGAGTACAAGGAAGCAATCTTGCCAAAGTCCGTTAAGGCTCGCGTTTCCATCGAAGCTGGCTTGGCATTGCCTTGGTACAAGTATCTTGGCGATTGCGGCAAGGCTGTTTCTATTGAACAGTACGGCTTGCAGGGTGACGGCGGTCAGAACATGATCGACTTGGGCATTACTGCTGAGCACGTAGTAGAAGCTGCTAAGGCTTCTATCGAAGAAGCTCGCGCCTAAGGTAACTTGGCAAAAAGCAAGTAAGCAAAATAAAGCTTGATGTATCAAAATAAAATTGGTATGTCACAAAACTAGAAGTGCTAACGAAACACTTCACAAGAAACAGCGACGGCGTGTTGATGCCGAGCTACCGTTGGTTCGACATCAACCGCTGTTTCTTGTAAAAACGCCAAAATACCGACGTGCCCCAATTGGTGGAGCACAGTGTTAAGGAGATAACATGACTGAAGCAACGCAGCGCACTAGCGATTCCGGCGTTTCTATTTGGTTGGACGATTTGTCCCGCACCCGCATTGAGTCCGGCTCTTTGCAGGATTTGATTGCTAACAAGAATGTTGTTGGCGTTACCACCAACCCATCCATCTTCCAGAAGGCTTTGAGCCAGGTTGGCCCATACGATGCACAGCTTAAGGAACTCGGCAAGGTCGACGTTGAAACTGCTATCCGCGAGTTGACCACCACCGATGTTCGTAACGCAACCGATATCTTCCGCGAGATCGCTGAAAAGACCGACTTCGTTGACGGCCGCGTCTCCATCGAAGTTGACCCACGCTTGGCTCACGATACTGCTAACACTGAGAAGCAGGCTGAAGAGCTTTGGGCAAAGGTTGATCGTCCAAACGTTATGATCAAGATTCCAGCAACTTTGGAAGGTCTTCCAGCTATCACCGCTACCCTTGCTAAGGGTATTTCCGTGAACGTAACCTTGATCTTCTCCCTCGAGCGTTACGAGCAGGTTATCGACGCCTTCATCGAAGGTATTGCTCAGGCAGATGCTAACGGCCATGACTTGAAGCACATTGGTTCCGTAGCTTCCTTCTTCGTCTCCCGCGTTGATAGCGCTGTTGACAAGCTCCTCGAAGAGAACGGCTCCGAAGAAGCTAAGGCTCTTGAAGGCAAGGCTGCTGTTGCTAACGCTCGCTTGGCTTACGAACTCTTCGAGAAGAAGTTCGCAGCTGACCCACGTTGGGCTGCTCTTGAAGCTAAGGGCGCTAAGAAGCAGCGTCCACTTTGGGCTTCTACCGGCACCAAGAACGCAGCTTACTCCGATTGCAAGTACGTTGACGAGTTGGTTGCTGAGCATGTTGTGAACACCATGCCAGAAAAGACTTTGAACGCTCTTGCTGATCACGGCAACGGCGCTGCTTCCGTTAAGGGCACTTACGAAGAGAGCCACGCTGTTATGAACAAGCTTGCTGAGCTTGGCATCAACATTAAGGACGTTACCGACAAGCTTGAGGCCGACGGTGTTGCCGCCTTCATCAAGTCTTGGGATTCCGTGATTGCTGACGTACAGTCCGGCATCGATCGCGTAAACGCCTGATTTTGCTAATCGTCTGATAGCGAAACTGCTAATCAGCGAAACCGCTAAATAACGAAACCGCACCTTGCGTATGTACTAATCTTACGCGGGTGCGGTTTTTGTTTTGCGTTTTTATCAATCGCAATAAAATAAGTTACCCAGTGTTACTAACTCAGTCAACAAACTGAGAAAGTAACAGTAATCACCCAAACACCGTTACTAACTCAGCAAAGTATCTGAGAAAGTAACGGTAATTGACACAACACCGTTACTAACTCAGCTAACAAACTGAGAAAATAACGGTAATTGACACAACACAGTTACTAACTCAGCCAACCAACTGAGAAAATAACGGTAATAAGCACAACACCGTTACTAACTCAGTCAACCAACTGAGAAAGTAACGGTAATTACTTGCCAGAAAGAGTTTGCCAGCGAGATTTGGTTAAAACATTACGATGGCGCACGCGAGTTTCCTAAGCGAGCGCTTAGAGCGCGAGCACCATCCCACGTTTGGAGGGCTACACGAACAAACCGTCAATCTGTTACTTAAGCGAACTCCAATCAAACGGCTGCTCAACAAGATAGTACGCATTGCTGTCATCCGGAGCAGGCGCAAACGGCACAGGCTTATGCTTGCTAGTCGGCACAAACGGATTATCTGAGGTCGAATACTCGCCATCAAACGGCACAACAGTTTCTTTGTAAATCTTAGGATCCCTACGCAAAATAAATGGACGATTAGGATCCGGCTGCGTTTTACCTTTGCCTTTAAAATATCCGCTACTTTCCAGCTCACTAAGTTTTGCATTCACCGGAATTGCAACAAAGAAATCAGTCATTCTATAGCTCATACCGGTCCACTTCTTATGATTGTGCAAATCCATAAATAGAGACAGAACATCGCCATTGTAATTCTTCAGATGACCAGCTTCACACACTTTTTGATCTAAAATAGGCAACAAATACAAATCATCACCGCAATAAGGTACACCAAGCGACTGATAAAATTCAATAGCGCCAGTATCTCCAGCTATAAGATGATTATGCATAAGATCCTTCATATGTGGATCAAGCTTTTCTCCACTCGTAACTGACACAGAAGAAATAACGTCTAGAATCATTTGCATTAAATTATCTGTTGACATTTCAAGCGTATTTGGAGTGTAGCTACGTAATGTTCGGTCAAATGACGAACTAAAATTATCACCCGGATACCCGTTTATAGTATAGATACGTGTTTCCTTCTGATATTCGTTAGGAGTATAAATAGTTGTTGCTCCCAAATTTATGCAGTCACCGGATTTAGTGCACCAAGTTCCAAGCAAAGGCTCCATAAATTCTATAAACTGTAGTTTTGTATTGCCCTTTTTATACTCTAAAGACTTACCTTTCATATCCGTTGCAATAGCAGTTCTTGCGCCCGACGCGTCAACGCCATAGAGAAGATCAATATGACCTCCAGTAACTTGCGATCCAAGCGAAGGATAAGTTCCCATAATTTTGCCTATCATTTTTTTAGACGCAAAATGAGGCTTTAAAGTAATATCGTTAAAACCAAGAGAGTTGAGCTTTTCCTTGGCTTTATCTTTATCCATGCCGAATATATTTACAGGAATACCCTTGTTTTTGCTTGCGACGGCAAGATTGATAACGCCCTTATTCCCATTTATAACGGAATAGCCTGGCATAGGCTCGGAGCCAATCACTTCCCCACTCGGCTTATTATCAACAACAACATTGTGGACTTTTACTTCCACGCCCATCTTTTTAAGAATCTTAGTAACTGAACCAACTTTTTTGCCAACTATGCCTTCAGACGGCACGCCCGGGCCTTTGGACTGAACAATCGTAACAGGATTAAATTTAAAAACTGAATTTCCCGGATTCGTACCGTCAAGTCTTAAGAAACTTCCGCGCTTGCGCTTGTTAAATTCGCCTTTAATTCTTACGCTTAAGCCCTGCTTTTCAAGCTTTTTAGTCATTTTTGTTATGCTTGTGCGCGCAAATTCTGAAGCATTAGGCAACTTAACTTTGTTAAGTTCGAAATAAAGAAATGTACCAAGAGCAGCGGCAATAACGATTGAAGCAGCAACAACAACCGCGATTATTACCCTCATTTTATCTACTTTGTGTACTTCGCTATTTTCGCTATTTTCGCGGTTTTCGCGATTTTCGCGATTTTCATTTTGCGGAGGATTTTGCGAAGGATTGTACGGAAGCTGCGAGTCTGTAGGATAGCTGACAAACTGGGATTGCTGGTCTGCTGCAGGCTGATTGATTACCAAAGTCTGCTGTTCTTCCGGCTGATTGACAAACTGGGATTGCTGGTCTGCTGCAGGCTGATTGATTACCAAAGTCTGCTGCTCTTCCGGCTGATTGCTAAACTGAGTCGTCTGCGAATCTGAAGGACGACTATTTACTGGAGCACCGCAATTTTCGCAAAATGACCAGTTATCTTCAAGAGCGCTACCACACTGTATACAAAACGCCATAACACACCTTCTTTGCCGGCACCTTCTTTATTGGCGCCTCATATTGCTCTCTTTACAAAAACCAATATACTCCAACCGCCAAAAAATGCTGCGATCCACACGACACCGTTACTAACTCAGTAAAGTATCTGAGAAAGTAACAGTAATAAGCAAAACACCGTTACTAACTCAGCTAACCAACTGAGAAAATAACGGTAATCACCCAAACACCGTTACTAACTCAGCCAACCAACTGAGAAAGTAACAGTAATCACCCAAACACCGTTACTAACTCAGCAAAGTATCTGAGAAAATAACAGTAATAAGCAAGGTCTGCCTTCGTCTAGATTGACGAAGGAAGGGCAGATTCGCGTGGTTGTGCTTTAGAAACTAGGTTGTGATTGATGTGCGCGACGACATGCTTGAGCGCAGCACAGCGCGCGCGAAAGCAACTCGGAGCGGAAACTCACTAGCGAGCGTAATCCACGCAAGTGCCAACTGCACGCGGGTCTGAAAACTGTCAACCAGAGACACTAACGCAGAACAACGCTAAGCGCCCGCTCTCATCCAACGCGCATAATCCGCGGCACACCAGCCTCAACAAGCTTCCGCTCAAGATTCTTAACACCAACAACATCCGCAAAATTAAAACGCACAATCTTACTCACGCCGCACTCACTAAAAAGCACCGACTCACGCTCCGCCTGCCTATCAATATTGCGATTAATAGCGGCCTGATTGTAGGAATTACGCAACATTTGAGTATCTGCCGAAGAATTAAAGTTGATATTCGCATGCGTAGAATTAGTCGAATCAACAAAATACTTGTCATACCCATCAAGCTCACCAACAATCAGGCCACCGCCTGAAACCCGCCACAAAAAATCACACCTATACTTAACCCTAGAATTAGGCGCAACAAACTCATGCTGCAACTCAGGAACCATAAATCCAAGATCAATCATCGTTCCGCGCGCGAAAGACTCGCCGCCATTCTCGCTTAAACCATTCTTAAAAAAACAAAGGCGACGCAGCTTAAGAAGCGAATATTCCTTACTACAAGATTTTCCAAATCCGCCGCCAGCAAATGCATTCGCAAACGACTCCGCAGAATTAGCACTAACTACACTCTTCTCACGAGTACGCAAATCTTCATACTCTTCATTAAATGAATCGTACTCATCATAAACGTCGTTCACGTATTGAAACTCATTAGCGCAACCATTTCTACGTCCGCCAGCAGAAGCACCGTATCTTCTTTCGCAAATCTCAAGAACCTTGTTAAAGTTCACGTTATCGCGCGCAGCAGAATCAAAAATCGGCAAAGCTGTCCTAAAATTCACAGTATTCGCAACATCAAAAAGCATCGTGCTCTTGTCAACAATATGACTTCTAATCTCGTAACTTACTCTGTCGCTTGAATGCGGAAGCGTAATAAGCTGCCCATCATACTTGCGACTCGGCTGCACAATACGCACGTCGTCACTTGTACCATCCAGCTCTTTGCATGTTCGCATAATCCTATGCAAATACGGATTATCGTTAGCAGACTTGTGCACAGAACTACGGACATAAATCTTCGTTGAACTTACAGAAGGACTGAAGTTGCGCTGAATATTATCACTACCATCTTCTACATCATCATAATTTTCCACAATATCATAGCCAAGTAACGCAGCAGCAGTAAGACCAGTGAACTTCCATTCTGGATAAATCTCCATTAAAGAAATAGCTATGTGACGCATTTTTTCAGACGGATATAGCTTCTGCCAGTACTCAGTTCGCGCGCAAAGATTACGGAAAGTGCGCACAAAAGTGCCTTTCTTCACGCATCTATACGCATACTGCTTTTGTGCACTAGTAATTGGTCGTATACATTGATGATTACTTTCTGCATTTTCGATCATGCGTATTATTTCGTTGCTAGTATTGCTCATACAATTTATTATTCAAAGATACAATATTTGCTCAATAAATTTTGAGCATTGTGGATAAAAGGTATTACAGGAAGATAGTAAGCGTTACTAACTCAGTCAACCAACTGAGAAAATAACAGTAATAAGCAAAACACCGTTACTAACTCAGTCAACCAACTGAGAAAATAACGGTAATAAGCTCAACACCGTTACTAACTCAGTCAACCAACTGAGAAAATAACGGTAATAAGCAAAACACCGTTACTAACTCAGTAATCCAACTGAGAAAATAACGGTAATCACCCAAACACCGTTATTAACGCAGAAAGCAAACTGCACCAGTAACGAAAGGTGTGTTATTCGCAATCTACTAAAAGGTTTGAATTAAGCCAGTTAGCAACGCCGTCGTCGTTGTTGGAAGCGCAAACTTCGTCCGCAATCTCAAGCAAACGCTGATTACTATTCGCAACCGCAACACCGTATCCTCCGGCGCGAAACATATCGATATCAATAATATCGTCGCCAAAAACAACAGTACGGCTAGGCTTCACACCAAGACGATCGCAAATAACGTTCAGCGCGTGCCCTTTGTTTGCAAGAGGATTCGTGAGCATCCACAACACGTCTTCGCTAATATGCAATGAAAAATCGCTCGGAAGAATACGCTGAAGCTGCTCCTTCTCGCAATCTCGCGGCACAATAATAATTTTGTCTGCAATACCGTGCGGAACGTTAGAAAAGTCGGTAATAACAAAATCTTGCTTACTCCAAAGCATACGAACATCAAAATTAGTGTAACGAACGTCGTTCATCACAATACCAAGACGGAGCGTAGGGATTTCACTCAGCAATCGCAAGCACACATCACTCGCAAGCTTAGAGTCAAAACCAAAGCGAGTAAGAGTATCAATACTTCGCTGCGAAGTAAGTTCAGAAACAGTGCTGTGAGCGCAATCAAAATCAATAAGAGCACCGTTTAGATACGCACAAACTTGAGCTTTTAAATCGTGAACAAAATCAAAAGCACTTCCAACAGGACGAGCCGTAATAATAGCAAGCGGAATCCCAGATTCATGCAAACGCTCAGCAGCTTGCATAGTTTCGCGGCTTAAAAAGCGGCATTCAAAAGTATCGGAATCGTGAAGCATAGTGCCGTCAAGATCAGCAATTACTAAAGAAGGAGAAAAACGAAGCATTGTAAGAACCTAAATAAACGAGACAAAACAAACGAGCCTAAATAGTCAAACCTAAATAGACGAACCTAAATAGTCGAACCCAAATAAACGAAAAGCGCACAATCTACTGACCATGCGCTTTTTACAAAAAGAATACTTAAATTAGAGAGAACTTAGTCATTAAGTTCAAAATAACAATTACCGCAACCCAAATCAGTGCAATAATCACTGTCCAACGGTTCAAATTCTTTTCTGCAACACCAGAACTACCGGCGTTCTTCGTTAAACCGCCGCCGAACATGTCGGAAAGGCCGCCGCCCTTGCCCTTGTGCATCAAAATTAACAGTGTGAGCAAAATGCTAGTAAGCACAAGCAATACCTGCAAAACGATTTTCAGAGCGGACACAAGTAACCTCCTGTCTTAGAGTACCCGACTAATCTTAATAAGAACCGTTGACCTATAGACGCGATTGTGCTGCGGTGAGTCGCACAATATTCGACAACTCCTCTGCATCCAAAGAAGCTCCGCCAACCAAAAATCCGTCAACATCAGGCTCAGCAATAAGACTTGCAGCGTTGGAAGAAGTCACAGATCCGCCGTAAAGAATACGAACAGTATCCGCAACGTCACTTCCAAAAGTTGCGCGCAAATCTTCGCGAATAGCAGACGCCGCTTCCTGCGCCGACTGAGCAGTAGCAACCATGCCCGTGCCGATTGCCCACACAGGTTCATAAGCAATAATCAAGCGCTTAGCTTGTTTTGTGTCCAAATCGCGCGTTACGTCATGAACCTGACCAACAGCAAAATCAAGCTCAATACCCTGCTTGCGTTCCTCAAAACTTTCGCCGACGCACAAAATTGGAGTCATTCCAGCAGCAAGAACCGCACGCACCTGGTCTACAATATTCGCATCGTCTTCCGGATGATACTTTCGGCGCTCAGAATGCCCAACAATAACCATTGAGCATCCAAGACTAGCAAGCATATCTGCAGAAACATCGCCTGTAAAAGCGCCTTGAGCAGTAACGGAAACTGCTTGCGCTCCGTACAATATTGGCAGACGATCAGACTCAACAAGAACCTGCACGCTTCGTATAGAAGTAAAAGAAGGCATAAGAGCCACTTCGCAATCGCGGTAGTCGTAGTGCGCGTCACGCAAAAGCCACGCAAATTTTTGTATAAAATGCGTTGCTTCGCGGTGATTGAAGTTCATTTTCCAATTACCTGCGACTAGCGGCTTTCTTTTAACAACCATAATCACCCTTAAAAATTGAGGATTGAAGATTAATAGTATTACGCAATATTTTACGCGAATTAGTATTATGCCGACTCCGATTTACAAAAGATTCATAAAATCGAAAGCCGGCATAATTGAAAACATTTAGTTTACTTACGACTTGCGTAAAATTTATTTACGACTTGCGTAAAGCTTATTTACTCAAGCACGCTCAAGCCTGGAAGAGTCTTGCCTTCCAAGAACTCGAGGGAAGCGCCACCACCAGTGGAGATGTGTGAGAAGCCATCTTCCGCAAAGCCAAGATTACGCACTGCGGAAGCAGAATCGCCGCCGCCAACAATGGTGAAAGTACCGTTCTTAGTTGCGTCAACCAAGCCCTGAGCTACAGCACGAGTGCCAGCAGCAAACTCTGGAACTTCAAACACACCCATAGGACCGTTCCACACAACAGTCTTGGAATCGACAATCTTGTCGTGGAAAAGCTTCTGAGAATCAGGGCCAATATCCAAGCCCATCTTGTCCGCTGGAATAGCGTCAGCTGGAACAACTTCTGGAGCAACAGGAGTATCTCCTGCTGGGAAGCCAGCGTTCACAACAATATCGGTTGGAAGAACAAGCTCAACGCCGTTCTTCTTAGCGGTTTCAATGTAGCCCTTAACTTTTTCGAGCTGATCTTCCTCAAGCAAGGAAGTACCAACTTCGTGACCCAAAGCCTTGAGGAAGGTGAACACCATGCCGCCACCAATAACAAGACGATCAGCCTTAGAAAGCAAGTTTTCAATAACGCCAAGCTTGTCGGAAACCTTGGAGCCGCCGAGAACAACAGTCAAAGGACGCTCTGGATTTTCGGTTGCACGAGAAAGTGCCTTAACTTCCTTTTCAACAAGCAAGCCGGCAGCTGCTGGAAGATCTGCAGCAACATCGTAGTTAGAGCCCTGAGCGCGGTGAACAACACCGAAACCGTCGGAAACAAATACGTCACCAAGAGCCGCAATCTTCTTAGCGTAAGCTGCGCGCTCGGAAGCATCCTTGCTGGTTTCTTCTGCGTTAAAGCGCACGTTTTCAAGCAAAACAACGTCACCGTTGTTCATTGCGGCAACCTTAGCTTGTGCATCCTCACCGTAGGTGTCTGCAGCCAAAGCAACTTTCACGCCGAGAAGCTCACCTAAACGAGCTGCAACTGGAGCCAAAGAAAGCTCTGGAACAACCTGACCCTTTGGACGACCAAGGTGAGCCATCAAAATCACCTTCGCACCCTGCTCGCGCAAAGCCTTAATTGTTGGCAAAGCAGCACGAATACGACCATCATCGGTAATCGTAGTACCCTTGAGAGGAACGTTAAAATCTGCGCGAACCAAAACGCGCTTGCCGCTCAAATCTCCCAAATCTTTCAGTGTCTTCATTGGTATCCTTTCCAGATCTATTGGCTTACCATACTGGCTTAATGCGTTCAAAAAGACTTAAAATCAGCCTAAACATTAACTCAATGCCGTGTGCAATTATACCGCAAGTCTTCAACAATCCCCTATGAGCCACGCAGCTTTGCATCAGCGCTCTGCGGACGTTGCGTCTGAAGCTTTGCAGTAATGCTTTGCTAACGGTGAGTACTTATTGCTTAAAGAACACTAGCATTCATGCTGCTGCACAATCCACACCAGGCACTCCTACCACACCAAAAAATAACGGTGGGTGAATTTAAGCGTGAGAGGTGGGTGTTGCTTGTAGAGCAATATAAAAGCGGAGCGATAGTAATATCTTGTTGAGAAATAACTATTTTTGAAAGAAAGTAACTAAAAAACTAAACTTAACTATGCAACCACTAAGTCCAAATAAGGTATAAGAGCGTAGCGCTGCGAGACAAGTAACACCCACCTCTCACAGCCACATAAAAACCCGCACTAAAGCTGCTGCATGCGCGACTTCTCAACCTTCGCCGAAAGCTGCAAAAGTCTACGAATTCGTCCTGCAATAGCATCCTTCGTAATTGGAGGATCAGCCAAATGACCAAGCTCTTCCAAGCTTGCGTCACTGTGCTCCAAGCGAAGCTTTCCAGCCATCAGCAAATTATCTGGAATATCGTCGCCCAAAATGTCGAATGCGTGACGAACTTTTTCGCAAGCTTCGGCAGCAGCTTTTGCGCTACGTCGCATATTTGCATCGTCAAAGTTTGCAAGACGATTAGCTTTTCCGCGGGCTTCACCGTCTGAGCGCTTGCCTGTCCATTCGCGAGCAGAGCGAGGAGCTCCGATTAAGTTAAGCATGCGTTCGATTGCGTCGGAATCGCGCAATGTTACGCGCTCGGAACTGCGCACTTGGCGAGCTTTAGCTGTAATACCTAAGCGAGCTGCCATAGTTTGCAAAGCGTTTGCAGCTTCGTGAGTTGGGCACACGACTTCCAAGTAGCTTGCTTTGCCAGGATCGGAAATTGCGCCGTGAGCTAGGAATGCACCACGCCATGCTGCCTTAATTTGAGCGATACTTCCGCCGATAATTTCTGGGGCCAGGCCTGCAACAATGCGCATGCGACGGTCAAGTAAACCAGATTGTAGTGCTAATGCTGCAGCACCGTGATCAACAACTACGTCGTAACGAAGAACAGTACCAGTTGGAGTCTGACGCGAAACCTGCGAAATGGTCGCCTCGCGCTGGAAGTGCGTCTTTAAGACCTCTACAAGCCACTGTGCGGAACGCTGAGAGTCAAACTGAGCGCGAATCACAGCTTGGTTATTTACTGGCCTTAAACCGCCAGCAAAGCGCATCATAGCTGCCGCTTGAGCCATAATGACCGTCGGGAGCTCATTGTTGTTGGAAACGAGTTCATTTTTGACGTCGTCAAGAAGAGCCAAGGGACAACCTCCTACTTTTGTTCTTCTTAAAATATGCGTGCTGTTGGATACTCGCATGATGCGTTTGAACACGACATGCCCGGCTTTCTGTGATACAGAATACGTTGGACATTTTAGCGTTATTTGCACACGTTTGCATATACTTTTAGCACAAAATTTTTGCGTTTACTAAATTACTTGTTTTATTACTTACTTTATTACCTACTACCTGCGCTGCAATTCGCGTGCAGATACCGTAACCTGCAAACCGTGCAATCGCAAGCGTCTTGCAAGCTCAATGCTTGTAGCAACTGAGCGATGCTGCCCGCCTGTGCAGCCTACTGCAATCGTAACGTAATGCTTATCTTCTTTAGCAAAACCGTCGATAGCGGTAAGCAGCGCCTTTTCGTAAGAGTCCAAAAAAGCGACTGCTGCAGGATTAGAAAGCACGTAATCGCTTACAGCTTTGTCTTTTCCGGTTAAATCACGAAGAGCCGGAACCCAGAATGGGTTAGGCAAAAATCGCATATCAACCACAAAATCAGCATCCATTGGCATGCCGTACTTAAAACCAAAGCTGAAAATATGCACGGCCACAGTGGAAGAGCCTTTGCCAAGTAGACCTTCGTAAAGTTTGGTTGAAAGTTGGTGAATACTAAGAGTTGAAGTATCGATAATAATATCCGCGCAATCTTTCAAATGGCTAAGCAGCTCCCGCTCTTCTAAAATGCCATCAATAAGTCTTCCTCCGCGCTGCAAAGGATGAGGCCTTCTAACGGACTCGTAGCGTTTAATAAGCACGGAGTCTGAAGCGTCTAAGAACAATATTCGCGTTTTTACGCCAAGCTCGTCAATATGCGCAAGAACCGCAAACAAATCGTCGAAGTATCCGCGCGAGCGCACGTCAATAACAGCAGCAAGCTTATGCACTTTTGAGCCGGATGACGTCATCATATCTACCAGCGGTATAAGCAGTTTTGGAGGAAGATTATCAATAACGTACCAACCCATGTCTTCCAACGCGTTAGCAGCGTGCGAGCGCCCGGCTCCACTCATGCCGGTGATTAGCATAACTTCAAAACCGTCTGCTAATTGCATGTTGATTGCGCCGTGAGTATTTGCGTCTAATTCTTGATTCGCGCTATTTTGCATATCGCTTTTCGCATCAGCTTGATTTTCGGCGCTCATAATGCCTCCTGTAATGCTTTTCGCATGCAATCAATTAAATCTTTAGGATCTTTAGAATTATCGTAATCTTCGGTCTTGTCAGAATCATTATTAGAAATATTTTCCGCGATTACTTCAGATTTTACTTCAGCTTCTTCTTTAGAATTTCTGTACTCAAACGTCATAAGCTTTACTTGCTCTAAAGCTTGATACAAAAGCATTTCTTCGCCGCCAATCCCCAATCCGTATTGCCTCCACGCGCTAAGAAGCATGCTTGGTCGAGGATCGTACACTACGTCAAGCAGTGTTCCTAGGCTTTTTACGCGCCTATTTTTGCAGTATGCTTTTAGCGCTACTGCCAGTCCGTCTGCAACGTGCGCTGGAACAGTGCTTATTACAATATCTGCTTCTGCAATTGCGCGAATTGCGTCTAAGGAACTTAAAGATTGCAAAATGAGAGATTCGTCACATTTTAATATTTCTTCGCTAATTTTTGGAAACTCAATCCCTATAACCGATTCGTAATTTGCGTCGGTTTCATTGCTTTTCTTTTCGCTACTTTCATTTTCGCTACTTTCTAAGCACGGCTCTATGCTTCTGCTGTTTGGAGAATCAGCGCAATACGCGCGCAGAAGATTATTAAAACGTTCAACGCCTTTTACGCTACCGTCATTTTCAGTTCTAGCAATCACTTTAACCTGCTCAAGCTTTGAGGCTTGCGCAATTTCTATAAGTGCCGCCATTGCTGAAGATGCCGTGTTGCCGCTGCCAATAATAACAGCTTTTTTCACGCCGCTTATTCTCTCGTGCAACGCTACAATAAAAGCCATAATTATGCCACTTACGTCCGTGTTACAAAGTTCAATTTGCGAAGGCGATGCTGTTGCTGGATTGCTGGTAAAAATCGCTGTGTTTGCTACGTTAAGCGCTTTAGACCAGTAGTCGCAAGGAGTGCCGAGTTTCATTACGGTTTTTTTAAGCGGCATTGTAAGGCTTAAGCCTTTCCAAGAATCGTCAAGATTAGATATAAAATCAGCTAGCTCAGCTTCGCTTACCTTTTCTTTGCTGTATTGCCAATTTGTAAGTCCTAAAGCTTTATAAGCAGCGTTGTGCAATACTGGAGATAGCGAGTGCGAAATAGGATCTCCTAAAACTGCACAACGATATATTTTTGACATAATCACTCCTCAGTACGCTAATAAATCTTTTGGATCAACGCAAAAACGCAGTTCTCCTGCAGCACGCTTTGCCACGTGATGCGCTACTTCCTTGTGTAATCGGTTCACTAATTCTTGTCTTAAATAAAGCGGAACTCTTACTACAGCTTTTACACGGTCGTCAAAATCGTCAAAATGCTGGTATCTGTCTGTAACAGGCGGATGCATTGGAACAATGCCTAATAATGGAGAAATTGTTGAAAAATCATCATTTTGACTAATTTCGCACCCAAGATTTTCCTTCATTGCCCCAATATTTTCAAGCGCACGCATAACAGCATCGCGCTCTCCCCACACGCATGCTGCAGTTACAAATGGCGGCAAAACAGCCTGTTTGCGCTCCGAAAGCTCGTTTAACGAAAGTTGCGTTGTGTCCCACAAAGTAAGCGCTCTAGCCAAAATTGTGTACGTTTCACCAATCAAAAGCACACTTCCGCCGCTAGTTCTAGGAGCGCACAAGCTTGCAGCTTTCATCCAAGCGGTAAGAGTGTCAATTCTAGAATCGAGCCCCGAGGCATACAAGCTCACCCAAGTGTCGAGTATTGCCACAACGCCATACGAGCCGCTTTGCATGCCGTTTTGAGATTTAACGCGCGGCTCTGCTCCGGAAGTTGCCACAACAATTACGGGCTTTTTATCTATGCACTGAATAATTCCGTTCGGCTGATGCGGAGAAGAAAGCAAAATAGGCACGTTTCTAAACAATTTTGACACTTCTTGCGCAATACCTGCAGCACCGACGCGTATAGCACGCAGATTAGTGTTTCCGCAATTAGCACAAGACCAATTGACTGCGCTTGCTCCACACCATAGGCATCGAAGGGATTTAATACCAGCACTAATATCCAAAGGTCCAGTGCAACGCCTGCAACGCGCTTGGTGAAGGCAAGAAGAGCACATTGCAGACTGAGTAACGCCATCTTGAGCAATAGAAAGCAGCACAGGATTTCCGTCTGCAAGAGCCTCGTTTATTGCTCTTACAGCGGTATGCGGTATTCTAGCGCCAATGCTTGGGTCAGCAAGTTTCGACAAAGTTTCTCGATTAAGCCAGCGAACCCACGGAACTATTTTTTCGCGCAATTCTTTGCGAACTGTTACAGGAACGCTACTTCCACTTATATCTTTTGCAACTTGCGTATTGGAAGAATACGAATCTACTTCGCTTTGACTTAACGCGCTTCTAGAATACGACATTGCTACAAAAACACCACCGTGCTTTTTTGCGCGAAGTCTCATAACGCCACGAGCTTGAGCGTAAGGCATCATTCCGTCTGCATACTGGTATGCGGTATCTTCAACAATAGCGAATAAAGCATCCCCCTCAACCGGAGCATACATTGCAGCGCGCGTTCCAAGCACGCAAGGAACTATTCCGGAAGCTACTGCACGCCAAGCTCTATAACGGTCAGCCGGAGCATCCGCCGCACAAAGACGCGCAACATCTCCATCAAAACCGCCTGCAGAAAAACCACGGTGATTTTCACTAACGCGCTTATACGGTTTTAATCCGTAAGCCATAAGCGCGCGCATAACGTCATTTACTTCCCTAAGCGTTGGCAAAACAGCAACAGCCTGCTTCCCTTGACTTACAGCCGTTACAATCATCCAAGCTAAATCTTGAGCCATTCTTAAAGAGCCGGCAGGTGCGTCAACTACAAAAGATTTAGCATTATTATTTTCGATTTTTTCGCCGTCAAAATCCGCGTTACTAGCTTTTTTAACTAAAGCATCATGCAAAATATCCGCATTTTCGTAAGATTCAATCATTCTAGCGAAAGTAGCGATAGAAGAATCAGTTTCATTAGCTTCATTAGATTTATAAGCTTTATTACTGCTTTCCAAAAGCTTTTTAAGATTTATGCACCAATCTTTTCTGCGATGCAAACGTATGCTATCAAAAACTTCCTCATGCTCAACTCTTGCAACTCTTTGAGGCACAGCAAGACGAAGAATATTAGCTATAGTTCCACCATAAGCTTTTGCAATAGCGTCAATATCTTCGCGCAAAGACTTAGAAATCAGCACATCTGAAGGAAACACACGCTCTAAAAATCGCAAAGCAGAAGAAGGAGTATCGCTATTAGAAGAACGAGACCAAATAACGCCTGTAAGCCTTTGCGCACCAAAACGTACGCGCACGAAAGCTCCCGGTTGAGCCGCATCATCTTGATCCTTGGACACTAAATAGTCAAAAGTACGACCTAAATGTGAAGCTTGAACATCTAACATTACGTGAGCAATAGCACAATCGTCTGCAGGAACGCGCGAAACAGCATTACGCTTGCGTTTAGTTTTACGCGCGAATCCGTCTAACGAAGGTTGCTCTGCCATTTTAGCTTCTACTTTTAGCTCGTACTTTTAGCTTTTTAGATTCTAAATTAGATTCTAATTAAGATTCTAAATTAAATTCTACTTAAGATTCTACTTAAGATTTAATGCGGCTAGAAGCTGATCAGTTCTATTCGTTTCTTCCCAAGGGAACTTAACATCTGTGCGACCAAAGTGGCCATAAGCCGCGGTTTTAGCGTAAATTGGGCGAAGCAAATTAAGCTCGTCAATAATTGCAGCCGGACGCAAATCGAATACTTCACGAACAGCGCGAGCAATATCAGCACGCGTAATACCGTCAGCTTCAGTACCAAAAGTCTCAACGTTTACGCTTACAGGATCCGCAATACCAATAGCGTAAGCAACCTGCACTTCTGCCCTATGAGCAAGACCAGCTGCAACAATATTCTTAGCAACCCAACGCGCGGCATAAGCTGCGGAACGATCAACTTTACTTGGATCTTTTCCAGAAAAAGCTCCGCCGCCATGATGCGCCGCACCACCATAAGTGTCAACAATAATTTTTCGACCAGTCAAACCAGAATCTGCAGCAGGACCGCCCAAAACAAAAGAGCCAGTAGGGTTCACAAGCATACGGTATGAATCGTGCGCAACTTTTTGAGCAAGAACTTCGTCCAACACAGGCTTAACAACATGCTCAACAAGCTGTAACTTAAGCCAATCGCTGGAAACTTCAGAATCGTGCTGCGTGGAAATTAAAACAGTATCCAAACGCTTAGGCGTACCTTTGGAATCGTACTCAATAGTAACCTGAGTTTTTCCATCTGGACGCAAATGCGCAACGATACCATCTTTTCGAACTTTAGAAAGCCTTTGTGCTAAACGGTGAGCAAGATAAATTGGAAGCGGCATTAAAGTGTCAGTTTCATCACTTGCGTAGCCAAACATAACACCTTGATCTCCAGCACCTTGAGCAGCATAACGCTCCTCGCGAGAAGCAGCACTTTCGCTCTTTGCATCCAAACGAGTAACGCCTTGATTGATTTCATCACTCTGCTCGGTTAAAGAAACCATAACTCCGCAAGAATCAGCGTCAAGACCAATAGTGGAACTCGTATACCCAACATTACGAACCACAGAGCGCAAAATTCCTGGAATATCGCTATAAACTTCTCCTCTAACTTCACCAAACACCACAAATTGGCCTACAGAAGCGCAAACTTCTACGGCAACGTGAGCGTGAGGATCTTGACGAAGCATATCGTCCAAAATAGCGTCAGCAATCTGATCGCACAACTTATCCGGATGACCTTCAGTAACAGATTCTGCAGAAATTAACTTAATTTCTTCCACAATCCCCTCCAATACAAATACTCGTAAAGTGAAAAAACGCAGCCGCACATCCGAGTTTCAAGCACAGATGATACGACTGCGATTATGCGCATAAAAAGACGCTAAAGCAATAAGTATAAGCTTTATCACTTAACTAATAAATAAATTAATTGCCTTCGCTTAAATCGTCTTCACCAAGCGTCTCTTCAAGCAAGCCTCTATTAATCTCACGGAAAGCAATAGACAAAGGTTTTTCTTGATTTTTATACTCAACTAGTGGGCCAACATTTTGAAGCAAACCTTCGTTAAGCTGCGTGAAATAAGAATTAATTTGACGTGCTCGTTTTGCAGCAAATAAGGCAAGCGCATACTTGGAATCCGCATGTTGCATAAGATCATCAATTGGTGGATTCGCAAGACCCGTAGGTGTTGGCTGAGTGCCTAATGCCATAATATTCTCCAAATTCTATGGTGCCACAATAGTTCCAAAACGCCTATTATAGGCTATAGATTGGATATTGCGCTAAGTTCTATTTATAACTTCTTTATGAACTATTTATAAGTTGTTTATAAACTATTTACAGCTCGTATTCGCGAGCAATAACGTTCCAAAGTTCGTCCGCCGCTCGCTCAGCATTGTCGTTTACAATAACAACATCAAACTCGCTGGCTGCAGCAATCTCAACCTTTGCGGTTTCCAAACGTTTTGCCTGCTGCTCAGGAGTTTCGGTGCCTCTGCCAATAAGACGACGCTTAAGCTCTTCAAAGCTTGGAGGCGCAATAAACACGTACACAACTTCCAAACCAAGCCTAGAAGCCTCTTGCTTTACTCGCCTAGCGCCTTGCAAATCAATTTCTAGCAAAGTTGGAATATCCTGCTCAAGATGTTCCAAAACAGGCTGCAGCAAAGTTCCGTAATGCGCCATTCCGTGAACAAGAGCAGTCTCTAAAAATTCGCCATTGCGTTTACGGCGCTCAAACTCTTCCTCATCCAAGAACCAGTATTGGATTCCGTTAAACTCACCAGGTCTAGGCGCGCGCGTAGTTGCAGAAACAGACAACCAAATATGAGGATGTTTCTCGCGAAGTATGCCTTCTACCGTACCTTTACCGGCTGCAGTAGGACCAGTTAATACGATTAGGCGACGCTTAGTCTGTAAAGACTCAGAAGCAGCCGAATCATCTTTGGTAGACATTTCCCTCACCTCTCAATTACGCACGTTCGTCTGAATCAATAAGAGCCTGACGAATATCCCACGCTATTCGCTCTGTTGCGGCAGACAGTTCGCCAATACTTGGACCATGAGACGCAATAGAGCGAGAAACAGTTACCAACACATTACCATGCGTACCGGCAAAAACACGCTTTAAGTCGTTAGCTTCAGCACCCTGCCAGCCGTAGCCTGGGGAAAGAATTGGGCCGGTAAAACTTGCAACGTCAATTCCGCCGCCGTTCATCCAGTCGCCAATAGTAGCGCCAACAATCAAGCCAACCGAACCCATGCCCTTTGTATTGTTGTTAAAAGTTTGAGCAGTTTGAGCAATTCCGTGAGCTACTGTAGTTCCGCGGTAAGTTCCACTTTGGCGGATTGCAGTTTGCAAGCTTGCGCCTTCGCGGTTAGAAGTTAGCGACGCAATAAAAACGCCGCGACCGTTATTAAGCGCTTCGTTAATTAAGCCGCCCATAGATCTAGCGCCGTAATACGGAAGAAGCGTAATAGCGTCGGCAAGAAGAGGCGCGTCCGGCTTAAAATATGCGTCCGCAAGAGCAGAAATCGTAGTAGACAATCCGCCATGGCCGCTGTCAACAATCGTAATAACGTCCATTTGACGAGCCGCGTAAAGAACGCGTTCAAGCGCTGCGAAACCTTTAGAACCGTAGCGCTCAAACATGCTGGACTGGAATTTTACTGCCGCTGCCCTGCCGTTCATGGCTTGAAGCATGCGCATTGAAAACAGTTCAGCGCCGAGAGCATCCATGTTGTATCCCCAATTAAGCAACATTTTGCGATGAGGATCAATACCAACGCATAGAGGACCATACTTGGCCATAGCATTCTTCAAACGCAAGCCAAAATCGGATCGCTGCGCTTGTAATTCTTGATCACGTATGCTCTCGGTCATGTATTAAGCCCGACTTTCTTCGTTTTCTGCCTTTTCGATTGCAAACAGTTGCTTTGCATGCTCTTGTATGCTCATCACCTGATAATCGTTGTTCTTAACGGCCTCAATAGCCATCAATACTGGCGCAAATTCGGTAATAGTTGTGAATTGCGGAAGGTCTGCTGCAACAGCTGCTGCGCGAATAGCGTAACCGTCTGTGCGAGACCCTCTTGAATTCGGTGTATTAAGCACCATATCAATCTTACCATTCTCAATAAGCTCCACAACATTCTTGCCGATTCTTTCGTGAGCTTCCTGACCATTTGTTACATCTTTCGCCGTGTCGCCGCGACTAGAAAGCTTGTCTACAATCACAGAATCAATGCCGTAGCGTCGAAGCACAGAAGCTGTACCTTCAGTAGCCCAAATAGTAAAACCAAGTTCTACTAAGCGCACTGCAAGAAGCGGAAGCTGACGCTTATCTGCATCGCTTACAGATACAAACACGTTGCCACTGGTTGGCAAACCGCCCTTGTATGCTGCAAGCTGACTCTTAGCAAAAGCGTGCGGGAAGTCACGGTCGAAGCCCATAACTTCGCCGGTTGAACGCATCTCTGGGCCGAGCAAAATATCAACCGTGCGTCCAACAGGAGTGCGGAAACGCTTGAAAGGCAGCACAGAAGCTTTAATAGCAACCTGCTGGCCTGGGTGAATGTCACCACCGTCTCCCTTTGGAAGAAGAAGTCCGCGCTTACGCTGCTGGGCGATTGTTTCGCCAGCCATAATTCGAGCAGCAGCTTTAGCAAGAGCAACGCCCGTAGCTTTAGAAGCAAACGGAACTGTGCGAGACGCTCGAGGATTTGCCTCAATTACGTACAAAGTATTTGCCATAAAAGCGTACTGAACGTTAATAAGACCGCGAACAGAGCAGCCGCGAGCAATCGAAAGCGTACCCTCACGAAGACGACGAATTTGATCGTCCGAAAGCGTGCTTGGAGGAAGCGTGCAAGCTGCGTCGCCAGAGTGTACGCCAGCTTCCTCAACATGCTCCATAATGCCGCCAATATAAAGCTCGTTGCCGTCGTAAAGCGCGTCAACGTCGATTTCAATAGCGTCCTGGAGGAACTTATCAATCAAAAGCGGCGAAGGCAAGCGACCAGAAACAACAGTGTCTGCACGAGCCTCATCCAAAGCGCGCTCAACATATTTTGCAAGCTGAGCATCATCGTACACGATTTCCATTCCGCGTCCGCCAAGCACGTAGCTTGGGCGCACAAGAACCGGGTAGCCGATTGCGTGAGCTGCATCTTTTGCTTCCTCAAGGCTCAAAGCTGTGCCGTAGCGAGGAGCGTTCATGCCTTCTTGGCGAAGAACCTCGCCGAAAAGCTCACGGTTTTCCGCCAAATCAATAGCTTCAGGAGTTGTTCCCAAAATTGGAACTCCTGCAGCTTTAAGACGAGCAGCAAGCGAAAGTGGAGTTTGGCCACCAAGCTGCACAATCACGCCCTTAACAGGACCAAGCTTCTTTTCTGCCTCGTAAATTTCAAGCACGTCTTCGAAAGTAAGAGGCTCAAAGTAAAGGCGGTCAGACATGTCGTAATCTGTAGAAACTGTTTCAGGATTGCAATTAACCATAATGGTGTCGTAATCCTTGCCCAATTCCTGAACAGCGTGAACGCAAGTGTAATCAAACTCAATACCCTGGCCGATTCGGTTCGGACCAGAGCCAAGAATAATCACAGCTTCGCGATCGCGCTTCTTCAACTCGCTTTCATCAGCGTAGCAAGAATAGTAGTACGGAGTTGCTGCGTCGAACTCGGCTGCGCAAGTGTCAACAGTCTTGTAAACAGGACGCAAGCCGTAAGCCCAACGAAGCTCACGAACCATGTTTTCGCCTTCGTCGCCAAGATTACGCAAATGCGCAATTTGAACGTCTGAAAGGCCTGCAAGCTTAGCGCGCTTCAAAACTTTAGGAGTTAAAGTTTCAGCTTCACGAACCGCGAGCGCAGTTTCGTTAATTTGAGCCAGCTGCTCAACAAACCAAGGGTCGATTTTTGTTGCTGCAAAAATCTGCTCCGGCGTAGCACCACCCCAAAGCGCGCGCTGAATTTGCAAGTAGCGGTGCTCTGTTGGAGTGTGCATTTCTTCAAGAAGCTTGACTACTTCTTCCTTACTTGGACGCTCACCATCCCAGCTAAAGCACGCGTGACGCTTGTCGATTGAGCGCATTGCTTTTCCAAGGGATTCCTGGAAGTTTCCAGCCAAAGCCATTGCTTCACCAACAGACTTCATGGAAGTTGTAAGAGTGGTGTCTGCTCCTGGGAACTTTTCGAAAGCAAAGCGCGGAATCTTCGTTACAACATAGTCGATTGTTGGCTCGAAGCTTGCAGGAGTTGAACGCGTAATATCGTTTTGAATTTCGTCCAAAGTGTAGCCGAGAGCAAGTTTCGTTGCGATTTTTGCGATTGGGAAGCCGGTTGCTTTAGATGCGAGCGCGGAAGAGCGAGATACGCGCGGATTCATTTCAATTACGATAATGCGACCGGTTTGAGGGTTGATTGCGAACTGAATATTGCAGCCGCCGGTGTCAACGCCTACGCCTCGAATAATAGCGATACCAATATCGCGCATCTTCTGGTATTCGCGGTCTGTAAGCGTAAAGCATGGAGCAACGGTAATTGAGTCGCCAGTGTGCACGCCTACAGGATCAACGTTTTCGATTGGGCAAACAACTACGACGTTATCTTTTGCGTCGCGCATAAGCTCAAGCTCAAACTCTTTCCAGCCTTCAATGCCTTCTTCAATAAGCACTTCGTCTGTTGGAGAATAGTGAATGCCGGCTCCTGCAATGCGGTGAAGCTCTTCCTCATTATGAGCAATACCAGAGCCGAGTCCGCCCATTGTAAAGCTTGGGCGTACTACTACCGGGTATCCTAAAGTTTCAACAATTTTGTCTACTTCTTCGATTGAGTGAGCAATAAAGGATTTTGCGCTTTCCGCTCCAGCTTTTTCAACGACTTTTTTGAAAAGCTCACGGTCTTCGCCGCGGTCGATTGCTTCCAAAGAAGCACCAATAAGCTCAACATTATATTTTTCGAGGATTCCTGCACGACCCAAATCCATTGCAGCATTAAGCGCAGTTTGACCACCAAGCGTTGGAAGAAGCGCATCCGGACGCTCCTTTGCAATAATTCGCTCCAAAATCGAAGTGTCAATTGGCTCAATATAAGTTGCGTCAGCAAGCTCCGGGTCCGTCATAATCGTAGCCGGGTTTGAATTAACCAAAATTACGCGAATACCTTCTTCGCGAAGAACTCGGCAAGCCTGCGTTCCCGAATAATCAAATTCTGCAGCCTGACCAATAACAATCGGGCCGGAACCAATTACCATAACCGACTTAATATCAGTACGTTTTGGCATAGTAAACTTCTCTTTCCGTAAATATTAAAATCTTACTTGCTTTTTCGAGTATTACTTGCTTTTTCGAGCGTTTTCGCGCATCAATTGCACAAAGCGGTCAAACAGGTAGGAAGCGTCGTGCGGGCCTGCTGCAGCTTCCGGATGATATTGCACCGAGAACGCTGGAATATCAAGGCATTGTAAGCCTTCTACAACGTTGTCGTTCAAGTCAATATGCGACACCATTACGCGACCAAAGTGGCCGTTTTCGTAAGGAGATTTAACAGGGCCGTCAAGAGGAGCGTCCACCGCAAAGCCGTGATTGTGAGCAGTAACTTCCACTTTTCCGGTTGTAACGTCTTTCACAGGCTGATTAATACCGCGGTGACCAAACTTCAGCTTGTAAGTGCCAAAGCCGAGAGCGCGACCAAGCAGCTGGTTTCCAAAGCAGATACCAAAGAACGGATAGCCTGCGTCCAAAACTTTGCGCAAAAGCTCAACTTCGCGATTTGCTTGGCCAGGGTCTCCAGGACCATTCGAGAAGAATACGCCGTCTGCATTAAGCGCTTGCAGCGATTCAAAGCTGATTGAGGAGCTTACAACGTGCACGCGGCAGCCGCGCTCAGCCAAACGGTGAGGAGTCATGGATTTAATACCAAAGTCGACTGCTACAACCGTGTAAAGCGGATCTTTTCCTTCAAAATCACCGCAAGGCTCAATCGTGTAAGTTTCTTTAGTGCTTACTTCGTCCGTTAAACGCAAGCCCTGCATTTGAGGAGTCTGCTTAATTTCGTCAACGAAAGAAGCAACGGTACGAAAAGCCCCGGTTGACGAATCAACCAGGGCCCTATTAGAAAAAATGCCGGCACGCATAACGCCTACCGAGCGTAAATGACGTACCAGCTTTCGAGTATCAATACCACTAATGCCAACGATACCTTGCTTTTGTAAATCGTCTTCCAAAGAACCTTCAGCTCGCCAATTGCTAACTACTGGGCTAGGCTCCTTAACCACGTAACCTGCAACCCAAATGCGATTAGATTCAGGATCTTCGTGGTTCATTCCCGTATTACCTATGTGTGGGAATGTTTGAACTACGATTTGTTGATCATAACTTGGATCAGTTAACGTTTCTTGATAACCAGTCATGCCCGTGGAGAACACAATCTCGGCGCGCGTAGAACCTTGCGCACCAAAAGGCTTACCAACGTAAACCTGACCATCCTCCAACACCAATACTGCATCATCACTGCCGAATCCGGCGAAGGTGTCGTTATAATCCACCTTAACCCCCTTATGGCTTTAGGATATTCGTGGCAAGTTTACTCAGGTTGGCGGACGGACGACGCGCCGGCGATAAGTTATTGCTTCTTACTCAGCAGCAGGTTCAGTAGTGCCAGCCGCATCTACAGAGTCTTGCGCTTCGCCGTTAAACTTTGCCAAGCAAGCGTCTTTATCTGCCATAATCGCGCTTAGAAGTCCGTGAATAAACGCAATAGCTTCGTCGTCACTATACATTTTCGCGAGCGCAATCGCCTCGTCAATTGCAACCTTGTCTGGAATTTCCTCGTTAAGAAGCATTTCCCACACCGCAATGCGCAAAATATTGCGATCGATAACAGCCATTCTTCCAACTTTCCAGCCGGTTGAATAACGGTTAAGCGTCTTGTCGATTCTGTTGCGTCGCTCTCCTACGCCTCGAACAATCTCAACAGCGTACTCTGGTAGCGGAGTTTGAGCGCCAGGCTCTTTAACGCGCTCCTCTAGCAAAGAAAGAATAGGCTGATTCTTTTCATCCGCCTCATAAAGCGTATTCAAAGCCCTCTTACGAGCGGTGGAACGTGCCATAATAGCGCCCTTCTGTTTAAAGTATTAAAAAATTACGCGACCCAGTAACGAATAATCGCCACCGGGTCACACTATAAAAATTATTTAGAAATAAATATCTAATTTAATTAGATAACTAATTATTTTAATTAGATAATTAATTCTTTAGTTTTCACGACCAAGATAAGAGCCGTCACGAGTGTCAACCTTCACCTTTTCGCCTTCACCTACGAAGAGTGGAACCTGGATTTCAGCGCCGGTTTCCACGGTTGCAGGCTTAGTGCCAGCGTTAGAACGGTTGCCCTGCAAGCCTGGCTCAGTGTGAGTAATGGTCAAAATTACGGAAGCTGGAAGCTCAACGCTCAAAGGAGTGCCGTCATGGAAGCTTACGATGCAGTCGGTGCCTTCAAGCAAATACTTGCTCTGATCGCCAACCAAAACCTTAGGAATATAAACCTGGTCGTAAGTGGTCATATCCATGAATACGAAGTTGTCGCCATCTTCGTAGGAATACTGCAACGTGCGGTTATCAACGGTCTCGAACTCCATCTTCATGCCGGCGTTAAAAGTCTTGTCGACAATCTTGCCCGAGAGCACGTTCTTAATGGTGGTGCGCACAAAAGCAGGACCCTTGCCTGGCTTCACATGCTGGAACTTAACAACGGTCCAAAGCTGGCCGTCAAGGTTCAAAACCGATCCATTCTTAATATCATTGGTAGTCTGTGCCACGAGTTACCCGTTTCTTTCGCTAATAAAGCTGCAATTTTAGCAGCTTAAGAAATAAACCTTGCTTATTATGCCACAAAGCGTCAACTAATTAAAATAACAACTAAAATAACAACCGCATTTAACGCAATTATTCGTTACTCTGATCGTTTTGTTCCGAAGACTCTGAGTTTTGACTACGACCCATTGGAATATAGCCACCTTGATCATCCTTAGGATGTGGAGCATCAAAAGGATACCCATTGCCATCTCTACTTAAAAATCTATCGCTCACTTTTTTAATTCTATCTTCGTACTGGCTTATAACAGCTTTTATTTTTTGATAAGCTTGCTTTAACTCTTGATAATTATTGCTGCTTTTAGCAAGAGCATTGCCAGCATCATTAATAGCATTTTCTAGACTTTTAGAAGCAGCAGCTAAAATAGGCAAATTTTTCGCTTTTTCTACAAGTTCTCTAGCTTTTTTAACAAGATTTAATAATTGATCACCAAAAGCAGTTCTGCTAGTTTTTAGTAAATTCTTTGCATGCGTTTTAACAGAATTAGCATCTTTACGCAAAGCATCCAATTTGTCTGAAAGCTTATTTTCAACTGTTGTAGAATCGTAAGAATCCGCGCCAAGTGGGCATACTGGAATATCATCATTTAAGTCATCATTAGCGTAGCTTAGAGAAGATTCAAAATCATCTGCAGCGTCTTTAGTGGCATCAAAATCTTCATCAAAATCAGCAGCTTTTATATTAGAAGCATCTTTAACATCTTGACTTGATACAATTTTTTTAAGCTCTTCTTTAGCATCGATTACTTTTTTGCGCAATTGAATGCAAATTTTAGAAGGCTCGCTTGCTTTTAGATTAGGCTTAGAGTTATTAGCAAATAATACAAACCATAATCCAGCAACAACTCCGATTGATATAAGAGATACACAAACAATAACAGCAATAACCTTTTTATCGCTTAACAAGGAGTTGTTTGAATCATCATTAGAAGATCCAAAAATATTTTCTTGCTCATACTGAGCAGGATTGTTAAAAGAATCCAAATCGCTAGTATCTTGATATCGATTATCATTGCCTTCCATGTTATAGAGATTATTACAATCTTTTGATATTTTTCAATCACATATAAAAGCATCATTACAAAACATTAATTTATAATTATTTTTACAAAAAAAGAACATAAACTAACATAACTTCCTTTTTTGTTTACATGCGTCTATATAATGAACACGTTCGAACAAAAACGAACATACACATGATTTAACCCAGAAGGAAAACCATGAAGAAACATATATTCGCATCTTGCGCATGCGCAGCAATGATTTGCTCATTAATACCAGTTCATCAAGCTATTGCTAGTGAAGAATTAAACACAGGATCAACGCAGCAAAAGGAATCTGTTGCGACTAATCCAGAAAATAAAGAAAACAAAGAAAACACACTAAACACTTGGCATGAAGCAAAATATCAGGGATTCTTTGACCCAACTCCTACTGGGCTAAAGTGGAAGTTTGACGAATCCACTAATACTCTTGAAATATCAAAAATTAACGGAACAGATTTTGCATCTAACTCAATTGAAAAGATTATTTCGTCTAATAAAAATAATCCAGATGGCGTAAATCTTGATACATCTAAAGTCAAAGTCATAAATATTGTTCAATCAGGCGATCAAACTGAAAATGCTGGAAAAATCCAACTCGGCAACTGTGCTAGCAATCTGTTTTCAAACTTTGCAAATCTAGAAACAATAAACAATTTGGATTTATTTGACACTTCTAATGTAGAAGATATGTCTGGAATGTTTTCTTCAACACCTAAGTTAAAAAACATTAATGGAACTAAAGACTGGGATACAAGCCGCGTAACAGATATGAGCAGCCTGTTTGAAGATAGCGGAATAAACAGCATAAATCCAATATCTAATTGGGACGTTAGCAATGTTGAAAACATGCAACTAATGTTTAGAAACACAAAAAATTTGCACACAGTTCACGGATTAGACGAAAAGTGGAACACTAACAACGTTACCGACATGACTAGTATGTTCGAAGGTAGCGCAATCGAATCTGCAGACGGCATTAGAAACTTTAAAACGCGCAATGTTCATCATATGAACAACATGTTCTACCAAGCACATAACCTTTCAAACGTTAAGGGAATTACTTGGGACAATACCTACTGCGATGAAGCAACTGGAATGTTTGAAGAAAGTGGATTAACAACTACCGAAGGCCTAGAAGTGTTTACAAACAACAATCTTTCTTCAATGGGAAGAATGTTTATGAACGCCAACAAGCTAGAAGACATTAAAGCGCTTGAAAACTGGGATATTAGCAATACTAACGACATTGGCAGAATGTTTACTGGAACAACTGCGCTTAAAGAAGCTAATCTTGGAAAATGGAAAACTTCTTATGTTGGAAATATTGTTGGTCTTTTTGAAAACAGTGGCGTTAAAAAGATAACTGGCTTAGAAAATTGGGATACAAAAAACATTTGGAATATGGGAAAAGCATTTTCAAATACTCCTAATTTAACGCAAATACCAGGAATCGAAAAATGGAACACTTCTAGCGCAACAGATATGAACGATATGTTTGCAAACTCTTCTGTAACTTCGCTAGATATTTCTAAGTGGGATTTAACGCAAGCTCTTAATATTCAAACTGGTTCATTAAACCAAGGCGTTAAGAACATGTTTGGCGGCAGCAAAATCGATGATATTACTATTCCATCTGGAGTTGACCTTAAGCAAACAAATCTTTCGGCACTTACTGACATTTGGAAAGAAGCAAGCGCACAAGGTGGAAATCTTCGTATTAAAAAAGGTGGATTCTCAAATAGTGCAGAAGAATTAATAAAAAATAACGCAAAATCAAGCGATAATAAGGCTCCTAGAAGATTCTTACGTGGATACTTTATGGCCGCAATAAAGCACGGTGATGCTAGTATTAGTTGCTTGGTTAATACAAATGGAAAGAATAATTTTGTTGATGCAATTGTTAATTGCCAAGATGCAGACAACAAAATAGTTGACTTCCATAATCTAGATACAAACGCAGCAAATACAAGGTTAGCTGCACTGCTCGGATTAAAAGATGAAGTAGTTAAAGATTGGAATAATGGCGACTCTGCTTTTAGCACAGATTTAAAAGATCTTGATTTAACTAAAGATTTTAATTTGACTGTTAAAACAACTGTTAAAACTCAAAGCACTCAAACGGAAAATTCAAACGTTGTTGAGCCTAGTGCAGATGAATCTTTAGACTCTGATTTGGATTCTAATTCGGATTCTGACTCTAATTCGGATTCTAATTCAGATTCTGATTCTGATTACAGTTTGCTCAAGTTATATAGACTATTAGCTGCGTTCAATCAAAATGACTATAATGATAGCCGTTATTATCAAGCTAGTGCTGCTGCAAAAGCATATTCTGCAGAACCATCTAAAATTGCAGAAGCTAAGACTGCAGAAACTAAGACTGCAGAAACTAAGACTGCAGAAACTAAGACTGCAGAATCAGCTCAATCGCAACAAGAAAATCAAGATACTTCTTACAAAGCAGAAATCACCAATAAAACTGCAACAAATAAGAAGCATACCGAGCCAAGCAGCAACTCGAGCAGCAATAAGGCTGATTCCAAAGATTTGCAAAGCAATGATTCTAAAGAAAACAATTCTAAAGATGATGATTCAAGTAAAAGCGTAAATAAAAAGAAGGGCGCACTAAAAAATAATAACTCTATCGCAAAATCAGCCTCTTCAAACAAGAATACGAATGTATTAGCGATTGCTATATTAGTTGTATTTGGTTCTACAATTGCTGGAATTGTGACCTTTATTTTAAAGAAAAACTAAAACATTTGCAATAATCTTCCGCAAAATGTTGTTCTACACGACACGTTTTACAACATTTTGCGGAAAACTCTAAGATTTTTAGATATTTATTAAGCGCCATATTGAAGAAGATATTTAGCAGCGCGCGAAGCTAATTCCTCACTCATTACAGGCTTTCCGTCCTCGCCTTTAATACGCTCGGCTGCTGCGAAAATTTCGCGCACGTTTGCAATTGGCAAAACTGGGAATCCAAATTCTTGCTCTACTGCTTTTACTGCGGAAAGCTCGCTGTCTTTTGTGCGCTCCATTCTGTCTACTGCCAAAATCAAGCCAACAACTTCCACATTTGCTTCCGCTTTAAGCTTTGGCAAAGTTTCGCGAACTGCAGTTCCAGCTGTCATAACGTCGTCAACAAGCAGCACTTTCATACCATCTTTGAGTGGTTTTCCAACCATTATTCCGCCGTCGCCATGATCTTTGCGCTCTTTGCGGTCGAAAGTAAATCCGACTGGCATATTGTGATTATTCGTCAAAGCCATTGCTGTAGAAACTGCAAGCGGAATGCCCTTATAAGCAGGGCCAAAAACAGTATCAATATCGTGCGGAAGTTTGCCGTCTTCAATCGCTGCAACAACACGCTGAGCGTAGTATGCGCCCAAGCTAGCGATTTTCATGCCGTCGTCAAAAGCGCCCGCGTTAATAAAATAAGGCGATTTGCGACCAGATTTCAGCGTAAAGTCACCGAATTTAAGCGCGCCTGAATCGAGCAAAAACTTAGTAAAACGCTCGTCTAATTCTGCCATAATTAGCTCTCTTTCTTAAAATATTTTTAAATACTTTCTAAATACTTTCTAAATACGCTTACTTTCTTAATTTCAGCGCCAAGTTTTGCCTTCAGCAAGCAAAGACGCAAGCTTTGGGCGAGAATCAAGCAAATCATCAAGCTCGCGAGCAATGCGAATCGGAGCAGTAGGGTCCACCAAAGCGGCAGCACCAACTTCTACAGCATTCGCTCCAGCATACAAGTATTCCAAAGCTTTTTCGCCAGAATCAATGCCACCAATGCCAATAATTGGAATATCTGGCATAGCTTGGCGAACTCGCCACACGAATCCAAGTCCAATAGGGAAAATAGCCGGGCCAGAAACGCCGCCCGTGCGGTTTGCAATAATCGGCTCGCCTGTTCGAATATCAATTCGCAAACCAACCAGCGTATTGATCATGCTTAAAGCGTCAGCACCAGCGTCAACCGCAGCTTTGCAAATCGAGACAATATCCGTCACATTTGGCGTCATTTTTACAATCATTGGCTTATCTGTCATTGCGCGAAGACGCGTAATTAAACGATGCAATGCCACCGGATCCGTACCAACGCTCATTCCGCCGTGAGTCACGTTCGGGCAACTAACGTTAATTTCAAGCATGTCGGCCGCAGAATCAGCGAGCTTTTCAACAACTTGCGCATAATCGTCGTCACTGTGACCAGCAACATTAGTAATAACAAGCGCTCCCATAGACTTTAATTTTGGCAGCTCGTCTACTAGATAGTGGTCAACTCCCGGATTTTGCAAGCCGACTGCGTTTACCATTCCAGAAGGAGATTCTGCAGTGCGCGGAGAAGGATTTCCTTCCCAAGGAACTGGAGAAACACCTTTAGTGCAGACTGCGCCAAGTTGACTCACGTCGTAAAAGCGCCTGCATGCCGCAAGCTGGAAAGTTCCGGAAGCGGTTCCAACCATGTTCTTCCACTTAACGCCCGCAACTTGAGTTGGATGCTTCCACACGTGACTAGTGTCAAAACCTAAAGTTTCAGCGGAATTTGTTGCGGAATTTGTTGCGTTATTTGCGTTATTTACAGAATTATTTTCGGCATTTACGCTACTTACAGCATTATTTACAGAACTCATGATTTTACTCCCAACCCAAACGATTCGCATCAAAAACAGGACCGTCGTTGCAAACTTTCAGCCTGCCTTCCAAAGTGTCAACCACGCAAGCAACGCAAGTTCCATAACCGCATCCCATACGCGCCTCAAGACTCAGCTGGCATTGCACATCTCGCTCATGCGCCCAGTGAGCCACAGCTTTCATCATTGGCAATGGTCCGCAAGACAAAATAACAGTTGGCAAATCGTCGTCGAAATCAAAATGCTTAACTTTTTCAAGCTCGTCAAGAAGCGTAATAACAGTTCCTTCAGCATTCGTAATACTGTGCACGTCTGAAATATATTCCTTCATTAAGTCGTCTGCAAAACGCTTACTACGGTAGCCAAGAACTGCCGTTACGCTAGAATCCTTGCGCGCACCCAAAGCCTGAGCCGCAAACATTAAAGGCGGCACACCCAATCCGCCACTAACTAGCACGTAATGCGCAGGATAATCAATATTAAAGCCCAATCCCAAAGGACCTAATGCATCAACTTTATCTCCAGAGCGAAGATGCGAAAAAACTTCAGTACCCTTACCAACAACCGCAAAAATAAGCGTAAAAGTATCTCCCTCAACGCTTGCAACTCCAAAAGGACGCGGAAGCATAGCAGTTGGGTCAGGGGAATACAAGTTCACAAACTGCGCAGGAGTAGCTTTTTTCGCAATCTCCGCATCTCGCAAAGTCAAACGGTACACACCTTCGTCAAGCTGCTCGTTATTAAGCACTTCTACAGACCTGCGCCCCCAAAGACGCGAATATTTTGCGCTTTTACTTTCATCCTCACAAGTTGAGCCGGAAGAGTCAAAAGCGTCTTCACGTAACGTAACTATGGCGTTTCCATAGGCTTTTCGCGTTGGAATAAACATGCCATCACTCATGTGGTTTCCCCTACCCTTGTATGTGTTTTGTACCGTTGCGTCTTGGTTATTTTTCTATTTTTTATTTTTAAGTTTTAATTATATTTTTAGTTATATTTATTTTAGTTATACATTCTAACGGTATACTGCATTGCGCAAGTCGTCTCGCATATTTTTAGCAGCAACAGCTGCAGATTCGCACACAATATCAAGAATATTATCGAGAGACATATTTCCTTGATTTTTAGCGTAATCTTCAGACTTTCGCCACGCGCCAATAATACCGCGAGAAGAATTTACAATAGCTCCATCACCATTTTGATCAAACATTCCAGCAACATCTTGAGCTGTGCCACCTTGAGCGCCGTAGCCTGGAACTAGGAAGAAAGTGTGAGGCATAAGTTCGCGCAAACGCTTGCCCTCCTCCGGATGCGTAGCTCCCACAACAGCGCCAACCTTGGAATAACCGTGCTTACCAATGCTTGAAGCACCCCAGTTTTCAATCAAATCCGCCATATGCTCATACACTGGCTTGCCATCTTGCAAAATAAGCTCCTGAAGCTCTTTGCTAGAAGGATTCGAAGTGCGAAGCAGCACAAAAATGCTTTTATTATGCGAAACTGCTTCATCAATAAAAGGCTTCACACCATCCGAACCCATATAAGGGTTTACTGTAAGCGAATCTTCATGCCAAACATCAAGATTCTTAGAGCTTTTTAGAAGATTTTTAATAGATTGAGGCAGTGCGTTACCAGCAGCATTTTCGTCTTCAAAATATGCAGAAAGGTTAGCAAAACCGCTTAAATGAGCCGCATATTGACCAGCTGTAGAGCCAATGTCTCCGCGCTTAGCGTCTCCTATTACGATTAGTCCACGCGATTTTGCGTATTCGCAAGTCATTGCGTACGTGTCCATTCCGGCAGAACCTAGTGCTTCGTACATTGCGATTTGCGGCTTTACAGCCGGCACAAAATCCGCAACCGCGTCAATAATCGCACGATTAAACTCAAAATAAGCTGTTGCTAAAAGCGTTGGCAGCGCTTCTTCGCCTTCTACTTCTTGTAAAACTTCGTCTGCAAGAGCGCTAATAACTTCCAAAGGCACAATACCCGGTTTAGGGTCCAATCCCACGACGCTAGGATTTTGCTTGGCTGCAATCGCCTCAATTAATTCGTCCATTTACTACCAGCCTAAATTATTTAACTTCAATCACAGTTTTAAAAAACTTCATTCACAGTCTTGAGAACGCAATTTCCGAACCAATAATCGTCGCAACCGGCCTGCCTGTAAGCTGCCAGCCGTCAAAAGGAGTATTTCGAGCTTTAGAATGGAAGGAATTTGCGTCAACCGTCCACTTTTCTCGCATATTAATCAGCACTAAATCAACGTTTTCAGGATGCTCAGTAATATTTAAGCGCAACGTACGCTTGTTTGCACATTTCGAAGAAACGTTAAGCAAAGCCGCAATATCCGTAGGTCTTCTGCTCATTAATTGCATTGGATTTACTGCCATTAATTCGATTAAATGCTTGTCATCCGTGTATCCTGCATCAACCAAAACTTTGCGGCAAACGCCGTACGCGCATTCAAGCCCAATAATTCCGTTAGGAGTTTTTGCAAAATAGCCAGATTTTTCTTCCGCAGTGTGAGGCGCGTGATCTGTTGCAATCATGTCAATTGTGCCATCTGCAATAGCGGCAAGCGTCGCCTGACGATCCGCTTTAGAACGAAGCGGCGGATTCATTTTTGCCATCGAACCGTACTTCAGCACGTCCTCATCACACAAAGCCAAGTAGTGAGGAGCCGTTTCGCAAGTAATTGGCAAGCCCGCTTTTTTCGCTTTACGAATCGCCTCAAAAGCTGCAGCCGTGCTCACATGCTGAAAATGCACGTGCACCCCAGTTTCTTTAGCAGCGTCAATATCTCTTTGTACGATTGCAAGCTCAGTTGAAGCTGGGATTCCGCCAACGCCAAGCATTTTTGCAACCGGCCCATCGTTTACTGCTCCCGTAGTATGATGCTCGCAATGCTCAACGAAAGGCAAACCAGTTTCCTTCGCCATAGCTAACACATCTCGCAAAATTGGCTCAGGCACTGCAGAACCGTCGTCGCTTATGGCAGTAATTGGATGCTTTTTCATTGGAGACGTTTTTTCTGCGTCTTCAATTCCAGCAACATACTTTTTCCAAAGCTCAATATTGCTTGGTTTTAAGCCTTTACGACCCAAAGATGCGCACACGCTTAAATCGTAGCGAACCGGCAATTTTACGCCGTAAATGCAGCCGTAACGCTGCAAGTAGTCGATTACGTTTTCTACATCAAAAGGAGCGTCATTCCAAGGCTCGCCATCAAGAGCAGGAATCGTATTCGGCATAATCAAAACTTGCGTATATCCGCCGGCCGCCGCAGAATCTGCGCCGGTCATCATGGTTTCTTTTTCGGTTTGACCCGGATCCCTAAAATGCACGTGCGGATCGGCAAAACCAGGAGCAACAACCAAGTCACTTGCATCAATATCGCCAGAAATACGCGCATTGCCTTCTATAAGAGCATCTTGACGAACGCCATCAACAATAAGATCAATTCGCTCGCCAGTATCCCACACGGAGATATTGCGCAAAGTTAATGTGCCAGCTTCGTTCATATCACTCCCGTTTTGCCTAAGTTTTCGTAAGTTTGTGTAAGTTCTGCGTAAGTTTTCGTAAATTTTACTTATTTTCTGCTTCTTCGTCGCAATACATGCAGCGATACTCATGCCTTACGGAATCAGCCTTGTAGAACTTGCGTTTAAGAGTTAGCTCACTGTTTGTTATGCAGCGAGGATTCGGGCATGTAAGAGTTTCAGGCGCATTCTCGTCGGTTGTGTGAACGCGAGGATCTGCCAAGGAAATTCCGTGCGCGTCAACCGATTGCAACTCGTCTTCTGGAACGTTCACAAAATCGGTTGGCTCGTAGCCGCAAAGCTCGTCGCCAAGAACGGAACTTTCCAAAGCCATGCGCATAAGCATACCGTTTTTAACCTGCTCAAAGTATGCTGCACGAGGGTCGTCGTCAACGTCAACCGCAATCTCGTTAATTCGAGGAAGAGGATGCAGCACAGGCATATGTGACTTAGCTTTCTGCAATTTTTCTTCCGTCAAAATATATGTGTCACGAAGTCGCAAATACTGCTCGCGATCCGTGAAACGCTCTTCTTGCACGCGAGTCATGTAAAGCACGTCAAGATTGCCAATAACTTCCATCAAGTCGCGAGTTTCCTCATAAGTGCAAGAAGGAGTGTCGTTAATGCGGTCGATTACGTACTGCGGAGTTTTAAGCTCATCCGGGCTAATCAGCACAAAATGAACGTTTCCAAAGCGGCACAAAGTTTCAATAAGCGAGTGAACAGTGCGACCATATGTTAAGTCGCCGCACAAGCCGACAGTCAAATTATTAAGGCGACCGAATCGAGCAAGAATAGTTGCCAAGTCTGCAAGAGTTTGAGTTGGGTGCATGTGGCCGCCGTCGCCCGCGTTAATAATAGGCGTGCTCACAGCTTGCGTTGCAACAAAAGCAGCACCCTCCTTTGGGTGACGCATAGCAACAACATCAACATAATTAGACACGACTTTCAAAGTGTCGTTTACAGTTTCGCCCTTGCTTGCGCTAGAAAGTTGAGCTCCTGCAAAGCCGATTACTTTTCCGCCCAAACGCAGCATTGCTGTTTCAAAACTTAAGCGAGTGCGCGTGCTCGGCTCATAAAAAAGAGTGGCCAACACTCTGCCATCGCAAGTGTGAGCCACTTCTTTACGGTGCGAATCAATGTATCGCGCTTTGTCTAAAAGCATTCGTATTTGCGCCGTTGAAATATCGTCTAATGTAACAACACTTTTTCCGGCAAGAGAATTTGCAATTGTGCTTAGAGAAAAAGTTTGATGCAAAGAATTAGAAGAACTAGAAGCGTTCATTGCGTTCGTCATAAATATCGCTTACCTTTCGTCAGTTGGCAAGACGGCCGCAATCACACGCGACCTACGCAATTTTACTGATTAGCGTTGACGAATCCACACCCGGAGTGGCGACATACTAGCATTAACTACAGCAAAATTAGCGGCCATAGAAAAGACGAGACATGATTTCTCGGCACTGACGCATGGTTGCTAAAAGATCGTTTTCAAAAACGCGACCCTGGTTAGGCTCGTAGCCAAGATAAGTTGCAATTCCGCCCAAAGAATACGAGTCTGTTGGAATCACATCCGCGCGAGACATTGACCCAGACCACAAGAAGTTCGCGTTGCGCACAGCGGAACACATATGCCAGCAGCGCTCCAAAATTTGAGCATCCTCATCCTCAATCAAATGCTCAGATTGCAACGCTTTCAAAGCTTGCATCGTACCAACCACGCGCAAAGACTCATAAGTGCCAGCGTATTGCAATTGCAAAAGCTGAACAGTCCACTCAACGTCGCTTAAACCGCCGCGGCCAAGCTTCAAATGCCTATCTCGACTCACTCCCCTAGGCAAACGCTCCGCTTCCATACGCGCTTTAAGCTTACGAATTTCAGCAAGTTGCGATTCACTAAGAGGATTTGCAGCGTAACGCAAATCGTTCACAACGCCATCAAGTAGCGTATCCGCCAACTCTTTAGAACCTGCAGCAAAACGCGCTCGAATCAAGGCTTGATGCTCCCAAGTACTAGCCCATTGACGATAATACTTTTCACAAGACTCCAGCGAGCGCACAAGAGGGCCGTCTTTTCCTTCCGGACGCAAATCCAAATCAACCATAATTTTTGGCTCAAGAGTAAGAGAACCTTGCAAAATATTGCGCAAAATATCTACAGTTGTTTGAGCAAAACGGTGAGCTGCATCCAAATCGCAATCTTCACCAACCGGCTTATAAACTACCATAATGTCCGCGTCCGAGCAGAAGTTTACTTCCCTACCGCCGTAGCGGCCGAGCGCAATAATCGCAATTTCGGCTTGAGGGTTACTAAAATTCATTCGCAAAACAGCCTCGCGCATAGACCAGCACAAAGCCGCGTCTAAAACAGCGTCAAAAACGTCACTCATAGCGCGCATAGAAGTATCGTCGTCAATAAGACCACACATCCAAGCTAAAGCAACTCGCTCAATTTCCTGCCGGCGAAGCGCGCGCAAAGACTGCGCAAAATCCGCAATATTACTAGCATAACGAGCAACCATTGCGCTAGTTTGCATATCGAGACTTGCTCTATCTCGCGCAGATAGCGCCTCATCGTCACCAAGCCAAGTAATAGACTGCATCGACTGCATCATAGCGTCGCCCAAGTAGCGCGAATCAGCCAAAACGTGACAAAGACGCTGAGCCGCGGAAGGAGAATCACGCAAAAAACCAAGATACGTATTCTTACCGCCAAAACGCTCAGCAAGACGCCTCCACGCAAGCAAACCCATATCTGGATTCTGGCCGTCACCAAGCCACTTCAACACTGCCGGAAGCAAAATCCTGTGAATTTTAGCAGCCCTAGAAAGCCCTTCCGTAAGCGCTTCAACATGCAATTGTGCGGCGCGAGCATCCGCAAAACCAATAGAAGCAAAACGCGCGCGAGCAGCCTCCGGTGAAAGCACAATAGGATCCGCATCCGTTTGAGCGTTAATCGGAAGCATAGGACGATAGTAAATATCCTTATGCAAATTGCGGATTTCGCGGCGAGCTTTATCAAAACGCTCAACCAACTCCTCCGGGCGCAGCCGCACAGCACGCGCAAGACGACGAATCTGCTCATTATTATTAAGCTGCTCAGCAGAAATCGTGCGCGCACGATCCAAACCGCCATTACCCTGCGCACCCAAATCTGGGAACAAATGCGTGCGATGCATGTTCCACATTTGCTGACGATGCTCAAGCACACGCTCAAAACGGTAATGTTCCGCCAAAATCGCCGCCTGAGACCTAGAAACGTAGCCGCCTTGAGCCAAAGCCTGCAAAGCAGAAATAGTATCCCTTACTCGAAGCGACTCATCCTCGCTTCCGTGCACAAGCTGCAGCATTTGCACAGTAAACTCAACGTCGCGCAAGCCGCCACGGCCAAGCTTCATATCCAAATCGCGCTGAGAAGCAGGAATAAGCGACTCCACTCGCTGACGCATATGCTGACAGTCCGCCACAAAATGCTCACGGCCAGAAGCCTTCCAAATAAGCGGCTCAACCATAGCACGGTAAGCTTTTCCAAGATCCGCATCCCCAGCCGCAGGACGAGACTTCAAAAGCGCCTGAAACTCCCAGCTACTCGCCCACTTCTCATAATATTCGCGGTGAGATTCAAGGCTTCGAACAAGAGGCCCATCCTTACCTTCCGGGCGAAGCGCAGTATCAATCTGCCAAAGAGGCGGCTCCAAAGAGCCAACAACCGTTGACTGACACACTTTTTGCAAAACCATTGCAATAGACGCACCAACTCGCAAAGAAGCATCCTGATTCTGCTTATTTCCAGAATCCGCAGGCTCAACAACATAAATCAAATCAATATCGGAAACATAGTTAATTTCTTGCGCACCAAGCTTACCCATAGCAATAATCGCAAACCTGCACGCAGAAGAACCAGTAACCTGACCGCGAGCAACCGCTAAAGCAGCCTCTAAAACAGCATCCGCCGCATCGGAAAGCTTACGGCTAATATCCGGCTGCACTTCAACAGGGTCAGCGCTCGCTAAATCAGCCGCCATAATTGCAGCAACATGCTCACGGTAGCGCGCACGAAGAGCAGAAACAGCTTGAGCAAAGCCAAGAGAAGTCAAGTAAATCGTGTTAGAAGCATTATTTTCCGAAGAAACCACCGTAGCCTTGTAAGCCTGAATTGCGCAAAGCAAATCAGCACAACGCTCATCACGCGTCATAGAAAAAAGATGATCCGGGTCACTTGCCGCAGCCATAATAAGATTCGGATGCGTGCGCATAAACATTCCCATAGCGCTAGAAGCACCAAGCACTTGCATAAGCGAAGCAAGCGGACAATTCATAGACGATATTGTAGACATTGAAGCAATATCAGCAATAGTTTGCGGCTGCGCCTGCACAATATTTTGAAGCGCAACTAAAGAAGCATCCGGGTCTGCAGGGCGGCTCACGTATTCAAGAAATTGCTGCGGACCAACAGCATGGTTCATGCAATTTTCGCAAATATTTACAATAGCTTCGCGCGCAAAATCCGGGCGAGCAAAGCCGGCTCTAATAAGACTTCTGGAAGTGAGTGCGCAAGAGGTTGTGCTGCTTTCGTTGCAGTTGGTTTCAGCAGTTGCAATATCTGTTTTATTAGCGCTTTCCATACCGCAACTTTACACTGTGGTGATGTACAAGGCTGAGAAACTACCTGCTTTCGCGCTCATACCGTTGCGCGAGTAACCTACCTCACGTTTGGAGGGTTTGAAGATAAGTTTCGCTCCAAACGCGAGAAACCTACCTCACATTTGGAGCGTTCGAAGATAAGTTTCGCTCCAAACGCGGGGAAATTACCTCACGTTTGGAGCGCGCTAGAACTTACTCGTTAGAGTGCTTGCGACGGCGAGAAGCCACACCCGCAGCACCAAGACCAGCAAAGATTGCAGCAAATCCTGCAAACAAGCCAGTTGCAGCACCAGTCTTAGCAATCTTATGGCCAGATGCACCACTCAAACTATTAAGCAACGCAGCCTTAGCCGCCTGAAGCTTCCTCAAAGCCGCATCAACCTGAGCCTGCGTAGCATTAGGATCGTTAAGCACGCTCTTAGCCTCAGCCAAAGCCTGCCTGTAAGCCACAGCCTGAGCAGTATTAGCATTAGCGTCCACAGCATTGTTAACTTCGATTTGCAAAGCAGACTTATCTACCAAAGCACCATAAGACTCATGGCCGTTTACAAAACCGTGGCCATTCCAATCTCCAGTGCCATTGCCAGAGCCGCCGAAGTGACTCAAGAAGTCAAGAATACGCTTCTTAGCCTCTTCAAGCTTCTTCAAAGCAGCATCAACCTCGGCCTGAGTTGCATTAGGATTGTTAAGAACGCTACGAGCTTCAGCCAAAGCATTCTCATATGCTTCAATATCAGCCTTATTGCCAATAATGAAGTAAGGAGACTTACGGAAGTCAGCGTCGCCGTCAGCCTCAGCCTGAAGCTTAGACTTATCCGTGCTGTTCTCAGACTTAAGCTTAGACTTAGCATCCTGAAGACGCTTCAAAGCCGCGTCAACCTCAGCCTGGGTAGCATTAGGATCTGCAAGCACAGAATTAGCTTCGTCAAGAGCCTTCTGATACTCGTCAAGAGCCTGCTTAGACGCGTCATCACCCTTAGCTTGAGCATTCTGATACTCAGGAGACTTAGTGAAATCATCACCAGCCTCTTGGCGCAAATCAGACTTGCTTGTGCTGTAGTCGTCCTCAATCTTCTTCTTAGCATCCTGCAAGGCCTTTAGAGCCTCGTCGAGTTTGGCTTGCGTTGGAACATCCTGTGCGCCTTTCTTCGGCTTGCCAGTAGTACGATCGAACTTCTCAAGCATCTCCTTGGCAGCATTGAGCTTGTCGTTGTAATCCTTAAGAGCTTGCTTGGCAGCGTCGCTACTATTGTTGGTTACGTTCTTGAACGCAGGCGTGTTCTCGAACAAGCCATCACGCTTGTCGTCGTTGCCGTCCTTAGACTTATCAACTTCATTTTGAAGATCAACAGGACTCGTCTTGTAGTTAGCAAGAATCTTTTCCTTAATGTCCTTCAGCGTCTGAAGAGCATCGTCAACTTCCTTTTGGGATGGGAGTTGATCCTTTGGAACGGCAACCTTCTTAGTCGGGTCTGTAGGATCAGCAACCTCGCCATCGTTCTTGTCGATGAGTTCCTTAGCCTTCGCCAAAGCCTGCTCATACGCTACAAGGTCATCAGGCTTATTATCTCCATCAATCTTTGCCTTGAGGTTTGCAAACTCAGTAGACTTTTCGAACTGGTCTGCTTCTTTCTTCGCAGAGCCATCCTCGTTTTTATCATCAACTTCATTTTGGAGCTTATCAACTTTGGTCTTGAAGTTGTCGTCGATGTCCTTCTTGGCTTGCTTCAAAGCTGCAAGAGCCTTGTCAACGTCATCTTGAGTTGGACGATTTTCTGGCTTTGCGTTTGGATCAGGATTCTTGACCTTTTCAATGAGGTCATTCGCTTCCTTCAGCTTATCGGCATAGGCCTGAAGCTTCTTGGTTGCGGACGTGTCAGCTTCAGCATCTGCACCAGTTTCAGTCTTCGCCTTTTCAAGCGCGTTCTTGTACGCAACCGACGCCTCGAATGGAGGAATTACAGGATTGTCGTTCTCGTCCTTGTCGCCAACTTCGTTTTCAAGCTTGTTGGTTTTGGTTGCATACTTAGCTTCTACCGCCTTGCGAGCGTCACTGAGCTTCTTAAGCGCCGCGTCAACTTGAGCTTGCGTTGGTAGGTCTTTGTCGTCTACTCCCGCACTCGGCTTGCCGTCTTTACCAAAGTTGTTGAGCATGGTCGTAACTTCAGTAAGAGCAGCCTTGTATGCCTTCAGCTCATCATTGTCAGTGCCGTCATCGGCTTTCTTTGCTTCAGCATTCTTGTACTCTGGGCTCTTGGTAAAGTTACCGTCAACTGCACCAAGCGCTGCTTCGTCTTGAAGAGCTGTTGCATTGGTCTTGTAGCCATCAGCAATAATCTTCTTGGCATCCAAAAGCGCACGGTATGCTTCGTCAACATCCTTTTGCAACGGACGCTCGCTGGCTTTAGCAGACTTTTGCTTTTCAGCAAGCTCGCGCGCTTTCTTAAGAGCTTCCTTATATCTTGTTATATCAGGATTCTCTTTACCATCTGCGGTCGTTTTAGCTAACGCATTCTTGTATGCGGTGGTATCTTCAACGGTGCCAGGGGTTGGAGTGGTTGCATCAGCAGCTGAAGACTTAACTATCTCCACGTCCAAATCAGTAGTCTTTGTGCCGAAACCTGGCTTATCTAGAGCAGAGTCGTCACCAACCAGCGTCTTGCGAGCATCATCGAGCTTTGCTAACGCAGCATCAATCTCGGTTTGCGTTGGCTTTGCATCTTGCGGCGTTTTAGCGTCGTTATGCTTTGCAAGCAAGGCCTGGGCCTCAGCGAGCGCCTTGTCGTAGGCTGTCTTAGCTTCCCTAGCTTGTTGGTTCTTCGCTTCGTCAGGCTTACCGCTTTCATCCACAAAGTGAGGATCAGACGCGTTGCGGTATGCGTCAGAATCCTTTGTGCCCTCAACAGCAGGATTCGTGCCATCTGCGTCTTTGCCGTGATCAGCAACACTCTTCTCGAGTTTGGCGACGTCGGTGTTGTACTTGTCAAGCTCTGTGCGAGCCTTGTCAAGGGCAGCCTTGGCGTCGTTAATGTCCTTCTGCGTAGCGTTAGGATCATTAAGCTTTTCTTTAGCCTTGTTAAGAGCCTCGCCATAATCGCTGGCAGCCTTACGTGCAGCAGTGTTCTTGTCGTTATTGTCAGAACCATCATCGTTTTTGTAACTTGGCTGCGACGCGTTCTTGAACGCAGGGCTTGGATGCGTATCCGAATCCTCGTTAATCGACTTAATCAGCTCGTCGGTCTTGGTGGCGAACTTATCCAAGCCTGCAACAGCCTCTTTAAGCTTTGCAAGGAGCTTTGTCACATCCCTATTCAAAGGCTGTTTCTTAGCGTGCGCTTGGATGCCGTCAAGGTAGTTCGCACTAGTCGTATCGCCATCCTTGACAGGAATAACGGACTCTGGGATTTCTTTGCCGCTTGAATCCACATCCTTATCCATATCATCATTAAAGGCTTTTTGCAGCTTATCGAGCGCTTCGTTGTACGCTTTCGCTGCCTTAGCTTCCTCAGAATTTGGATCAGTATTTGCAGACGCGTTTTTATACGCCGGGCTATTATGAATAGCCAAACTCTGAAGCAACGCCGCCGAAATCTTGCTGGTGTCGGTTGCATACTTATCGATTGCCTTACGGGCTTCAAGAAGCTTATCTTTAATCGCGTCAGCTTCTTCCTGCGTTATTGTGCTACCAGGCTGCTTTAATTTATCCATCAAGTCTTTTGCAGCATGATATGCGTCGTTATAGGCTTTGAAGTCCTTTGCGGCTTGAGAATCTTTGCCCTTAGCTTGCGCTTCATCAAAGGCATTGAAGTACGCTGGCATCAAATAACCGCTGAAGTTATCTGCAAGCGCTTTACCAAGAGCGGTTTTATCAGTAGAGTACTTGTTGTCAGTATGAAGTGCTGCTTCAGCGTCTTCAAGCGCTTTCTTAGCGTCCTCAACATCTTTCTTGGTTGCCTTGTCGTTCGCAAGAACTTCCTTGGCTTTTGCGAGCGCCTTGTCGTAATCGTCGATTGCCTTCTGAGCTGCAGCCTTATCCTCTTGGCTTGCGTTTGGATCCGTAGTCTTATTCTTCGCGTTCTTATAGAACACGCTCTGCTTGCCATCATTGTTATCGAAGCTATTTTTAACGGCAGCGTCAAGAGGAGCCTTGTTGGTTGCGTTCTTGTCGAGCGCATCCTTAGCTTCCTTAAGCTTCTTGATAGCCTCATTTACTTCCTTTTGGGAAGCTTCTGGATCCTTAGAGACCTTATCTGCTTCCGCTACGGCCTTGTCGTATGCGTCGCGCTCTTCCTTGGTAGAGTTCTGGTAAGTTGGGTCGGCAGTCTTGAGCTTTTCGTCACCTGTCTTACCAGCCTCACCCGTGTTTACCTTGCCGTCCTTAGCAATCGCGGCGCTTAACTCATCCTTGTTGGTGGTGAAGTCGTTAAGTGCTTTACGAGCTTCGTCCAGCTTTGCCTTGGCGTCATCAACAGCCTTTTGCGTGGCGTTGTCGTCTTCCTTTAGCTTCTTGGCTTCTTCGAGAGCCTTATCATAGGCAGTCTTGGCAGCTCTAGCAGCATTGTTCCTTTCAGTATCATCAGAACCGTCGGCCTTCTTGAAGTCAGGGTCGCTCACGTTCTTAAACTGATTCGTTGCTTGCGTACCAGATGCAGGATTAGCGCCTTCAGGTGCCTTACCATCGGCTTCAATCGATGTTTTAAGCCCGTCCTTGTTGGTATCAGGGCCATCAAGTTCGGCGCGTGCCTTGTTAAGCGTAATCGTAGCGTTATCGATGCGCGCCTTAAGCGCTTCAGACAGCTTGGAATCTTCTGTATTACCAGCAGCCTCAAGAGCAGCATTAGCTTCCTTCAACGCCTCGTCATACGCATCTTTCTTATCCTTAGACGCGTTGTAATAGGCTGGCTGCGTTGAAACTTCCTTGCCTTCAACAGTTTCGGTCTTGTGCTCGCCGATCGACTTAGAAAGGTCCTTAGTCTTATGCTTCGTTTGAGGCATAAACACTATATTGATGCCCTTAGGGTTGTTGCGCAGATTATACTTGCCTTCGCCGTAAATGTTGTTGTAGTGGTACTGCGAATATGGCTCAATAAACAAGCGGCCGAGCATATACTTGTCTTTTTTACCAGCAATCTGCACTTTTTGGCTCTCGGCATCAAACGTAAAGTCACTTACGCTTGCCTGCTCATTACCCATTTTCTTATCGGAATTACTAACAGGTTGCGTAAAGCCGCCATAGCTACTGCCATTAAGTTTACTTAAGTTAAGCACGCCAATAGGGTTGCCTTGAGCATCGACCGCATACCCGGTGTGCGAGCGCGTAGTATTGCCTTTTTGACCTTCGTGCGCAACAGTTTTGTACTCAGTGCCAAGAAGCTCAGCACGCATCTGCGGATTGCTTTGCTTCAGGTCGTCTTTGATGGTAGCCTTCAACAGGCCTAAGACGTCTTCGGTGTTAAACGCAGTGCCGCTATCTGAATCATAACGGTAAACAAGCGTCTTGCCATCTTCCATCCAAGCAAGACCTTCATCTGTGTTACGACCATCAATCTTGTTCTTGTTAGCATCCCAGCTAAGCGTGTAATCTGTGCGCAAATTCACCAAACGCGTGAGCTTGTTATGCTTTACGTCCGAATCGAACTTTGCAATCGCTTTGTCGGTTTTAATGGTTACATGAATAGTGTTTTCACTATCACCATTAGAAATACCCTGGTTAGCGCCACCAGATGCTTGCAGGTTGCCTCTATTCCAGTCAAGCGTAATCTGCTTTTCGTAGTCAGTAGGGCTTAAACCAAGTGCAGGATTTTCTTTATTAGCGTCGTAAATAGCTTTCTTAATTGCAGTTTCTTCTGCTGCTGTGAAGCCCAAAGGATTGGAAATAATAACTGGCTTTACCTTCGAATCTGCGTCGTCGCTTGGAACAGCAAACTCGCCAGCTTTGAGATTCTTGAGGACGAGGTCTTTGAGAGCAATCTTAGGAGCGTCCTTTGAATCAACGCCGTCGAAGTTGATTACAGCTTCGCCATTTTCGTTGAATGTAACCTTGTCTTGTGGCACATGATTAAGGTGAGCAAGCTTCCTAATAATCTCTGTCTTCTGCTCTGGTTTGAGCTTATTGATATCCACATCGTCCACAATTGGCTTGTCGATACGCGTATCGTAGCGCGCAACTGTAAGAGCGAGCGGCTCGGACTTGTAGCCTAAGTCGGAAATAAGGTACGTCTTGAGGTTGTTCACTCCCGTAACATATGTTGTTGGCTGACCCTGCTGTGACGTTACCTTGTTGATTCTAGCAAGCTCAGTAGGTAGATACGCCTGATTATCTGTAATAACAATCTTTTTATCAGGGTCATCTGGCGTATTGGTAAACGTTTTGGCTGCTTCATTGCGCACACCCACGCCATTAGATGTACTTGCAGTTTTAATTTGCTCGCGAATTGATTTATTACCAGTTGCTTCGGTAGGGGCGTCAAGAGCTTCTTTAAGCCTTGTACGAATTTGTTCATCAGTAAGCGGCTGATCATACTCTAAAACAATAGAACCAGCATTTTTAGGCGGAATAAGCGTTGCTGCACGCACAATATTCGTCTTGTACAGCACTACTGTTTTACCGTTTTTATCTGTACCGTACACATAAATGCAACGGTTTGCAGAGTAGCTTTCTCCACTCTTAAGATTGCCATCTCTGTACAGCTTACTCATAGTAAGCGTGGCTGTACTATCTGGATTTACCTTAAAGTCATATATACCGGAATATGGTTTATGCTCATCTTTAGCGTTTGGATCTGAATAATACTCAAGGAATCCTCTAGACTTCTTGTTATCAACGGTATTACCATCAGATGGGAAAATAGCTACATTGGTAATTGTGCTGCCGTCATCAGGCTTTGCAAAGTTAATTGTAACGGATTTATTCTGACCGTCTTCAATATAAACGTTATTAGACTTGCCCCATGCGTACATGTTTGGGAGCGTGTCTTTTTTATCTTTAGAAAGTTCGATTGTGCTGTTAGCTTGTGGCTTCGGCTCTGATGCTGTAGAGGCATCGCGATCTTGACCAACAGTAGTATTAGTTTCCTGCTTCTGATTTTCTTCATTAGACTTCTTATCTTCAGACTTTGCTACAGGCTGCTCAGTCTGCTTATTTTCTTCAAGCTTATTAGCGTCTTCCTTCTTGACAGACTCATCTTTCTTCTCAGCCTGCTTATTGGTATCCCCAGCCTCTTTATTAGCATCAGTCTGATCCTTATCGCCAGTCTGCTCCTGCTTAGCAGTTTCCTTATCTACAGTTTCCTTAGCTTCAGCCTTACCATCATCCTTCTTGCCAGCTTCATCCTTCTTGCCAGCCCCAGCCCTCTCATCAGCAGTCACAGGAGCTTTAGTAGGCTCAGCCGCAGAAGTAGCATCCGCGGCCATCGCAGGAGTTGCTCCAAAAGCGAACGCCGCACCGGCTAATACGCCTGCGGCTCCAACCGTAAACGCCGCCACCTTACGAGCGTCAACAGCCTTTTCAATTGCGTTATTTACTGCAGCATCCAAAGTTACCTTGCGTGCGTGCTTTCTAGAATTTGACTTAGTCATTGTGTATCTCCTTGAATACCAAATTCTCTCTGAACAAGTCTTTGTGAATTTATTAGCGAAGAGCTTGATGCAGTAATCAAAACGCTGATTGAACTACGGTCAAATACATGTAAAACTTCTGCTCAGCCCTCAAAAGCGCTATCTCTTTTGTTGAGATTTATATTCAATAATACCGAATATACATATTTTTTGCAACGTATTTGTTATGATGTATAGCCTACTAGACCCCCCCCCCGCGAGGCTTTATTCCAACGTTTTTGGCAGGTTTTTACGGTCAAAATTAATATAGTGAATGTAAGCTAGATTACATTTCTAATGGCGATTCTAAACAAATGTTTAGTATAAAACGCGATTATTTTATACATTTATACATTTTTGCGCATTTGTATACATTGCACACTCTATGTTAATTTCAATACTCACTACCACTCAGTCATGCGGATATCAGTGAGGTAGAGATTTGAGATTTTTCGCACTGAGCGAGGGACGCTCGCGCGAGTAACGCGCTTGCTACGAAACTCGCGTTGGAAGTCCACTGGACTTCCAACTTAAGCGAGTTTCCGCTCCGAGTTGCCTTCGCACGCTACGCTTTAAGCGCTCAGGCAGGTCGTCGCGCCACCTACCCAATCTTCGTAAAAAGCGGCTTCACATTCGCCCAAATCCTGCGCGCAATACCCGGATGATTCATGGTATACAAGTGAATACCATCCACGCCTTCAGCAATTAAATCGTTAATCTGCTGGGATGCAAAAATACTACCAGCATCGCGCAAGCACTCAGCGTTACTACCCCAGCGATCCATCATTGCGGAAACTTGCGAAGTAATGCGCGAAGAGCAAAGACTTGTCATGCGCTGCACTTGCGAAGCATTAGCCACAGGCATCACGCCAGCCTCAATCGGCACGTTAATACCGGCCGCACGAGCTAAATCACGGAAGCGCAAAAAATCCTCGTTATCGTAAAAAAGTTGCGAAATTAAGTGAGTTACACCCGCGTCAACTTTGCGCTTAAGATTCTCAATATCCGCCTGCAAACTTTCCGCTTCCGGATGCTTCTCCGGGTAGCAAGCGCCCAAAATCGGCAAATCCGGGTGCTTTGAACGAATGTATGAAACCAAGTCACTAGCGTGCTCAAAAACGCCGGCCGCTTCCTGGCCTGCAATCACGTCGCCACGCAAAGCCAAAACGCCGGAAACGCCAGCATTGCTAAACATTTCCAAAGCTTCATCAACAGCATCATAATCAAGGTAGCGAGCCGTTAAATGAGCAACCGCGTCAATGCCGTATTCGGAGCGAATCGTGTGCGCAATACGCGCGGTAGCAGTACGATCCTGCAGCTTTCCAGTGCCGTAAGTAACCGAAATAAAATCCGGGTCAAGACCCTTCAAACCATCCAAAGTATCGTAAATCGTACCAATAGGAGATGTGCGCTTAGGTGGAAAAACTTCCAGCGAAAACTTTGGTTTATAAGTCACAACTCACCCCCTGCTCGGCTGATCGATTAGCTTGTTATCTTGCAATTCTTCCCTAACCTCTTTAGCTGCAGCAACAAGATTCTCCAAGCTCGGCCAAGTTTCAGCGTCGCCTCGAGTTTTAAGACCGCAATCCGGGTTAATCCAAAGCTTTTGAGCAGGCATCTTGCGCAAAATCTCGTGAATACGCTCCACAAGCTCCGCCTCGCCAGGCACGCGCGGAGAATGAATGTCGTAAACGCCAGGGCCAGCCTCAGTCTCAAAATGCGCGTCGTGAATAGCGTCGAGCACAACCAAGTCGCCGCGAGAAGCCTCAAAAGAAATCACATCCGCATCCATAGCGTCAATGTCGCGAATAATGTCATTAAACTCCGAATAGCACATATGCGTGTGAATTTGCGTAGTCGCAGCCACTGCAGAATGAACCAGTCGGAAAGCAGAAATCGCCCAGTCCAAATACTTCTTATGCCAATCAGAACGGCGAAGCGGCAACTTTTCGCGCAAAGCAGCCTCATCAATCTGAATCACACGAATACCAGCACGCTCCAAATCCAACACTTCATCACGAATAGCAAGAGCCAGCTGCTGAGTCTGCTCTTCGTGCGTAATATCCTCGCGAGGCCAAGACCAGTTAAGAATAGTCACCGGTCCTGTAAGCATGCCCTTAACAATATGCTTAGTGCAGCTTTGAGCGTAAGCGCTCCATTCAACAGTAATAGCAGACTCGCGAGAAACATCCGACCACACGATTGGAGGCTTCACGCAGCGCGTACCATAAGACTGCACCCAAGCGTTCTTCGTAAACTTAAAGCCGCGCAAATGCTGGCCGAAATATTCAACCATGTCGTTGCGCTCAAACTCGCCGTGAACAAGCACATCCAAGCCAATCTGCTCCTGATGCTCAATGCACTTAGCGATACGATCGCGCATAAACTCGTCGTAAGCCTCACGCGAAATCTCACCCTTACGAAGAGCGGCGCGAGCGTTACGAATATCCTTAGTTTGCGGGAAGGATCCAATAGTAGTAGTTGGCAAATCCGGCAAGCCAAGAGCTTCCTTCTGCAAGCGCTGACGTTCAGACCTTGCAGGCAATCGCACAAAATCAGAATCTTTAAGATTCGCAAGACGATTAGCAACAGCAGCATCCGCCTTCACGCGCGAACCGTCGAACAAAGCCTGATTTTTAGCCAAAACGTTACTTGATTTGCGATTTTCGTCGCCTTCTGCAGAAAGATTTGCAATATCGCGAATCTCCTGCAACTTTTCAACAGCAAAAGCAAAATACTGCAACACTTCCGCACCCAAAGCATCCTCACCAACAGTGCTAAAAGGCACGTGAAGAAGCGAGCAAGCAGTAGAAACAGCCACGCGATCCGTAATATTCTCGCGCAAAGCATCAATAAGCCCAAGGCTCACAGCATAATCATTACGCCAAATATTGCGGCCGTTCACAACACCAGCAAAAAGCGTAGTATTATCGTTCACACCATAGCGTTCAATTGCTGCAAGATTCTCATCCTTGCCTTCCACCAAATCAACACCAACGCCGTCAAAACCAAGATTATTCACAGTCTCGTAAGCATCAGCAATATTGCCAAAATACGTGTTAAGAAGAATCTTAACTTCCGCGCCCCTAGCCTCAAGCAAAGGCTTATACAAAGCTTCAAAAAGCTCCAAATCGCCATCTTCTTTATCAAGCGCCAAATAAGGCTCATCAAACTGCAGCCAAGTTGCGTGAAGCTCGCCAAAACGCTTAACAATACTCGCATAAGCAAAAGCCAGAGCCGAAATCACAGACTCAGTTACTTCCAACTCCTGAGCTTCAGGAGTACGAGCCAACTTCAAGAATGTGTACGGACCAATCAACACGGGCTTCGTTTCCAAACCCTGCGCGCGAGCCTCCAAAAACTCGTCAAAAGGCTTAGTTCCAGCCAAATGCAAGGCTTCCGGATTCTCAACTTCCGGCACAATATAGTGGTAGTTCGTAGTAAACCACTTCTTCATTGGCAAAGCAGTCACATCGCCGCGCTCACCCTGGTAGCCGCGAGCAATAGCAAACAAAGTATCCTCAGCATGCTCAAAATTCAAAGCATTATAACGCTCCGGCACAGCACCAAGCAAAATAGCAGTATCGAGCATTTGATCATAGTAGCTAAAATCGTTACTTGGGATTAAATCAATTCCAGCTTCAGCCTGCAAACGCCAATGCTTAGCGCGCAAAGACTTCGCAACATTGCGCACATCATCCAAAGAAGCATCCTGCTTCCAATAGCGTTCAATAATTTTCTTCAACTCGCGATCAGCGCCAATTCGCGGAAAACCAGACACCGAAGTTAAAACCGTAGACATACGTCCTCCAAAAATTTCTTTTCGACTCACATTTACATTTGTTTCTTTCGACTCGCTTTAGCCTAGCAAAGAAATGAGCGATTGGGGTCATTAAAGAACTTGGGGTGTCGTTATAAGCTTAATTTATATGCTTAATTGCGTGCGGCAGCACTGATGCTAGTGTTCCTTGAACAACAGGAATCAGCGTCTGCAGAGCACTGGCGCAAAGCTACTCGAAGGATTTGGGCGTGAGGATTGCGAGGGCCGTGGCGCCGCGCAAGCCGCAAGTTGCGAATGGACGATCAGACACAAGCACCACAACCGACGCATTAGCAAGCCCCAAACGCATCGCCCCAAGCACATCCGGATCCGAATCCGGCGAAGAAAGCCATTGCGCAGCCATCGACATCGTTGGCTCATGGCCCACAATCATCGTCGTATGAACATCGCCTCGAATAGCTTGCAACTCGTTCATAACCGATTGCATGCCGCCATCGTAAAGACTTTTGCGCGACTCAACCACAGGCGCATCACCAAAACGCTTCAACATTCGCTTCAAAGTTTGCTCAGTGCGGTTCGCGCTAGAGCACACAATATAATCCGGCACAAGCTTCAAAGACTGCAAGCCCTTCGCCATAATTTTTGCCTGCTTCAAGCCCTTATCTGTAAGTCCACGACCCCAGTCATCGCCCATTTGAGGAGCTTCCGCCTTCGCATGACGCATCAGCAACAAAACGTACTTACTATGATGTGCTTTTTTCATAAGCTTTTTCATTGATGATGCCATAATGATCTCCTACTTAGCTTGACTATGCTCTATTTCTTGCGATTGCACAGTTACTTGCGATTGTAAAGCTTGTGAATCTTGCGGCAATTGCGCAAGTTGAACGTCTAAATCGCGCAAAACTTTACGCAATTTACGATCCGAAATATCGCGCAAAGACAAGTCTTCCAACTGCTCCGCGCGCTCTTCGGCTGTCATATCGTCAATATCGCTCACAGTATCTTTAGTACCGTGCTCGCGCTTCTTCAAAGCACTAAAACCTTCAGCCATTGCGCGAGAAACAATCAAAAATCCAGTGTGACCAATCATCGCGTGATCCGGTCGCACAGCCAAACCTTGAGCTTTCCAAGTTCGCTCCAAGGTTTCCTGAATCTCCGGCTCGGTCCACACGCCGCTTTCTCGCAAAGCTTCAGCCATTCGAGACATTTGCGTCGTAGTCGTCACATACGCAATAAGCACGCCTCCCGGCACAATAACGCGATGCGCTTGTTCAAGTCGATTCCAAGGGTCGAGCATGTCTAGCATAATGCGGTCAACGCTGTGCGCGTCTAAAGTTTTTGCAACCGAATCAAAATCGCCGGTAAGTAAATTCCACCATTCTGGGCGCTTTCCGTAGTACAAAGTTGCGTTAGATTCGGCAATTCGCGCAAAATCCGGGCGAAGCTCAATCGTAGTAAGCTTTCCGCACTCCCCAACTGCGTCCAAAAGACTTAAGCTCATAGCGCCAGAGCCAGCGCCCGACTCCAAAACGCGCATTCCGGAGCGAATATCTCCCAAAGCGATTACTTGCGCAATATCTTTCGGATACATAATTTGCGCGCCTCTAGGCATAGAAAGCACGTAGTCAACCATGCGCGGTCGCATAACTACGTAATCCCAGCCGCCAATAGCGCGAGCTGCTTTCCAAGGCTTATTAGACGATTTAGAAGGATCTAAAATAGTTTTCGAAGATTCGCGCTTTGCGCTAACAGTAGTAATTACAACGCCTTCGCTTTGACCAATCACGTCGTCGTGACAAATAAGACCGTGCTCAGTTTGCGTAACACCGCCTGCAACAAGCTGTGCAGTAATTCGCTTACCTTTACGATCGGTGAACTGAATCTTCTCACCTACTCGTAACACTCCACTACGCGAATTAACTGACTGCACAAAACACCTCACTTATTTTTAGAGCGACTTTTTAAAGCGCGATTTTTATCACGACTTTTTAGCGCAACTTTTATTATTTCTACTATTATAAACTTACCGTTGTAAGCGGCATAGCAGAATCGATTGCAAAATCAGGCGCGGAAGGACGAACCCCTGCTTCCACCAAATTCACGCCTAGCATTGCAACCATCGCACCGTTATCCGTGCAAAGCTTCAACTCCGGCAAACGCACTTCAATTCCATGCTCTTTGCCACAAGCCAACAAATGCTCGCGAAGCTGCGAATTAGCGGAGAAGCCGCCGCCAATCATAAGAGTTTTAGAACCGTACTGCTCACAGCCCATCATAGCTTTGCGCGAAAGCACTTCCGCCACAGAATTAGCCAAAGAAGCGCACACGTCGTCAACTGGAATTTCAAGACCTTGAGCCTCGCGCGCTTCAACCCAACGAGCAACAGCAGTTTTTACACCCGAGAAGCTGAAATCGTAAGGATGCTCTTTTCCGGAACGACCTTGTGTTAAGCCTTGCGGAACTTTCAAAGTATCCGGATTGCCAAGCCTTCCATGCCTATCAATATGAGGGCCACCCGGGTATGGGAATCCAAGCAAGCGCGCAACCTTATCAAAGCACTCGCCGGCAGCATCGTCCAAAGTTGTGCCAACAACGTCAATACTTCTAGCAATATCGTTCACATGAAGAAGCGAAGTGTGGCCGCCGGAAACAATTAAAGCCAGCACATCTTCCGGCACGTCGCCGAATTGCAATTGCGTTACTGCAATATGCCCAATTACGTGGTTAATACCATAAATTGGCTTATTTGCAGCCCAAGCCAAGGCTTTAGCTCCCGAAACTCCCACAGCCAAGCAGCCAGCTAAACCAGGGCCTGCGCTTACTGCAATTGCATCAACATCGCTTAAATCCATGTTTGCGTCTGCTAAAGCTTTAGAAACAACCGGCACAAAAGCTTCAGCGTGCGCACGAGAAGCAATTTCCGGAATTACGCCACCGTAGCGCGCGTGCTCCTGCATTGAAGATGCCACCACATTTGACACCAGCGTGCGTCCGCGCACAATAGCTGCGGCCGTTTCGTCGCAAGTTGATTCAATTCCCAATACGATTGCTTCGCTCATTTTATTCCTCTTTATTCCTCGTTATTTCTCAGTTCCATTATTTTTTGCTGTTAGATCAGCGCACATTGTGTACGCATCCACGCCTTCTGGCTGATAGTAACGTTTTCGCAAACCCATTTTCTTAAAACCAAAACGTTCATACAACGCGAGCGCAGGAACATTATCAACTCGCACTTCCAGAAGCATGCGTTTGGCACCAATTTTTTCTGCGGTTTTGATCATAGTTGATAAAAGTTCCGCCGCTAAGCCTTTTCTTTGATATTTTTTCGCAACGCCAATTGTCATTATTTGCGCATCATCGCCGTCAAACCAGTAGCCAGCATACCCGCATAACGTATGCGTATTTTCGTCGATTTGAGCGTAATACGCGCGCATAGGAGCTTGCAATTCTTGCGAAATCATGCTCTCGTTCCACGAGCCTTTTCCAAACAAATCGGCTTCAATCGGCGCTATTTTTTGCGCTAACTCATCGCAAGTAAAATCGCACTTAGGAACTATATTGCAATTCTCGGCTACTGCAGGAAATTTAGAACGCGTTATATCAACAATCATAATTACTCAAATCGTTAAAACGCTTCTATTTTTCTTTTGCCTTATTCGCTTCGCCAGATCCAAGCACATGCTTAAGCGGATTTGGCACAGACACGTCCGGACGGCGCAAATACAGCGGTTCAACAGCTTTTACGCACTCATCTTTATTGGCACAATTCTCAGCGCATTCTAAAGCGCACTGTTCGAAAATCTTCAAACCTTTAACACCCAAGTCAAGCGCGCAAACTTCTGCAATAACGCCAACGTTAGCAATATTTCGCCAGTCTTCAACGTACTTTTTAGCACCGTGACCGAGCACATCCACGCAATAATTTTCGCTAGTTTTGCTCGCTAAATACTCGTTTACGCGAGACACAACATTTTGCGGATAGTCAATATCCATATTTATTAGCGCATTTCCTTCGCAGTCGTACAAACACATGTACACTTGGCGGCGGCGCGCATCGTTTAGCGAAAGCACGAAGTGACGAATATTAGAATCGCAAGACTCGCAATAATCAGCGTCATTCGGAATATTTAGTAGCAAATCTTTGCAAATAACGCCATTTTTGCGCGCTTCTTCAAACGCACCAGAGCGCATCATAAGGCTTTGAGGAAGAAGACTATCGCACCCCAAAATTTCAGCATTATTTGCGAACGCAATTGCTTTTGCTGCAACTAATCCTGCGCGAAGACCAGTAAAAGGAGCAGGGCCTACTCCCACAACCACGCGATCAATATCCGAAGTCTTAAGCCCCGCATTTTCCACAACTTTCGCAATATTTACTTGCAAACGCTCTACGTGAGTGCGAGAATCTGTTTCAACAATCGGCTCATGGCCCACAATTCCAACAGTAGAGCCAAATGATGTGTCAATAATCAGCGTATTACTCATGTTCATTCCTTAACAAAACGTACCCAATCAGCTTACTCGCTTACCACAACTTGATTTATTTGCAGCGATATTTACAGCGTTATTTATTGCGATATTTGCCGCGATATTTGCCGCGATATTTGCCGCGATATTTTTTAATTACAATTTTGCAAGTCGATTAAGCCAATCCTTGCCAACAGCTTTCAAAGTTACGATTCGCTCACCATCGCTAGTAAAATCATCTACTTGCGAAGAATCAATAGGCCTTGCAATATGAACCTCTAAGCGCTCAGATGCCAGCACTCCAGCCATTTGCTCACCCCACTCCATAAGCACAACAGTGCCATCTCCTGGCTCTTCCAAAGCTTCATCAAGCCCCAAAGATTCAAGCTCGTCAAGCAAACGCGAAACAGTATCTTGACCCGGAGCAAAATTCTCACCACCCAAACGGTAAGCGTCAACGTGAATTAAAGTTGCAGGCTTACCATCCGCAAAAGTGCCGTGCAATTCGCGCGCAATCGTAAAAGTTGGAGACACAATCGGCTCGCTAATTGAAAGACCTGCTCCAAAACCTTGTGCGAACGTTGTTTTGCCAGCTCCAAGAGGGCCAGAAAGCAGCAGAACGTCACCTTCTTTAACAAGTTTTGCCACAGATTCACCAAGCTCGCGCATATTAGTATCCGTAGGCACAGTACGAATTTTTTGCTGTTCTAACACCGTTTCTTCTTTCATACTTAACACAATCTTTCACACAATATTTTTAATTTAAGATTTTTAATTTAAGACTTCAAATTTACAATTTTTAATTTAAGATTTTTAATTTCCTTTAGACGCAATTATCATAATGCATTTTTCAAGCGCATAATTCGCGTCGCTAGATCCGCCTTTGCATTGCTCATCCGCCCAAGCTAAAGCTTGTAAACTTTTAGAAACTCCAGCGCTACTCCATCCTGCAAGCTGACGCATTGCCATTTTCAGCGCCCACGGATTTGCTTTCGCTTCCGCACTAGAAATTGTGCCGTTACGAACCGCCATTGCGAGCGCAATTAAACGAACTTTTGAAGCCAAAGCGCCGATTAACGCTATAGGATCGACTCCTTGCGCAACTGCAGTTCTTGCAGAAAGCACTGCAGAACCTAAGTGACCTGTAACAGCTTTATCTGCCACAAAAAAGCCGGTAACTTGCGGATCTGCAATCAAGTATCGGTCAACAATATTAAGAGTTATTGGATTATCGTCATAGTCGAAGCATAATTGCGAGCACAATGCTGCAAGCTCGCCTGTTTTTCCACCCAAAACTGCCACAAGTCGTTGCGCAGCTTGAGGCTCAACACTTCGATTGTGACGATCAAATATGCTCATAACAAAGTTGAGCTTTGCATCGTCTTTTTTAAGATCCGGCACTGTGATTGTTTGAGCACCAGCTTTTGTAAGACGCGTAACAATAGATTTTCCTTTAAGACCGCCTTCATGGCGAGCAATAACCCAGCTTAAAGAAGATTCGTCGAAATTATTTTCGTTATTTTGCGCTTGTTGGCAGAATTTTTCAAGCGCTTCTACTAAAGACTCATCCGCACTTTGCAAATCGTCAATAATAACTATTGTGCCGTCACCAAAAAGCGAAGGGCCAACAGCTTCGTCAAACGCATACTTGTCTGCAGACGAAGCGTCAAGCTCAATAATTTCAGCATCCGGAGCATTCTTCTGTATTTTTTCTCGCAAAGTTCGAGCATTAAGATTGTTTAAATAAGCATCCCCGCCAACTACAAGAGTCACCGGCATAATACGTTGTGCGCGATTATTACTTGCTGCCATAATGCTCCTTAAACAAACCAACTTTAACCATCATAATATTCCTCTCGAATATGCGTGCGTGTTTAGTACTACTCGAAGATTTGCGCGGCTTCACTTATGGTTCGCTTTGCAGAAGATGCCCATAATTGTCCGATTATGCTTAAGCGCTGAACGCAGGCGCGATTGTGAAAGACACGAAAAGCAAGCATAAAAACAGCAAATATTGCAACTTCTACTCCTGCCATCATCCACGCTCCAGCAGCACCCTTCATCCAAGGAAACACGCCAAAAGCTGCTTCGTCACACCAATACGCGCACTTTTCCATAAAACTTGTTCCAATTGATGAAACTCTTGCAAAAACAAGCGACGCCCCAGCATTAAAACTCGCGCAAACAAGCGAAATTAAGCCGAATACTGTTGCCCAATCCATAAAAGGCGCAATTATTAAGTTTGCTGGCACAGACATAAAAGAAACTTCCGGCTGCATAAGAATTTGCACTGGCATCGTCCACAATTGTGCAGCTAAAGTTATTGCGAGCGCAGAAGCAATAAAACGCGGCACATATTGCGAAAATGTTTTAGACATTGGCACTCCCATAACAACAATTCCCAAAGTTGCTGCAGAAGAAAGCGCAAAAGCATAGTCCCAAGCGTACGAAGGGTTTACTAGTAGCACTACAATAACAGTCCAACTTAGCGCGCTTGCCGACTGGTATGGTCGCTTGCAGCACCACGCAACCGCGGATATTATCCCCATAATCAGCGCCCTAAGTACAGATGCTGAAGGGTAAACTATTGCAGCTAAAGAAATCTGCAACGCAATTTGTATTGAAGAAGTAGACCAACGCGGAAGCAGTAAATATGAGCAGCATCGGTAAATAATCATGCTAAGTAGCAAAAAGTGTCCGCCTGAAACAGCCATAACGTGCATAATTCCAGCATGCTGAAAATGCTGACGCGTCATAGTTGAATAAGTTTCGTCTATTGGATTTAGCGAATTTGTTACTTCCGTTGGCACATACTCTTGCCCCAACATTCCAATAGTTACTCCCGGAACCAGCATTCTGCCTTGAGTATCAAGATTATTCGTTACGTTATAAAACGATTTCCACAAGCTACTAGCAGAGTTTTGCCAAAAGTTTGCGCCTTGTATAATCTGCACATTTTGTTGCGTTTTTTGCACATGCAATTCAGGCTTATTGTCAAAACGCGAAGATTTTAAGCTAACAGGCACTCGAATCTGCATGCCGTAACTAATATTTCTACAAACTGGATTGTATGCGTAAAGCCTAGCATTAACGTAACTTTGCGCATTTGCGAATTTGTAAACGCGCACATTAGCTTGACAATCTCCATTAAAACTTTTTGACGCTCTAAAAGGAGTCAATACTCTAACTTCCGCTTCTGCAACACGAGTATTCAAAGTAGATTTATAGTTAGAATAATGAATTTTAGTAAGGTTTTCTGCACGTATTTCTTGCGCAATAACGTCTTTTGAAAGCACGCATTGACCAAGGTATGAAATCATGCATGCTGCTAAAGAAACGTACGCTACTGCTTGAATAGTTCTGCTCCAGTCATTGCATTTACGACGCAGAAAAAATGCTACTAGAAAAGCGAAGGAAAATCCTATTATTGCAACGATTCCTGCGTTAATTACTCGCATTTGGCTCATCCATTTTCCTATTAGGCATCCAGCCCAATAAGCTGCAGCAACAAAAATCATTCTAAAATCGCGACTTCCAGAAACGTTTTCTACTTTTTCTCGCATAATTCACCTATTTAACGTCAACGTTTCCGCGGAATTTATTCAAAGTTTTAGGACCAATGCCCTTTATTTGCAGCAAATCTTCTAAACTTTTAAAACCGCCAACTCGTTTTCTATGAGCAATAATGCGCGCAGCTGTTTTTGGGCCGATTCCTTTTAAGCTTTGCAGTTGATCCACTGTTGCAGTGTTAATATTTATGCGAAAAGTATCACTCTTATTAGAAGCAGATTTGCTTTTTCTACTTTTTCTGCTTTGACTGTTTCGACCGTTTTCAGAGCTTTCACCACTTTCGCTACTTTCGCCACTTTCGCCACTTTCGCCACTTTCGCTACTTTCGCTACTTTCGCTACTTTCGTTACTTTCGATACCGTAGTCAGATTCACCATTTTTGTTATTTTTCTTAGAATTACTATCTTCTAAATCGTCAAAAGAATGCTTTGAATAATCCGCATTGTCTTCTACTTTTTGCAATGATTCAGACTTACTATTTTGCACACGCTGATACGTTAACGACTGCGAAATAAGCATGGTAAGACTCGCACACAATGCAACGACCAGCACGAACATAATTGCCAAAGTATGAACAGGTTTCATATGAAAGCGCGGAGAAGATTTTATGTTTCTAATAGTTTCGTCGAAAGAATTAAAGTTATTTTCAATATTATTTTCGCTAAAAGCGTCGTCAAAACTTCGCTTAGAAAATTCTTCTAAAGAAGACGCAATACGACGCCTAGGCAGGTCAGCACCCGGCCTATTAAGAGGCAAATTATTCGAATAATGTTGCCCAAAATTTTGCCCAAAGTCTTCCATAAATCCCCCAAATCTTAAAGTTCTTAACTTAACTATTGGGAAACTTATAACACTTTGCAACAAAAATGCGCGCCTGTGGTTAAAACCTTTAACATTCTCTACTGTTCAAAGAACACTAAAATTAAAGCTCTGCTGACACCACACTAAACACAAAAACCACAAACTACCCCGCAGCTTAATTGTGTGACTTTAGTTGCACTTAGTAAACCACGCACTTGCGTAACAAACTTAACTAGTCTATGAGTTTTGTGTTGCGGTTTAATGTGTTGAGAGGCTGGAAAAATTGTGTTCAGTGCTAAAAGAGGACTGAGAAGCTACATTCTTTAAATATAGGCGAACACAATAAGCGTCTTTAGCAACCAGAGCGCCCGAAGGACGGGACGCACGCAAACACAAATTTTCCAGCCTCGTCAAAACTAAAAAACTAAATCAGTTACAAAACTCATAGACGAAACCCAAGAATAACAAAAAATGCTGTAAAGCGCGAAAGCAGGCCGTCGCGCAATACAGCATTAATTAAGCCGAATCTTACCTCTCGTCAGGCACAATAGACACAATCTTCGGAGCCTTAACAATCACCTTGCGCGGAGCCTTACCACCCAAGCGATCAGCTACAGCTTCCAAAGCGAGCTTTTCAAGCTCAGAAGCGTCAATATTTGGATCAACTTCAAGCTTTGCTCGAACCTTGCCCTTGATTTGCACAACAGCTGTTACAGTGTCCTCACCAACGTAGCGAGAATCCGCAACAGGCCAATCGGCGTGAGCAATAGACTTTGTGTGTCCAAGCTTGCTCCACATTTCTTCGCAAATATGCGGAGCAATTGGAGCCAGCATAAGAATCAACGGCTCAACTGCTGCGCGAGGCACGTGAGGAAGAGAAGTCAAGTGGTTGTTCAGCACAATCAGCTTAGCGATTGCAGTGTTTGGTCGCATTGCTTCCATTTCCACAGTCACTTCGGAAATTGTGTTGTTAAGAATCTTTAACGTCTTCTCATCCAAAGCGTCGTCTGTAACCACGCAAGCGCCGGTTTCTTCGTTAACAACGTTACGCCACAAGCGCTGCAAGAATCGCATGCCGCCAACAACGTTGCGCGTATTCCACGGACGAGATTCAGAAAGCGGACCCATGCTCATTTCGTACAAGCGGAACGTGTCTGCACCGTAGTTTTCGTACATGTAGTCTGGGGTCACAATATTCTTTAAGCTCTTGCCCATTTTGCCGAACTCGCGGTTCACGCTCTCGCCGTGCCACGTAAAGGTTGGTTCACCAGCGCCGTTTGAAGCGCCTTCTTCAACCTCGTCGGCCGGCACGTACTGTCCGCGCTCATCCGTATATGCGTAAGCTTGAATCATGCCCTGGTTAAACAGGCGGTGGAATGGTTCAGCGGAATCCACGTAACCCAAGTCGTAAAGTGCCTTATGCCAGAACCTTGAGTAAAGCAAGTGCAAAACTGCATGTTCTACGCCACCAACGTAAAGGTCAACGCCGCCAGAAACATGCTCTTTGCCTGGACGGTTCGTGCCCATCCAGTAGTTGTATTCGTCGCTGTCAACCACGTGCTCAGCGTCGTTTGGATCCAAGTAGCGCATGTAGTACCAGCAGGAACCAGCCCAGTTTGGCATGGTGTTGGTGTCGCGATAGTAGGTTTTTACGCCGTCACCAAGGTCGAGCTGAACTTTTACCCAATCCTCGTTTCGACTCAATGGCGCTTCAGGCTCAGAATTTGCGTCGTCTGGAGCGTAAGTTTTTGGCTGATAGTCTGGAACATCCGGCAAAGCAATTGGAAGCTCACTATCTGGAACCAGGTGTGCAACACCGTCCTCGTCGTAAACGATTGGGAACGGCTCGCCCCAGTAGCGCTGGCGAGAAAACAGCCAGTCGCGAAGTCGGTAAGAAACCCTACCTTTTCCTACGCCTGCAGCTTCAAGCCAAGTCGTCACCTTTTTAATAGCTTCGTCCACGCGCAAACCGTTAATAGACAATTCGTCACCGAGCTTGTGCGTATGCTCTACAGAAGAGTTGATAACAATTCCGTCGTGAGAAACAAACGGAGCATTACCTTCGTAATCTGCCAACTTTTCGCCAGACTCAGGCAAAGGTTCAACCGTGTAGATTACTGGCAAACCGAAAGCTTTTGCAAAATCGTAGTCTCGCTGGTCGCCGCCTGGAACTGCCATAATTGCGCCCGTGCCGTAATCCATAAGCACGTAGTCAGCAGTAAAGAGTGGAAGTTTTGCTCCAGTTACAGGATTGATTGCGTAAAGACCAGTAAACAGGCCGGTTTTTGCTCCCGCGTCTTCCGTGCGATCTTTAGCGGTCTTCGCACGAGCTTGAGCTTGATACTCTGCCAAGCCTTCTTTAAGACTTGCGTAGCCGCCCTTCCAGCTTTCTGGAACGTCCGCACTCCACGCTTCTGGAACATGCTCAAGAATTGGGTGGTCTACGGAAACAACAGCAAAAGTAGTACCAAAAAGCGTGTCTGGACGAGTAGTGTACACTTCCAAATCGCGTGTTTCGCCGTCTGCACATGGCACTTCAAAATGCACGGATGCACCGTGAGATTCACCAATCCAGTTGCGCTGCATAAGCTTAACTTTTTCTGGCCAATCAATAGTGTTCAAATCTTCAACCAAGCGGTGTCCGTAAGCGGTAATTCGCATGGACCATTGGCGAAGGTTGCGCTGGAATACTGGGAAGTTTCCACGCTCAGATTTTCCTTCTGCAGTAACTTCCTCGTTTGCAAGCACAGTACCTAAACCTGGGCACCAATTTACAGGAGACTTAGAAATGTAGGCAATACGGAAGTCGTTTAATACATCCGCCTGTTCTACCTTGTTAAGCTCTTCCCACTTTTTGCCTGCAAATCCTGGGATTTCGCGCTTGCCACTCTTAAACTCATCAACAAGCTCAGCAATTGGTCGAGCAGAACCTTTTCCGCCGTCTTTGCGCACAAAATCAGGGTTGTACCAAGCGTCATAAAGCTTGGAGAAAATCCACTGCGTCCAACGCACATAATTCGTATCAATAGTTGCAAAAGACCTACGATCATCAAAGCTCAAGCCCATGCGATGCAGCTGCCTGCGCATATTTGCAATATTCGCTTCGGTAGTAATGCGCGGGTGCTGACCAGTTTGCACAGCGTACTGTTCAGCCGGCAAACCAAAAGCGTCGTAACCCATTGCGTGAAGAACGTTTTCGCCCTTCATGCGATGGTAGCGGCTTACAACATCCGTTGCCAAGTATCCAAGAGGATGCCCAACGTGCAAGCCTTTACCGGAAGGATACGGGAACATGTCCATTGCAAAGAAAGACGGGCGGCCATCCGCAAGCTTTCCTTCGCCATCCTTCAAATCGCCCTTAACATTAGCAGCCCAGAACGTGCCTTGTTCATCCCAGGTTTTTTGCCAGCGCTGCTCAATATCTTGTGCGAGCTGCGCATTGTAACGAAAAGCTGGCTCAGCAATAGTAGCTTTATTGTCAGCTGTTGCATACTGTTGATCGTTGTCGCTCATACCCTAGGACTATAGCGTCTTATGCAGTCATTATGCAACACTTTTTACAAGTTTTATTGATATTTATTGAGAAAATATTTAGTTTTAACGTAATTTTTCCTAATACGCTCACAAAATTAAGCTTTTATGCTTATTTCGCAAAATAAATCATTACAATAGTAAATAAAGTTTTTAAGCAAATAAAGATTATAAAATTAGGTAAAATTCAATAAAACTATAAATATTAAAGAGGTTGTGAATTGAAAGTACAAAAAAATACGTTACTACTTATTGCTTGCTTAGTTTGGGGCGCTGCTGGTTTTAATATTCTTAAGATTGGCTTGTTGGCTTACCAGAATTATTTGCAGCCACTAAATTACGTTTTGTCGCTAGTTGTTTTTGCAATATTCCAATTCCTTATTTTTGGAAAACTCGTTAAAAAACATACTCAAAGAATCCTCGCATACAAAGAAAAACAATTTTTCCTCAAATTCTTTGACGTAAAATCCTTTATAATTATGGCTTTTATGATGACTGGCGGAATTGTTTTGCGCGCAACCAACGTAGCTCCCGAACAGTTTATTGCAGTGTTTTACACAGGTTTGGGCGCAGCCCTATTTTTAGCAGGATTACTTTTTGGTTACCAGTTTGCAAAAACATTCTGCCCTGCGCTTAAACACAGCTTGTCTGATTGTGCTAATACTTCAGTAAAATAGTGAGATTGGGAATAATTTAGTTTATTCGGCAAATATTTACTAAGTGTGTGACGATAAGCCGCATATGCATAAGCCGTATATGCTACTACGTTAAGAAGGCTGCTATGAACAATAATGTGTATAAAAAGAGCAGATTATACGCACCTGAGCGTTTTTTTGAATGCGAAGGCAAGGGTTTGCAATGGTTGCAAGAAGCCCACAAGTTTGGCGGCCCTAGAGTTGCAAAAGTGTTTGATTGGGGAAACGATTACCTTAATATTGAGCAAATTGACACTGCTTCCCCAACTCCTTTAGCTGCTTTTGAGTTCGGTGCAGCTCTTGCACACATGCACGACTATGGCGCGAAATATTTTGGTCAAGCTCCTGCAGATTATGATGGAACATGCTATTTTGGGCCTTTAAGCGACCCTGTTAATATGCCAACTGGCGAGTGGAATAACGTTATTGACTACCTTGCGGATGGCCGTTTGCGCCCTATGGTTAATCTTGGAATTTCGCGCGGCGAGCTCACTAAAAACGATTTGGCTCTTACGAACGAAGTTATTGATGCGATGCCTGATTTATTAGGAAAGACTGCGGAAGATAAGCCTGCGCGCGTTCACGGAGACTTGTGGAGTGGAAACGTTTTGTGGACTAAAAGCGAGGATGGAGAGCATACGGAGGCTGTGCTGATTGATCCTGCAGCCCACGGAGGACACCGCGAAGAAGATTTAGCTATGCTTCACCTGTTTGGAATCAGCTATTTTAAGCAGATTTTGGACGGATACCAGTCTGTTCACCCACTTAAAGCAGGCTTTGAGCAGCGTATGATTATTTGGCAGCTCTACCCTATTGCAGGCCACTGCGTATTCTTTGGAGGCGGATACGTAAGCGAGTATCGAGAAATGTGCAGAAGATTATTAAATAGCTGATTTTCAGCAGTAAACAAATAAAACATTTAAAGACTTAATCGTAAAAATTACGAAAGGCCATTAGTATGATCCGTTTGCGTGTAAGCACTTGGAAAAGAATTATAGTTGTGCTAACAACACTAGTTTCAACACTATTTGTTGTTAGTGCATGCGGCACTACCCCTAAAACTTCTTCCAGTCCTAAAAACGTGCAGCAAACGCATAGCGGAAATGTTGTTATTTTTACACCTTCAGACGGTTTAGCTTTAACAAGACACAAGCCACTAAGCACATGGGATCATCTTGTTCCAGAAATAGTTAAAGACTTAAAAAATAAGGGTTTTAGCGACGATTCTATTACTACAAAAACTTCTTCTAGTTTTTCACAGCAGAGTCAAGATGTGCAGGATTATGTTGTGAATTTGCTAACACCGTTGCATTCGGGAAATCATAACAATAAAAATAAGCAAAATACTGGCAATTCAACCGAAAAAATTAAGAAGAAGCTGAGTAAAACCACTATTGTTATTGCTCCATGGACTAATAAGAATGGCAATAATAATTATGGTGATTACGCAACCTTACCTACAGCAAACAAAACAGAAAATACAAAAAGCAAGCATGGTCTTTTGACAAGCAAAAATGATTCTGAAGACACAGACAAAAATATTCTTCTTTCTCAAAAACGTTTAGCATCATCTCTTCGACTTGCTCAAAAGTCTGGAATGCACGTAGTTATGCTTTCGCGCTCAATTCCAGGATTTAAGCCAGATGTTCTTTTCCACCTTTCTGACGCTAGTAGCATTGGCGAAACTCAAGCAGCAACATTAGTTCAAAAACTTGCTCTCGACCGCGCTACTCGCGAAAATCCGCGCTATATTGAAGTTCTTTTGCCATGCCATAATCAGAAAAATATAAATTTGCACGCAAAAACTACCAGTGGCACAAACGGTCAAAACTCAAACGATTCAAACAATTCAAACGCTTCTGACTCAAATAATGCAGATTCTAATAGTGAAAACCAAAACTCTTCCTCAAATAATAATCAAGAATCTCAAAATAGTGACGAAAATAGTTCAGATAATGCAGATACCAGCTCCTCAACACAGTTAGAAGACGAGTTTGCAAAAGAAGCTTTTGCTGGAATGTGGAAAGTACTTAGACCATATTTTGCTTCTGGCACTCTGCTTAGCACTTCCGGAAAATTGCACGCAAATAGTAGTGAAAAAGACTGGATTAACGTTGCTTTTGACGCCGACGATTCGGATGCTGTAAAAACTGAGTTGAAGAATCGTATTACTAAGCACAATAATCTTCTAACACCTTCGCTAATGCATGTTGACGGAATTATTGCTCTTGACGATCAAGTTGCTTTACAAGCTTCGCAAACTTTAAGCGATTTAGGCTACGAAGGAAGCGCTGCAGACATAAATCCTTCGTTTACTTTGCCGGATGTTATTGGAAACTTCATTGGTAAAAGAAATCTTATTAAACGCCCTGTTCCATCTCCTAAAAACAGCTCCAATAAGCACGCAAAAGACGCACAAATTAGCAAGGAACAGTCCGACGACGCTAACGATGCTGCTCACGCTAAAAAATGGCCTGCAATAACCGGTTACGGAGCATACAAGAATATTATGCCAAATATTGTAAGCGGTAAGCAGTGGATGACAACTATTGAGCATCAGGCACAGATTAGTAAAGATATTACAGAAATGTGCGATTCGTTAAATAGAACCGGAAATCTTTCTAAGAAGATTGCAACAAAGCAATCGACAATTGAGCCTGGAATTACTGTTCCAACCGTTTACGAACAACTGTTAGCAGTTAGTGCAACGAATTTGAAAGCTCGCCTAATAGACCCGGGCTACATTTCTCTAGCTGATGCAGGATTGTAAAAGTTGCCTAGCGCTTTCGAGGAGCGTAAATAACGCGCTCAATAAGCTCGTGGTAGCGCTCAACAACTGCCTGACGTTTAGCTTTTAAGCTTGGCGTAAGCAGGCCGTTATCTTGCGTAAAAGCATCCGGCACTATTTCAAACTTGCGAATAGACTCCGCTCTAGAAACAAGCAAATTAGCTTTAGTAACAGCGCGCTCAACTTCTGCACGCACAATTCCGTTTACGGACGCTTCTTTAAGCGAGCGCACTTTGCACGCTCCTCTGGATGCAAGCCAAGAATTTACTTCCGCCAAATCAAGCGCAATAATCGCCGCAACGAATGGCTTTCTATCTCCAATAACAACAGCTTGAGAAACAATTGGAGAAGACATTAACGAAGCTTCTAACGCGTTTGGAGATAAATTCTTTCCGCCTGCTGTAATAATAAGATCTTTCTTTCTGCCGGTAATATGCACAAAACCGTCATCATCTAAAGAACCAAAGTCACCCGTATGCAACCATCCGTTTACAATCTGCTGACGAGTAAGTTCCGGATTATTATGATACCCCTTGCATACTGCTGGACTTTTAATACACAGCTCGCCATCGTCCGCAATTGCAACAGACACGCCTTTTACCGGCAAACCAACAGTTCCAATACGGTATCCGGTTGTAGGATTCACCATAGCCGGAGCACAAGTTTCAGTCATTCCGTAGCCTTCAAGCAAAGGCAAACCGATGCCGTTAAAGAAGTGCGCAATCGACATATCTAAAGGAGCGCCGCCAGAAATAGCGTACGAAACAGAACCGCCGAAAACTTGCAAAAGAGGATCGTATACTAATTTTTTGCAAATAGCGCGACTAAGAGCGAGCATTGGCGGAACCATTGCGTTAGACTGCTGAGAATAAGACCATTGACGCGCAACTTTTGCCGCATAAGCAAAAATAAAACCTTTAACTCCCCTGCCAGCTTTTTGCGAAGCAGCGTTATAGATTTTTTCAAAAATACGAGGAACGCCAAGAATAAAAGTCGGCTTAAACGTTTGAAAATCACTCAAAACTGTTTTCAAATTGCTCGTTAAACCAAGCGTAACGTTTCCAGCAAAGCAGAAGAATTGCATAAATCTTGCAAACACGTGAGCAAGAGGCAAAAACAGCATTAAGCGAGGATTACCTTTTAAAGCAATATCTGGCATAGAAATAACGCCTGACTTTGCAATAAAAGCAAAATTACTATGCGTAAGCTCAATGCCTTTAGGCTCGCCTGTTGAACCGGAAGTGTAAACAATTGTTGCTAAATCACTTCCGCAAACAGCATGGACTCGCTCGTAAAACTCCGAATCAGTTACAGTTTTACCGTACTCAATAAAAGCATCAAGCGCTCCACGGTTTATAACATAAACGTCGTGAAGAGTAGGACAATCATCCTTAACAGCTTCTATTTTTGGAAGCATATCGGCAGACTCAACGAATATTGAGCAAACTTTAGAATCCTCAACAATATGCTGTATTTGAATAGATGAGCTAGTTTCGTAAATTGGCACAGTTAAAGCGCCAATAGACATAATAGCCATGTCAAGAACAGTCCACTGCCATGAAGTATGCGCAATAATCGAAATAGAATCCCCCGGCATAACTCCGCGAGCAATAAAACCTTTAGCAACAGCAACTACCATATCTCGAAATTCTTTAGCAGAATAAGACTTCCACGAGCCTAAAGAATCAACATACTCAATTAACGAATCATTAGCGCAGCGAGAAACTCGATCTTCTAGCAGAGAAAAAATATTAACATCTGTATCAATAGCTTCATCAAGTGGACGAGAATATTCTTGCATATGCGCTCCTGTGTTGCATAATCGATGTTAATCTTTACTATACGCTGTTCACACCCTCAAACTATGGCAATATCTACAATATTGATGCAGATTTTGTTCAGTTTTCTACAAATATGAATATTTATTATGCTATTTAGGCGACTGGTTTAAGAACGATTTTTTTGCGAGCAGTCATACTTGCAGGGTTTACGTAAGTGCGATTCTTTCGTTTTAGACCCCATTGCACGCAGCGATTTGCGCAATGATCCGACCCGCCTTCAACATGAGCAAATTTTTGCCCCTGCTTTACAAACACTCCAACAGTGAGATTTGTTACTGCAGGCTCAAAAGTAGAAGTAAGCTCACCATGCCTAATTGTTACAACAGACTTTCTAGCAACTTTACCAACAAAACTAATAACACCATCTGCAGGAGCATAAAGAGGAGTTCCTTTTGAGGCTGCTAAATCCACACCGCGATGCCCAGCCATCCAAGGCTTAGGCGGTGGATTAAAGGCTTTTACAATACGAGGAGGCTTTACCGGCCACTTCATAGCAGATTTACACGTTTCTTCACTATAAGAACTTTTAGCAAGAGCGCAGATTTTACAGCATGCGCCTAAAGATTTAGAAGCGTAGTATTTAGCAGGATTATTTTGCTGCATTTCGTATTGCGAAAACAGCGCATCTAATAGAATAACTGAGATTATAAAAATTCCCAAGCAGGCAGCTATTCGGCAATATAATTCATAATTTTTGCGAATACACATATATCCCCCATCAATATTTATAAAGCGGCTTTTATAAAAGTTTTGCAGCTAATTTACCAAAATCATAAGCTTTTAGCGCATTGTGGATAAAACATATGCTTATAATCACTATTTCGACACGCCAAAACACGCCATATTTGCATCTTCAAAAATTCCGTGTAATATAAATGTCTTGTGCGCGGCAGTAAGCCTGCACAAAATATTCCTGCGTAGCTCAGTTGGCAGAGCGTTCGACTGTTAATCGAATGGTCGCTGGTTCAAGCCCAGCCGCAGGAGCCATTAAGCCACTGGAAATCCAGTGGCTTTTTTGTTTTTTAAAACACGAGCATACCTCGCTGCTTGCTAATTAGTTTTAAGGCAAAACCATCAAATATCAACACAATATGTAGCTAACAAAGTGGCTAACTTAAAAGCTTTGTCGTAAAATAGATAGAAATGTGGCATCAAAAGATACTCATTGGGCAATCATTAACAAACAGAGGAAAAAAATGATTCAACACACCTCCGAAAGTGCCGATAAAGGCAAACAGAAGAAGCTAATCATCCTTATTGTAGGTATTGTTGTACTTGCATTAGCTCTTAGCGCACTTGGCGCATTTTGGTACGTAAAGCAAAGTGAGCGCACAAAGGCTGCACGTAAACAGTGCGAAGTTAAAGTTGCCCAAGTTATGAAAGCTAAGAAGACGTGGGACACTTTAGTTGAAAACAGGATTCTTATTAAGCTTTCAGAAGATAAGTCTGAAAATGGCAAAAAGCTTGCGAAAATAATAAAAGAGAAAACTCCTGACGCTGTAAGCTGCACAGCAAACTCTCCAGAAGAGCTTGGAAGCCAAAGCGCTGAGGCTTTGGCAGCTTCTGAATGGTATGCAGTTAAAGCAAAAGAAATTAGATCTTTAGCTGTTGAATTACTAAATAGCGTTGACACAAAATCTGACGACAAAGATAAGAAGGAAGAAAAGAAGGAAGAGAAGAAGGAAATACAGCGAACAACCAGCAATGTGATTAGGCGTGCGAACGTTATTCCTCAAAAGACGAAGCCAGCGCCTAAGAAGGACCCTAAGAAGGACCCTAAGAAGGACCCTAAGAAGGATCCTAAAAAGCCAGAATGCAAGAAAGGCGACAAAGACTGCGAGTGCGAAGGCAATGTCTGCAAGATAGTAAAGCCAACCGATCCACCAACTCCACCAACTCCACCAACTCCACCAACTCCACCAACCCCACCAACTCCACCAACCCCACCAACTCCACCAACAGCACATCAATAAAATAGAATTAACATAAAATAAAGCTCCCAACGGATTCGTTGGGAGCTTTATTTGTGCCTTTAAATAGTTTTTAAGCTCTTGCCTGATTAGCAGCTTTAATACCAGCTAAATCAACTTCTTCAAGCGGAATAACCTTAGTATGATTCTTAATCTTGTATCCAACGTACAAAATCAAGAACAGTGGCACAGACATGTATGTAATGCCAATGGCCTGCCAGTTAAGAGTTGCAAATGAGTGCAAATCCTGGCCAATAATAACAAGAACGCACAGAAGGAACGCAACAATCGGACCAAAAGGATACCACTTTGCTCGGTACACTAAATCGTCCAAAGAATGCCCCTGAGCCACATACGCTTTTCTAAAGCGGTAATGCGCTAAAGCAATACCCGCCCAAGCAATAAAGCCTGTTAAACCACTTGCAGCAACCAAGAACATGTATATTTGCGAGCCAAAAATACTCATGAAGAACGTGAACAAAGCCACCACAAATGTTGCAATCAAAGCTGGAACTGGAATACCACGGAAGCTTACTTTGCCGAAAACTTTCGGAGCATTACCATCTTTTGCAAGAGCATAAAGCATTCTAGTAGAAGCGTACATTCCAGAATTTGCTGCAGAAATAACAGAAGTTAAAATAACGGCATTCATAACTGCTGCAGCGGCTGCAAGACCTGCACGCTGGAACACGAGTGTGAATGGGCTTATAGCAATATCAGTTACTTCGGATCCAAGCAAATTCTTATCGGTGTAAGGAATAATGCATGCAATAACGAAAATTGCGAGGATGTAGAAAAGAAGAATACGCCAGAACACTTGCTTTACAGCCTTTGGAATACTCTTTTCTGGAGTTGCAGACTCGCCTGCTGTGATACCAATAAGCTCAGTTCCTTGGAACGAGAAGCCAGCAATAGCAAACGCACACAACACTGCAGGAACACCACCGGCAAACGGAGCATCCTTATGCGTAAAGTTTTGCAAGAATGGAGCTTTTCCACCAATAATGCCAACAATTGTAAGCATGCCAACAACGAGAAACACAATAACCGCAACAACTTTCACAATAGAAAGCCAGTATTCTGTTTCTCCGAAGCACTTAACTGTAAGAACGTTAATCAGCAAAATAAGCATAAGAACCGAAAGCGAGAAAATCCATATTGGCACTTTCGGGAACCAGTATTGCAAAACAATTGCTGCAGTACTAACGTCCACAGCCACCGTAATAGCCCAGTTAAACCAATAGTTCCAGCCCATTGCAAAACCTAAAGCAGGATCAACAAAGCGTCCGGAGTACGAAGCAAACGAGCCACTAATAGGCATAAACGTTGCCATTTCGCCAAGAGAAGTCATAAGGAAGTAAACCATAATGCCGATTGCGCCGTACGCAAGCAAAGCGCCGCCAGGACCAGCCATGTGAATTGTTGCACCACTGGCAACAAATAAGCCGGTACCAATGCTGCCGCCTAAAGCAATCATGGAAATATGACGTGTTTTCAAAGCACGATGAACATCGTGATTCTGCTGAGAAGTTTGTTCAGCAGTAGATGGTAATGAACTATTACTCATTTTTCCTCCTTTTATGTCGCATCAGAGGCAAAACAAGCAACAGCGTGCGTGTCGATAGCGCTCCGCAGCGAATGCCGAATCGCTGCGACAGTACTTGGTTTATTAAACCAAGTCCCAGCTCACTACCTTTGGAAATCAGTAGTAAACTTCGGCGCTCTCCCCTTTTGTAAGTAATCAACGCTTTTCCGAGCTCATACTTACTACTCTTGTTGAGCGCAACCTCTGGTCGATGGTGTTCATTATTAGTACGACTTAGCGACAAACACACAGAATTGCGGCGTGGCGGAAAGAGAATAAAAAAAAATCTCGGCAAATTATGTAACCTGCCGAGATAAATCGTGGAGCTAGGGGGATTCGAACCCCCGACCCCCTCCATGCCATGGAGATGCGCTACCAGCTGCGCCATAGCCCCGTTTTTAGTTATGCTGTTCAAGCGAACCTTTGATAGGATACAACAAATTAGCGCTCTATCCAAATGCGGCGTGTCGAATCAGCTTAAATATTACTAAAAATATCGCTACTTAATTACCGCTTGAACTACCGGAATTTTCTGCATTTCCAGAAGTAGACGCTCCGCCTGAAGCTCCCCCTGAAGAAGATCCTGAGCCACCGTTAGAAGAACTACCTGAAGCACCACCAGGAGCAGTTGACGAGGAAGACTCCCCGCTGTTATTTCCAGAAGTTGATTCTCCAGAATGCGATCCGCCACTTGTTGAAGAATTATCACCACCAGGCTCACCATCTGTAGAATTTCCTAAATTAGAATCCGAGTCATCGCGGGAATGTAAACCATTGTTTTCATCCTCTTTTTCTGAATCCTGATTTTCTGAATCACTATCAGACGGCTTCTTATGCTCAACGCCATTATTGCTATTTTGTTGAGGATTTACCTGATTTTTAGGCTTCTGCTGAATCTGCTGAGGCTGAATATTGTCCGTTCCCTTGCCTTGCGTAAAAAGCAAAACAATTCCTGCAGTAACAACAACAGCAACCAAAGCGCTTATTACAGCTATAGCAATAGTTGCAGCATAACTATTCTTAGGTCGATTTAAATTACTTTCGTTAGCATAATTAGAATCGCGAATAGCTTTAGATAACGGCACAGGCTGACTCAACTCGCCTTCCGACAACTCCATATCTTCTTCGCGCTGCTCGCGTAAAGCAGAAAGCTCTAAAAGTCGCGTATTTTCTAATTCTGGATCTTTAGCTTCAGAGCTTATAGTTCGCCCAGAATTAACTTCACTATTTTGCCTAGAATACGCCATACGAGCATCATCTCCCGCGACTTTATATCCAGCATTTCTTACTTCAACATTGTAGACAGGATGCATGTTAAGAGTTTGAACATTATCTTTATATTGCTTCGAATCATTAGCATAACCAGCAGAATCAGAATTATTAAGATTCTTAGGATTTGCTTCAGCTAACTTGCGAGAAGAAGCGTGAATAACATTCTGATACAGCTGAGAAGCCACAGCCGACACAATCGAACCAATAGCCACACCAATAACCGAACCGGCAATACCAATTTTAGAAGCAAGCAAAAACGAGGTCACTGCTGCCAGCGAACCCGCTAAAACCTGCGTAAATGATATGCCTTTGAAGAAATTCTTCACGTGTTTACCTTAACTACCTAACAATGTATTGCGAAACATAAATGCAATATGTATAAACTTACTACAAATTACAAATTACCATTCACAACGATGGTATCACTCAAGGCATGAGTTGGATAGCTATTTTTATGAATCTACTTAGTTCTTTCTTTGCTGCCATAATGTTCGCCCAAGCTTGCAATAATAATGGCTGCAAATATTAAGGCAAATCCCACAAATGCCATATTTGACACATACTCATGGTAAAGCAGCGTAGAAAATAGCAGAGTAAATAAGCTTTCAGTGCACATAATAACCGATGCGTTTGCTGTAGAAAGATTAACCAAACTATAGTTTTGCATAATTTGTGCCACAACAGTTACCACAACAGTTAAGTAGAACATGTTTGCAAAAATAGAAAGATGATCCGCACCGTTGAAATTAGGCAAAGGCTCATAAATTAGCGCTCCAGCTAAGAACAGAACTCCTGAAACAACAAATTGGCCAAAAGTTAAGGTTACAGGATTGTATTTTCTTGAATAATACGCAAGGAACGTAAGATTAAAAGCAAAAACTGCAGCGCATACAAGAGTCAGAATATCGCCATAAGAAAGCGTAAGAGCGAACATTCCTGGCTTTAAAGCCACAAAACCAACGCCAGCAACGCAAACTACTGCAGCAATCAAACCTAGTATCGTAGGCTTTTTCTTAACAATTAGCCAAGCTGAAAATGGTGTAATCACGCAGTAGGCTGCAGTAAGAAAAGCGCTACGACCCGGATCAATTGTTTGCAATCCTTCAGTTTGCAAAACTAAAGTTGCGTAGTACGTAACTCCGGTTATTAGCGAAGGAATAATCAATTTTTTTGTAAAAGTTTTACGAAGAGTGCCGAAAAAAATTACAAACATAATCGCGCACGCACCAACCATGCGCACTCCCATAAGCCATTGAACCGGAAAAACTTCAAGAGCATACTTTGAAGAAACATAGCTGCCACCCCAAATAGCAGCGCAAACCAACAACATTAGTTGAGAAATATGAACACTCTTCCCTTTAGGCATGCCAGATTTATCAACTATTGTTTTAGCTGCTTCACCATTAGCTTTCATAACGCCTCCCCTTCAACTATAAAAGTTGATCCACTAATAAAAGTCGCTTTCTTAAAGCCGCTTCATAAAAGTTACTTCCTTAAAGTCGCTTCCTTAAAATTTTCTTTTATTTAGTGAATTTAGTTTATAAAATACACAGATTAGCCATAAAATCGTGAAAAGTACAACTTTTCGGCGTTCTTTCGGAAAATTTCCGATATGCACTTCATAAAACCGGCATACTTAACTATTTTGCTTTATATCTTTCGCTTAAGTAACTTTTATAAAATTCGGTGATTTATATCACAACTGCGTAATTTTTTGCAGCACACACTCGTATACTCTTCTAAAACAGCGTAATGTAAAAGTAATGACTTGTTTAATTGCACACCACAGACGCGCGCAATTTTATCAATAGCGAAAGGAAATATTATGTCAACTCTTAACGCCGATATGAAGGAATTTATTGCGAATAATTTGGCTTGGATTGCAACTGTAAGCAAAGATGGCGAGCTTGATTTAGGACCAAAAATGTCTATGTTTGTTCTTGACGACAATCACCTTGCATACCACGAGCGCACTGCAGGCCAGCATTTTAAGAACTTGCAAGACGGCAGCCAGCTAGTAGTTGCTTTTGCTAATTTGGCAGAAAAGAAGGGTTATCGCTTCCGCGGAACCGTAACTCTTCACACGGATGATGCGATTTACGAAGAGCAAGTGCGCGTGGCCGAAGAAAAAGGCACAAAGAAGCCGGCTGCAGTTCCAGTTATGGAAATCACTGAGATTCAGGATTTGACTTCTGGCGCTACTGCCGGCAAAACAATTGCAAAAGATTAATTTATAGCTTGCGCAAAACGCCGAATTAGTACGTTTCAAGCAAGCGGCATACAATATCGAGTGGCGTTCGTCCTCAAAGGCGAAGATGAACACCACTCAATTTTTTATTTGATTATTTTTATTTGATTATTTAGTTGTTGCTAATTTACTTGCTTTCTTTACGCAATTCGCGCAATCTAGAGTTCATTTCTTCCGCTTTCTTCTTCTCGAAGTAATAGATTATTCCAGCAATAGCAATCGGGAAAATAACAGTGAACGCAATCCATCCGCAAATCACAGCTGGCTCATCTTTGAATGAAATCCATCCAACAATCACAGACACAATAAATTGAATAGCAATTGGTGGAACTAGTGCAAAAACAAACTTTGCAAGATTTGACATACGCTCATTCGACCAGAAAATAGCGAACACTCCATAGCCTATGCCAATAACAAACGACGCCACAGCATAAGATGCAATTCTGTTTCCAACCGCGCTATGCGCTAACAGGCTAGATACAAAACTGATTGCAGTAAAAATAGTGCACGCTATGCCAATGCCATTAACAATGTTTTTTACCATTGTTTTACCAAAAGTTGTAACTTGCTTTTCCATAATAATCGTTTCCTTTTTAAGTATTAAAAAATTAGTATCAAAAATTAGTATTAAAAATACGCTTAAAACTACATTCCTAAGCGCTTTTTGAAACCAGCTAAGCAGCGGCGACTAATCCACTCAACGCTTCCGTCGTCCATTTTTACGCTCATACTTCCGCCGAATCCTGGATCGACTCGAACAATGCGATTCAAGTTCACGATTGCGGATTTAGATATGCGCACAAACGACGCGAATTGAGGATTGTCGAAATCCATTAGGCGCTTGTAAGACACGCATTCGCCTTTATCACTGTGAATGATTACGCGCGAATTTTCTACGCAAATCATAATCACATCTGGCTCGTGCATAACAATAATCGAATCGTTAATATAACCGTATATAAATGAATTATTGTTGCTATTTGCCGCATTCGCAGTATTATTTTCGGCATTATCAGTATTATTTTCGGCGTTACTTGCTTCTGCATTTTTAGAATCAACGCTTTGCAAATTGGCTATAATGCGTTTAAGATTATCGTCAATATTGTGAATTGACAATTGAGCGTGCTGCTCTTCTTCTGGCGGCACAATAGCAATTGTTACTTTCATAAAGCCTCCCTTCCGTATACTACCGTTAGCGTTTGCTAGCTTTTTCTAACTTTTCTTAGCATTTCTAGCTTTTTGTTTTGTAATTTTGACTATACGGCACTGTAAATAGTCTGTCTTTACAAAATCGCTAAACGGTAGTTTTCGAAATATAAGCGGTAAAAAGGAGAGATTATGCCACTTAAGCTGCTCCCCAAATGCGAATAAGACGCTGGCTCGTAGGATCAGCTGCAGGACCTTGATCGTAAGCATCCAGACGCCAACGAATCGAACCATCCTCGTTAAGACTTGGAATTAAACGCGCCCAGCGTCCGTTTCCCATTCCACCAATCGTCTTATAAGAAGGATCCACCTTGTCTAATCCAAGAAGCTTATGAACAGTTTGAGAAAGGCAAGAGCCGTGAGAAAACACTAGCAAATCGCGGTCGGAACCGGTTTTGCGCGCCCACTGTTCAACAGTTGCAGCAGCGCGCTCGCCAACTTCCTGCTTAGTTTCTGCACCGTGCTTTAGCTCGCCGCCTTCGCCTTTTACCCAAGCGTTAAAATCTTCCGGCCATTTTTCGCTAATCTGCTGACGGTTCAAGCCCTCCCACTCGCCAAAGAAGCGCTCGCGCACGCCATTTTCAACGTGCACATGAAGCCCAAGCTTATCCGCAAAAGCGTGAGCTGTTTGCTGCGCGCGAATAAGCGGAGAAACAATCGCCACAAAACTCGCGTCGGCTTCTTCCGGAGTAATACGTACATGCTCAGCACTGTTCGGATCTTTTGGATCTTCCAAATCAGAAGCGCCAAAAAGCACGCGCAAAGCCTTGCCAGAGCGAGTCACCTGATCCATTCCCGACTCATCCAAAGCAATATCAATCATGCCTTGAAGTCGAAACTGCGCATTATAAGGCGTCTGGCCGTGACGAACAAGCATAACAGAGCGCGCAAGTCCTTCATGATTACTATTTACATTCACATTGTGAGACTTAGTTGCGTTTTCAACAAAATCAACCATAACCTACCGCCTTTAAAGCCGTTTTATAAATAATTTATCGCTCCCAAGCAGGCTTCCAGCCTTCAATTACGTGCTGCGTATTTTCCGAATACACCATAGAATCAGCCGGAACATCGTGACGCACAACAGAACCAGCACCCGTAGTCACGCCATCCGCCACATTAACTGGAGCCACAAAAAGATTACCTGCACCAACATGAACGCCAGAACCGATACTCGTATGATTCTTATGCACGCCATCATAGTTTGCAGTAATAGTTCCGCCACCAATATTCGTATGCTCACCCAAGTTAGCATCGCCAATATAGCTTAAATGCGGAACCTTAGTGCCGTTACCAATATGCGCCTTCTTCATTTCCACGAAAGCGCCAGCCTTACTTTCTTCACCAAGCACATTTCCTGCGCGCAAATACGTCCACGGACCAATGTTAGCAGCCCTGCAAATATGCGATTCTTGCACGCGCGAACGCTCAACTACAGCATCCTCGTCAACTTGCGCGTCAATAAGAGTTGTGTAAGGACCAACAACAGCACCACTTAAAACAGTAGTATGACCTTGAAGGAAGCAGCCAGGAAGAACCGTAACATCTTGAGCAAGAGTCACATCATCTTCAATCCAAGTAGTATCCGGATCAAGAATAGTTACGCCTTCAAGCATCCAATGCTCACAAACACGCTTATTATAAGCTTTTGCGAGCGCCGACAACTGCACGCGAGTATTAACACCCTCTACGCTAAGAGGGTCAGGAGCAGACATTGCTCCCACATGACCAAACTTTCGAGCATGTTCCAAAGCATCCGTCAAATAAAACTCGCCTTGAGCATTCTGAGAATTTAAGTTTGCGATTGCATCACTTAGCACATCTGCATCAAACACATAGACGGAAGTGTTCACTTCTTTAATTTCAAGCTCTCCAGCATTAGCATCCTTATGCTCTACAATTCGCAAAACATCGCCGTTTGCTTCGCGCACAATACGGCCGTAGCCAGTAGCATCGTCTAATACTGCTGTAAGAACAGTTGCAACATTGCCATGATTATTGTGAAAATCTACTAAAGATTGAAGAGTTTGAGTGTCCAAAAGAGGCATGTCACTTGCTGCGATTAGCACAGCGCCTTTTAACGTTTCGCCATTTTCGCGTTTTGAAACGTTATTAAGATCTCGAATAGCGCATTGAACAGCTCTTCCAGTTCCAGGCTTTTCGTCTTGATTTACGATTAAAGCATTGCTGTTATAGCTAAGAGCAGCTTCAGTTACTAAATCAGCCTGAGCATGCACTACTACAGCCAGCTTATTTGGATTTACGCCAGCAATTGCGCTCATAACACGATTTAGGAATGTTTTTCCAGCAAAGTTATGAAGTACTTTCGGAGTTGCTGAACGCATACGCGTACCTTCACCCGCCGCTAAAATAATTGCCGCGGCAACATCATGCTTTTCCACGCATGCTCCTTATGTTGTATTAAATAATATTCTTACTTATTTAATTCTATTACGTCTTAACGCCTATCCAAAACAAAAACGCTACTTGCAAAACAAGTAGCGCCTGTATAAGCTCCCTCACCTGGATTCGAACCAAGACAAAGGGTTCCAAAGACCCGTGTGCTGCCATTACACCATGAGGGAACGGCGGAAAAACCGCCAAGTCACTATTATGCCACACGAATTGACTTCGTCAAATTTGGCGTGGCGCAAAATAAAATCAGCGTTTACGCAAATAGGAAGCCTTGACCGTGATGTTCCGGGTAAGTGTCGAAAAGCTTCGCAACCGAACCATCTTCAAATACTGCTTTAATTGCGCTTGCAAGAAGAGGAGCAATAGAAAGAACAGTCAAACCATCCCAACGTTTTTCTTCCGGAATAGGCACAGTATCCGTCAACACAACTTCGCGAGCGCCACAAGCCTTCAAACGTTCAACCGCAGGGCCAGAAAGCACGCCGTGAGTTGCAACAACTGTAACAGACTTAGCTCCAGCTTCCTTCAACACGTTGCAAGCGCCAGCAATAGTGCCAGCAGTATCAATCAAGTCGTCAACCATAACGCAATCGCGACCAGCAACGTCACCAACAACGCGGTTTGCAACAGCCTTATTCGGGCATGTAATATCGCGAGTCTTATGCACAAAAGCCAAAGGACCGCCGCCTAAACGCTGCGCCCACTGTTCAGCCACGCGAATACGGCCAGCATCCGGAGACACAACAGTTACGTTTGCAAGATCTTCACGGAAACGATCACGCACATAATCAACCAAAACAGGCATAGCAATCAAGTGGTCAACAGGACCGTCGAAGAATCCCTGAGACTGAGCCGCGTGCAAATCGACGCTCATAATGCGGTCAGCGCCAGCAGTTTTAAGCAAATCAAACATCAAGCGGCAAGAAATAGGCTCACGACCGCGATGCTTCTTATCCTGACGAGAATAGCCAAGAAGTGGGCAAACTGCAGTAATCGAACGAGCAGAAGCGCGCTTCAAAGCGTCAATCATAATCAACTGTTCCATAATGGACTTGTTGACAGGGTCGCTGTGACTTTGCAATACGAACACATCCGTACCGCGCACCGACTGCGTGTAACGAACATACATTTCGCCATTAGCAAAATCGTAAGCCGTTGTTTCAAGTACATCAATGCCAAGCTGATCTGCTACATCACGCGCAAGCTTTGGATGGGCGCGACCGGTAACAAGAACGAGGTTTTTATCTGGCTTTCCTTCAAGGACGATGCTCACCATATCTCCAAACGTTAGTTCGCTTTAGTTCGCGAAATGAACATAATCAATACTAACTTTTTGCGCAGACTTGCAGCGACAAGCCGAAAAAAATAAATAGTCACGACCTATACAAGCCGTGCTTAACAATGTACTGCACTACTCCATCCGGAACCAAATACCATACTGGCTCACCATGCTCAGCGCGACGGCGAACATCCGTAGAAGAAATCGACAATGCTGGAATTTCCAAAATATCAACCGGCAAATGTTCAGAATCACAGTGAACAATATCGTCATAATTTGCAACATTTCCAGCACTGTTCACATTCAGCTGCCTAGTAATAAACGGCAGATTAGACTCCAACTTTTCCGGCCTAGAATACCCCGGGCGAGTAACAGCCACGAATCGCGCCAAATTCCACATTTCGCGCGCATTCTTCCACTGCATAATTTCCGCCACAGCGTCCGCTCCAGTAATGAAGAAAAGCTCCGCATCCGGATGCTGCGCGTGAATATCTTTCAAAGTATCAATAGTGTAAGTAACTCCCGGACGGTCAATATCGACTCTGGAAACAGTAAACTTAGGATTAGAAGCTGTTGCAATAACCGTCATTAAATAACGGTCCTCAGCATTCGTAACTTTTTTATCAAGCTTAAAAACAGGCCTACCAGTTGGCACGAAAATAACCTCGTCCAAATCATAAACCCACGCAACTTCAGAAGCCGCAACCAAGTGGCCGTTATGAATAGGATCAAAAGTTCCACCCATAATGCCAATACGCTGACGCTCATGAACGTTACCGCGTGCAGAAGTGCGCTTTCGCATAGAAGTTGCTACCGCAGGAGGAGCTGCTTCTTTGCCGGTAAACGAACCTTGAAACAGGTCAGACATTCGCCGCTGCGCATCTGTGTTATTTTCAGGACTCATTCGCTTCAGATTCCTTATCTTCAGCCTCAGTTTCGCTAACTACACCAGAAGCATCATTAGCACTATCTGGGTTAATATTTCCCATCTCCTCATCCCACTCGTCCTTAACAACGCGCTGAATTTCAGCAAAAGTTGGAAGAGGGAAATCAGGCTGATACGTGCCGCGAATTTTTGCCACAGATTCAGTGATTTTAACAAGCATTGATGTCATTGCATCCACATCATTATTGCGCTCTAAAGCACTAAATTCACGAATGTTCTTTTCCATTCGACCCATATGCTCAAGAACGCTAGAAAACGCATCATCTTCAGGAAGTGTTACGTCATTTGCGTCAGCATCCGGCCATCCCATAAGCACAGCATCCGCATATTCAAGCGAGGAACGCTGTTGCGCGGAGGCAATACCATCCTCAATTTGCACCAAAAACACATAGCGCACAATTGACAAACGCTCAGCCGCAATATTAAGCGCTTCAGCCGGAGTCATATTCACATCATTCTTAGGCATATCATTAGGCATACTCTTACCTTACCGCCACGTAACTATTAAAGCCAGTACTACTCGCGTATCTGACCGCTGCCGTAGCCAATCCACTTGGTTGTTGTCATCTCGCGCAATCCCATAGGGCCTCTTGCGTGCAATTTTTGCGTCGATATTCCAAGTTCAGCTCCAAAACCAAACTCTCCGCCATCCGTAAAGCGCGTTGAAGCATTCACCATCACCACTGCAGAATCAACATTCGCAATAAAACTTTGAATAGTTTCGTAATCTTCAGCAATAATTGTTTCCGTATGCCCCGTAGAATACTTCGCTATATGATTTGCAGCGTCAAAAGCATCGTCCACAATTTTTACGCCCATATTTAGAGACAAATACTCGCGCTTCCAATCTTCGCAAGTTGCGTGCTCAATCTGTAAACCAGCAATATTAGCATTCTGCAGAATTTCGTAAGATTTATCGTCAGCATGCAAAATAACATTATGCTCAGCTAAAGCAGCGCCAACTTGCGGTAAAAATTCCTGCGCAATATTGCGATTTACCAATAATTTTTCTGCCGCATTACACACGCCTACGCGCTGAGTTTTTGCGTTAATAACAATCGGTATAGCTTTTTTAATATCAGCGCTTTTATCTATGTAAATATGCACGTTGCCAGCACCAGTTTCAATAACCGGAACTGTAGACTCTTTAACAACCGTAGCAATAAGATTCGCACTACCGCGCGGAACTAGAACATCAATATGACCGTGCGCATGCATCATTGCCGTAGCCCCAGACCTACCTAAATCGTCAACCGACTGAATTAAATCTGCACTAAAACCGGCTTTTTTAAGCACATTTCCAATAATCTCAATGCTTTTTTGATTCGTATTTTGAGCCGCACTTCCACCTCGCAAAATTGCAGCATTGCCAGACTTTAAGCACAAAGCTGCAACGTCAATAGTGACGTTTGGGCGAGCCTCATAAATCATTCCCATAACACCAATCGGCACGCGAACTTGCGAAAGTTTAATACCATTAGGAAGAGTGTATCCGCGAACAACCTCTCCTACAGGATCTTGCAATTGCGCAATTTTTCTTACGCTTTGAGCAGAATTTTTCACACGCTCTTCGTCAAATTTAAGCCTGTCTAGCTTTCCAGCATCCATTCCTTTAGCTTCGGCTTCTTTAAGATCTTTTTCATTAGCGGAGGCAATATTTAAAGCTGCTAAATCCAAAGCGTCCGCCATTTTTTCAAGAAGCTCATTTTTTGTTCTAGTATCCGTTTTGGAAAAATCTCGCCAAGCAAGTCTTGCTAAATCTGCGCGCCCATTAACTAAATCGTCAACGCTCAACGTTCCCCCTTGTAGATTATTGGCTTTATTTTCCTGTTTAGAATCAAGAGTTGTCATAAATATGAGATTAGCACACGCCCGTTCGCCCAGCGCTTCAGGTAGCATATTTTTATAAGATGATGCATAATTTGCACAAATATTCCATATGATTATTCGGTTACGGAGACATTATGGCAGAAGATACAGCTATTTTTCATAGCACGCGCGCAACTACTCCAACTTGCACGGCTAAGCAGGCGATACGAAAAGGTATTGCCGAAGACGGCGGATTATTTGTAGCCGACACTCTTGGCAGCACGCGTTATGATATTTCTAAATTGCAAGGAAAATCCTACCAGGAAATAGCTCAAGATATTTTGCAAATTTTGCTTCCTGATTATTCTCAAGAAGAGCTTTCTGATTGCGTAAAGCTTGCATACGCAGAGCAATGGTCTAATTGCGACATTACGCCAATTCGTCAGCTTGGAAATACTAGCGATTTTGTTATGGAACTTTTCCACGGCCCTACTTGCGCTTTTAAAGACGTGGCTTTACAAATGCTTCCACAGCTTATGAGCCGCAGCCAAAACAAAACAGAAAAATCTGAATCAAACAATAATAAGAATGTTATGATTTTGACCGCAACTTCTGGAGATACTGGAAAAGCAGCTTTGGCTGGTTTTGCTGATGTTCCAGGCACTTCTATGGTCACTTTTTACCCAGAAGGAAAAGTGAGCCGCGTTCAAGAATTGCAAATGACAACTCAAGCTGGTAAAAACGTGCGAGTTTGCGCAGTTCGAGGCAATTTTGACGATGCTCAAACTGGCGTAAAACAGATTTTCACCAATAGTGAGCTTAATAAAAATATTGAAGAAGATGCGAATACTGAATTGTCTTCTGCTAATTCAATAAATGTTGGACGACTCGTGCCGCAAGTCGTGTACTATTTTGCGGCTTATAAGCAACTTGTTGAGCGCGAAGTTATAAAACTTGGCGACGAAGTTGAGTTTTGCGTACCAACCGGCAATTTTGGCGATATTCTTGCTGGATATTACGCAAAAATGCTTGGTCTTCCTGTAAAACATCTTATTGTTGCAAGCAATAGTAATAATGTTTTGTTTGATTTTTTGGTAAGCGGCACTTATAACCGTCAGCGCCCATTCCATCACACTGTTGCTCCTTCAATGGATATTTTGGTTTCCTCTAATTTGGAACGCATGCTTTATTACATGTGCAATAAAGACACGCGTTTAATACAAATGCTTATGAATGATTTAGCTCAGTGGGGCGCTTTTGAGATTCCAGAAAACGTGCTTGCAAAAATACGAGCTATTTTTGGCTGCGGCTGGGCCAATGAGGATCAGATTCGCGAAGCTATTTCTGACTGCTGGAACAAGTACAAGTATGTTATTGACCCGCATACTGCTTGCGGATACTTTGTTATGCAGCATATTCCGCATGACGAAAGCGTTCCGCGCGTGCTTTTAAGCACTGCAAGCCCTTATAAGTTCCCGCGCGTAGTGGCTGAAGCTTTAGGGCTTAAGAATGTGCAAAATATGGATGATTTCCAATGCATGGATGCTCTTAGCGAAGCAACAGGAACGAAAGCTCCAAGCATGCTTAGAGAACTTGAAAATAAGACTCCACGTTTTACTGATGTTATTGATATTTCACAAATGCCTAGCTATGTTCAAACTCAGGCGAATAATTTCGCTAAATGAACGTTATTTAGGCAAAGAAAAAATAAAACAGTAAAGAGTAAAAAGTAAAAAGAGTAAAAAGTAAATAAAAAGAGGCTGGCTTATTAGAAACCAGCCTCTTTTATTACTCGTTATCACTTACAAACAAAGCGGCATATACTTCGTTAATAACGCTTAAATCATGCCCTTTTCTAGCGGCAGCTGCAAAAAATCTGCGCCTCCTAACTAAAGGCTCAAGATTTTTCGTACGCTGAGCAGTTTTTCGGCCAAGCTCCCAAGCTGCTTCAGTAAATACTCCCGAATTTTGAGCTAACTCCACGCATTTCGAAATAGCATCAGGATCAACATTCTTACGATGCAATTCCATGCGTGTAGCTCTAGCACCAAGAAGCCGCGCTACGCAAGAGCGAATTACCATTTGAGCGTATTGATTGTCATCAAGAAGATGCAATTCAATTAAACGATCAATAACCGAATCAACAACAACTTCACAGTAGCCTTTTTCTTTAAGACGCTGACGCATATCTGCTACAGAGCGAGGAGCATAATCTAAAAGTCTTAAAGCTGCTTCCCTACAATCATCTTCATCACCTTCACAAGGCTTGTTACTCACGCGAAGCTCGTCACTTGCGAAAGATTCATCGTTTAAATCACACTTGTTAGCGCATTTTACATACGGCATGTTGTTTGTATTAGTTTTTGCGCTTAAACGTGATGATTTACGCGATGTGCGCCTACGAGTATTAAGAGTGACGTCATTGCTTTCGTCGTCTTCTTTAGTAAGCGTTACTGGATGATTGCGAAGAAAACTCGCTACACTAATCACCATATCAATTCGCTTTATACGCTAATCTTCTATTACTTTTCTGCTGAAGATTTTGCAGTAGAACTTTTAGCATTAGAAGCTTCATCTGCACGATCCAATTCTGAATCCTCAGCAAATTGATCGTCTGGATGCATTAAACCTAATGCTGCTTTAATCTTTTCGCTAATTTCTTCAGTAATAGCTGGATTATCTTTCAGGAATTTACGAACGTTTTCGCGACCCTGACCGAGTTGCTCACCTTCGTAAGTAAACCACGAACCGGATTTCTTAATAACATCAGCCTGCAAGCCCATGTCAATAACAGAACCTTCTGTGGAAATACCTTCACCGTATAAAACATCAAACTCAGCAGTTTTAAATGGCGGAGCCATCTTATTTTTAACAATCTTAACTTTGGTGCGATTACCAATAGCTTCTTCGCCCTCTTTAATAGTGGAAACTCTACGAATATCCATACGCACAGACGCGTAGAATTTCAAAGCCTTACCACCAGTAGTTGTTTCAGGATTACCGAAGAATACGCCAATTTTTTCACGAAGCTGATTAATAAAAATAGCGGTAGTTCCAGCTTGAGAAAGAGCACCAGTCATTTTACGAAGAGCCTGGCTCATTAAGCGAGCCTGCAAACCAACGTGACTATCTCCCATATCTCCATCAATTTCAGCCTTAGGAACTAAAGCTGCCACAGAATCAACAACAATCACATCCAAAGCACCAGAACGAATAAGCATATCCGCAATTTCCAACGCCTGCTCACCGTTGTCTGGCTGAGAAACAATAAGCGCATCAGTGTCTACACCGAGTTTTCTAGCGTACACAGGATCCAAAGCGTGCTCTGCATCAATAAATGCCGCTACGCCACCGTTTTTTTGAGCATTAGCAACAATATGCAATGCAAGAGTTGTTTTACCAGAGGATTCTGGACCGTAAACTTCAACAATACGTCCACGAGGAACACCGCCAATACCCAAAGCGGTATCCAAAGCGATTGAACCTGTAGGGATCACTTCTACATCTTGCATAGGCCTGTCACCTAAGCGCATTGCAGAACCTTTTCCGTATTGCCTTTCAACATTAGCTAATGCAGTTTCCAGCGCGGCTTGACGACGAGGATCTGCCTTATCTGCATCAATAAGACGATCAACAGTGCTTTTACCTTTTGCTGTTTGCGCCATGTTTGCTACTCCTTTCGCATGCCGTTATGTATCGAACGACATTAGTTCGACACGCGATGCCACTGCAAGCGCTTTTGAGCAATGTGGATAAAAGCTAAAGCTAAATATTCACCATGACGCTTGAGCGCGCTGCAATCATCTCAACAATCTCAAGTATACTACAAATACGAACATTTGTTCGATACTGCGTGTCTTGCTTGTAAATCAGCCAAAAGTTCAAATATTACTCGAATACAGAAAGTAAATAATCTAAGATTTTAAGCAAATTATGTACCGTAGATTTACGCACTTGCTCACGACTACCTTCTAAATTAAGTTCAAAAACAAGAACAACATCTTTTTTAGAAGTGTAATCCCACATATTGCTAACACAATCCAAATCAAGAAGCTCACTAGCTTTTTGCAAAATCAAATCTCGCAAATTAAAAGATTCTGGAAGCAAAACGCCAACATAAACCAATCCAGCAGGCTTATTGCCGTCCGGACCAGGACCTGCAACTCCGGTTGTTGAAAGCCCAATTATTGGGAAGTTAGATTCTTCCGAAGATTCTTTTGAAGATTCTTTTGAAGATTCTTTTGAAGATTCTTTTGAAGATTCTTTTGAAGAATCCTCTTCATACTTCCAGCCACTACCGCGATATATTAAAGACGCCCCCACTGCCATCTGCATAGCAACATCCTTAAAAACCGCACCTTCGGTTTGCAAAAGATGAGCGTCAACGCCTAAAATTTTAGCTTTAGCGTGAATATCGTAGGTCACAGCAGAGCCGCAAAATACTCGAGAAGCTCCCGGAACCGAAACAAAAGCGTCTGCAAGTAAACCGCCTGTTAAAGATTCTGCAGCAGCAATATGAAAACCTAGCTGAACGCTATTAGATAATATACGCTCAGCTAGGTTTTTGAGAGACACAGGAGAAGAATTATTCATTGCAACGGTGGCAATGGAGCTTCATTAACTTGCTTATCTGCTTGAGAATCATCAACAGAATCCTTCTCAAAGAAAGCACTGTACACGTACAGCACTGCAGAGTAGAAAGCAAAGCCCAAAGAAATACCGAGCAAAGCAAAAGCTACAGAATAGTAAAGTGTAAGCCACCATGGAGGCGTAACTTGAGTATTAAAAATAGCGGCCATAGGAGCAATAATCATTGCAAGGCCAATAACCTGAGTTAAAGTCTTGTACTTTCCTGCAGAAGAAGCGGCAATAACCCTACCGTTTCGGCCAATAACGCAGAAACGAACAATTGTTATGCTGATTTCACGAATTAAGAACAGGATTGTGATCCACCAAATAACTTCTTCAAAAACGGAAGCAATCACAAGAGCTGCCAAAATTAACACTTTGTCTGCAATTGGATCAAGCAACTTACCTAATTTGGTAACCTGATTATATTTACGAGCTAACCAACCATCAAGCTTATCCGTAACCGCCGCAATAACAAACACAGCAAACGCCGCCCAACGCATTGGCACGGAGTTATGACCCCACTCACCTGCGAGCAAATATAAAACAATAAAAACAATTGCCAACGCAATACGCACATAAGTTACGATATTTGGAGCACAATTCCAGCCTTCAAAAAACGAAGACTTAGCATTCTTCTTCATACGCATACCTTTATCTTATCGCAAACTAAAAACTTCTAGCGCGCCACCCAACATAGTTGTGCAACACAATAACACTATTTTACAACGAGTCAGACTCGCCACGAATAAATGCCAAAACTTTTGGCAAATCTTCCGGCTGAACCAAAACTTCGCGAGCTTTAGAACCTTCAGAAGGCCCCACAACGCCGCGAGATTCCAGCAAATCCATAAGTCGCCCAGCCTTAGCAAAACCAACACGCAGCTTACGCTGAAGCATTGAAGTAGAGCCAAACTGAGAACCAACAACAAGCTCAGCAGCCTGAAGCAACTCGTCCATATCGTCTCCAATATCGCTTGTTTTAAGCTTGTTTTGAGCTTGAGCATCCGCTTTTTGAGCCATTTGCTCAATATCTTCACGATACTTTGGCTTGCGCTGAGTGCGCACGTATTCCACAGCTTTACGAATCTCCGACTCACTCACCCATGAACCCTGCACACGCTGAGGTTTTGCAGCACCCATTGGAAGGAACAAAGCGTCACCTTGACCAATCAAAGTTTCCGCACCAACAGTATCGAGAATAACCCTGGAATCAGTGGCAGACGAAGTAGCAAAAGCTAAGCGGGAAGGAATATTCGCCTTAATTAAGCCGGTTACAACGTCAACGGACGGACGCTGAGTAGCAAGAACCAAATGCACGCCTGCAGCTCGAGCAAGCTGAGTAATGCGCTGAATAGAACTTTCAACATCGTTCTTAGCAACCATCATTAAATCAGCCATCTCGTCCACAACCACAAGCAAATACGGGTATGGAGCAACTTTTCGCTCAGATCCAGCCGGTGCATGAACTTTGCCTTCACGAACAGCCTTGTTGAAATCTTTAACATGGCGGAAACCGAAGAATTGCAAGTCGTCGTAGCGAGCATCCATCTCTTTAACAACCCACTCAAGAGCTTGAGCTGCCTTCTTAGGATCCGTAATAATCGGCGTAAGCAAATGCGGAATGCCAGCGTACGCGGAAAGCTCCACTCGCTTAGGATCAACCATAATCATGCGAACTTGCTCAGGAGTGGCCCTCATAATAATCGAAGTAAGCATTGAGTTAATAAAACTCGACTTACCAGAACCAGTAGCACCAGCAACAAGCAAATGTGGCATTTTATCTAGAGCTGCCGTTACGAAATGACCTTCAACATCTTTTCCAACGCCTGTAAGCATAGGATTAGGGTCATTCATGGCTTTTTGCGAGCGCAAAACATCTCCCAAATGCACAATTTCGCGGTCTACGTTTGGAATTTCAATACCAATAGCAGACTTTCCTGGAATTGGAGACAAAATACGCACATCCGTACTAGCTACAGCGTATGCAATATTTTTTTGCAAATTCGTAACTTTTTCAACCTTAACGCCAGGACCAAGCTCAACCTCGTACTGCGTAACAGAAGGTCCTCTAAGAAAACCGATTACGCGAGCATCGACGTCAAACTGTTCAAAAGTGGAAGTTAGAGCGCGAATAACATTGTCGTTTGCTTGGGTTCTAGCAGCATGAGGCTTTCCATGAGCAAGAATGTTCAAATCAGGAAGCCTGTACGGTTGTAAAGCGGAATCTTCCGAGGAGTTTAGATTATTTTTAGCGCTTTCGTCGGCTAAATTATCTTCGTTTTCTTGATCTTTTCTATATTGATCCATTTGCTCCGCCGGAATACTAGACCACGGATCCTTAGCAGAATCAACAGAAGCGCTCATAGGAGCTTTAGGCAAGGTTTCTGCAGAAGTTAGTATTGGCGAAGAAGAAGCGCTTCTAGGATTATGGCCCGATTCATTATTGTTTGATTGCGAAGAATCTGAAGAATCTTTAGCATCTACAGGAATATAATTCTCGCTGTAGCCTTCAAGATTGCTTACTGTTCTAACGCGCTGAGGTTTAACACGCTCAAGATTTTCACTTGTTTCTGCATTAACAGCTGCAGCATGCAAAAATGCGTCATCTCCAGCATATTCGTCGAGCAAAGTATTGTCTTTTTCTTTATTTTTGCGATTAAATAGTGATTTCCACAATTTAAGCAAGTAAGCTGCGCCTAAATTAGCGCTTTCTTTTTTAGAAGATTTTCCGTCGTGAGTTGGCACACCTTCAGCAAATTCCAAAGGCTTATCTTCATATGAATCTTTAGTTTTACCTGATTTAATTGATTCATTCGCATCGTCTGATTCGTCTGACTCGTCTGACTCGTCTAAAGAATCCTCATCCTGCGCGTTTTTCTTGTTTTTCTTTGAGAAGATTGACGCAACACAATTTGCAATATCGCTTACGTGAAGACGAGCAATCATTAAAACTGCAAAAATAGAGATGATTACAAAAATTATGAGAGCAAATATGCGAGAAAAACCCCAAGACAGTGGAGAGCCTAAAGCAAAACCTAGCAATCCACCCGCTTTTCTAACTGATTCAAAATCAAAAGCGTGACTTTTAGACGCAAGAGAAATATCGAGAATCGAGCATATAGAGCACAGAAGAATAATAAAACCAAAAACAACTCGATGATTCCCAGATTTTGCGCCACTATTTCGCATTAAGCGAAAAGCAATAATACTTAGCCACACAGGAAGCACAACGCTCATAACGCCGAGAGCACCCGAAGCTAAAATATGCAGCCCAACGCCAATAAAACCACTTACATGAAACCATTCAGAAGCGCAGAATAGTACGGCAAGAATTAGCATAACAAAGCATAAGCCATCTCTGCGGTAAGCTTCATCGTATTCACCTACCCCAAAAAGTGAGCGAACTGCTTTGCCTAAAAGTCTTGGCACAAACAGAAGCATTGTCTGCCACCATGGTTCCTTAGGCGCTGCCTTACCAGCCATACAAGACTCCTTCTGCACCATGTGCTATTAGTACGAAAGTTATCCAACAACAACATACATATGTGTAACCATACCAGTCTACTCCATAGGCTGAGGTTATTTAAAAAATATGGTAAGCGGCAAAAAAGTGCGTCTAAAACAAAAAACGGCAGGTAAATACCCGCCGTTTAAGTGGGGTGGCTAACGCGGCTTGAACGCGCGACCTTCTGAACCACAATCAGATGCTCTACCGACTGAGCTATAGCCACCATGCGCGTGAAACAAATGAAACGAATAAACAAATAAACGAATCGAATCACACAACAGAGGAATACTATACACGATTTTCTTGATTTACGCCAGCGCAACACACCTCGGCGCGTCGTAGTAACAACATAAATTATTCGACAATAGCAAATGCAACAATAGACATATGAGTTTTTCTGAGCAAAATCAGCGCATATTTGGCGTAACTGAAAACAGTAACAACCTGACAGCACTTCTTCTTGGCTCAGGTGAGCTTGGCAAGGAAATTGCTATTGAGCTTATGCGATTAGGCGTGCGCGTTTGCGCTGCAGACAGCTATAAGAACGCTCCTGCCATGCAAATAGCTCACGAATACAGAGTGTTAGATATGTCTGATGCTGCTTCTCTTCAAAATCTTATTGACGAAGTGCATCCGAATATTATTATTCCGGAAGTTGAAGCAATCGCAACTAAAGTTTTGAAAAATGCAGCGAATAATAAAATCCAGGTTGTTCCTAGCACAGATATTGCAGCAATTGCAATGGATCGCGAGCGCTTGCGTAGGATTGCTCACGAAGATTTAGGTTTGCCTACTACCCCATACCGTTTTGCGTCCTCTTACGAGGAATTAGACGACGGCGCAAAAATCGTTGGCTACCCTTGCGTTGTTAAGCCTGTTATGAGCTCTTCCGGACACGGCCAGTCTATAGTTAAAAGCCCGGAAGCGCTTAAAGCTGCGTGGGATGAAGCTCAGCATGGAAGGCGCGCGGCAGCTGGTCACGAAAACGAGTGTTCTCGCGTTATTGTTGAAGCTTTAGCTCCGCTTGACTACGAGCTTACAGTTTTAACAGTAAGCTCTTGCGCAGGAATTACTACTTGCGAACCGATTGCTCAGCGTCAGCAAGACGGAGACTATAGAGAATCTTGGCAGCCTGCGAATATTCCTGAAGAAATACGAAATAATGCAAAAAATATTGCGAAGCGCGCTGTAGAAGGTTTAACTAATATTGCGCATGATGCAAACGAAACCGGTTGGGGCGTTTACGGCGTTGAGTTATTTGTGTTAAAAGATGGCTCGTTGCTTTTTAACGAGCTTTCTCCTCGCCCACACGATACTGGCATGGTAACTATGATTTCACAGCATTACAGCGAGTTTGCGCTTCATGCGCTCGCTATTTTAGGTGTGCCTGTTACAGCAAACTACACTTCGCTTTCGTTAAAAGATAACGAGGTTGCAGCAAGTCATGCAATTGTTGTTAAAGGCGAAGGAGAAGTTGGCTTTACTAATATTTCCAAAGCTTTACAAGCGGACGAAAATTATCGAAGCGGCTTGCGTATTTTTGCTAAGCCTGCAGTTCACGGCCGCAGACGTATGGCAGTGGCTCTTGCTACGGGATCTAATCAAGAGGATGCAAGAAAAAATGCGACACGCATTGTAAGAGCATTGCAGACGGATAGCTCAAATGCTGAAATACTTTGAAAATAAAGGTATTAAACAATAATTTATATTGCATCTATGCAATATTTGCCGGAAATTTTGTAGGTAACAATTGTTACGCTAATCGTGCTGGCCAAGGTCAGGTAAACCTACAAATACTGTTGGTTTGCGCCTACAACTATGAATGCACGTAAGAGAGGGCATATCATGGAAAAACTTGACAAGTTGTATGAAGGCAAAGCCAAAAAACTGTACGCTACCGATGACACCAATGTGCTCTGGGTCGAATATATGAACCAGGCAACCGCTGGTAACGGTCTGAAGAAAGCTCAGATCGCCGGTAAAGGCAGTTTAAACAACCGGATTACTTCTTTACTATTCCATTTACTTGAGGCGCGCGGCGTAAAAAGCCACTTCCTCGGACGTATTTCCGATACCGAACAACTCGTAAAGCGTATGCGCATGTTTCCGCTGGAAATTATTATGCGCAATACTGCTGCCGGTTCTTTCGCAAAACGTTATAACGTTAAAGAAGGAACACCATTAAAGAAGCCATTGTTGGAGTTCTGCGTGAAGTCCGACGAACTTGGCGATCCATTTATTAACCCAGAAGGCGTTGTGGCTTTAGGTTTAGCTACAGACGAAGAGATGGCGGAAATTACTCGCCAAGCTCACGCTGTAAACAATGCTTTGCTTGATATTTTCTCCAAGATTGATGTTCAGCTTGTTGACTTCAAGATTGAAGAGGGCGTAGACGCGCAAGGAAATATTCTTCTTGCAGACGAAATTACGCCTGATACTTGCAGACTTTGGGATAAGCGCAATGCTGGCGGCAATGCTGGTGAAAACGGCGTAAGCCATTTGGATAAAGACTTATTCCGACGCGATTTGGGAGACATAATCCCAGCTTATGAAGAAATTCACATCAGGCTGGAAAACTTAGCAAAAAGCGAAGGTTTAGACTTTTGCGTGCGTAAACCAGATGATTGTGTGAACCGATAAGATTTCGTTGTGGCTCGTGCCTTTAGGGGTGCGAGCCACACGCATTCTTACATAATTTAACCAATAATTTAACCAATAATTTAAAACCACAACTTAACACATAACTTAACCCACAATTTATAACTTAAAAGCCCATAACAAACACTGCTATACCGCACTTTCAACAAGGTAGGTTTCTCGTGGTATTTCGCGTATATGTGGAAAAACGCAATGGTTTTGACGTTCAAGCTCAGCAGCTTTTACATGAGCTTAAGGAAATTCTTGGCATAAGCGCGATTACTTCCGCACGAATTATCAACAGATACGATTTAGAAGGTATTGATGGAGATTTGTTCAATACTGCTGTGCGAACTGTATTAAGCGAGCCGCCGGTTGATAACACCTACGACTATTTGCCTATTGAAACAAACGAGCACGTGTTTGCTGTTGAATTTTTGCCTGGTCAGTTCGACCAGCGCGCGCAATCCGCAAGCGAGTGTATTCAGCTTATTAGTCAAGGCGAGCGCCCAACTGTGCGCACTGCTAAAGTAATTGCGCTAAAAGGCAATCTTGACGAAGAAGCCATGGATGCTATTAAGCATTACGTTATCAATCCTGTTGAGGCTCGAGAGGCAAGTCTTGACGAAGTAAAAAGCTTGCAGCGAGAAACAGTAGTTCCTGCAGACGTTGAAGTAATTGATACTTTTAACAGTTTAGACGAAGCTGGATTGCAAAAGTTTATTGAGGATCGCGGTTTGGCTATGGATTTGGCTGACGCAAAGTTCTGCCAGCAATACTTTAGGGAAGAAAATCGCAATCCTACTATTACAGAGATTCGCGTTATTGATACGTACTGGTCCGACCACTGCCGTCATACTACTTTTGGCACTGAGCTTACAAATATTACGATTGACGATAGCACAGTTCAAGAAGCGTTTAATCGTTATCTTGATTTGCGAAAAAAGTTAAATCGCGAAAATAAACCTGTTTGCTTAATGGATATGGCAACTATTGGTGCTAAATATTTGAAGCATACTGGCGAGCTTAAAAATTTGGATGAGTCGGAAGAAATCAACGCTTGCACTGTAAAAGTTAAGGTTGATGTAAACGGCCACGATGAGGATTGGCTGTTCCTGTTTAAGAACGAAACGCATAATCATCCTACTGAAATTGAGCCTTTTGGTGGCGCTGCAACTTGCATTGGTGGCTGCATTCGAGACCCTCTTTCTGGACGTTCCTACGTTTACCAAGCTATGCGCGTAACCGGCGCTGCAGATCCGCGTACTCCTATTAGTGAAACTTTAAACGGTAAGCTTCCACAACGAAAGATTGTAACTTCTGCTGCAGCAGGCTACTCTTCTTATGGAAATCAGATTGGTTTAGCTACTGGCGAAGTGCACGAGTTATACCACCCGGGCTATGTTGCTAAGCGTATGGAAGTTGGTGCGGTTGTTGCCGCTACCCCAGCCGACCATGTGCGCAGGGAAACTCCTGCTCCAGGAGACGTGATTATTCTTCTTGGCGGACGCACTGGACGCGACGGAATTGGCGGAGCTACCGGCGCTTCTAAAGCGCAGGATGTTGAAAGTATTGAAGAATGTGGAGCAGAAGTTCAAAAAGGTAACGCTCCTATTGAACGCAAATTGCAGCGACTTTTCCGCCGCAAGGATGCTTGCCAGCTTATTAAGCGTTGTAATGATTTTGGTGCGGGCGGCGTTTCTGTTGCAACTGGCGAAATTGCAGACGGCTTAACTATCAATCTCGACAAGGTTTCTAAAAAGTACGAGGGTCTTGACGGCACTGAGCTTTCTATTTCTGAATCCCAGGAGCGCATGGCTGTTGACGTTGCTTCAAGTGATGCTGAAGAATTCTTAAAGTACGCTCGTGAAGAAAATTTGGAAGCAGAAATCATTGCGACTGTTACCAAAGAAGCCCGTATGCGCATGACTTGGCGCGGAAAAACCATTGTGGACTTAAGCCGCGCATTCTTGGCTTCTAACGGTGCTCCAAAACAGCAGGTTCTTCATATTGAAAGTGGAAAATCTTATACGAACCCATGGCAGGATCAGTCTAATTTGACTCTCACTGAGCGTATACGCTTACTTGTTTCAAACATTAATATTGCTTCAAACAAGGGTTTGGCAGAACGTTTCGATTCTACAATTGGTGCAGCAACTGTGCTTATGCCTTTTGGCGGTCGTCGTCAGCTTACTCCAGCTCAAGCTATGGTTGCTAAATTCCCAGTATTTGGCGAAACAAACACTGCTTCCGCAATGGCTTGGGGCTTTAATCCGTATTTGATGGAAAAGAATCAGTTTACTGGAGCTTATGTTGCGGTTGTTGAGTCTTTGGCAAAGCTTGCAGCAAGCGGTTTCACGCGAGAACGTGCTTACTTGAGTTTGCAAGAGTATTTTGGCAAGCCTCACGATGTTCCAGAACGTTGGGGAAAGCCAGCTGCAGCAGTTCTTGGCGCTTTAAGCGCTCAGCTTGATTTTGGTGTTGGCGCTATTGGCGGCAAAGATTCTATGAGCGGCAGTTTTGAGAATTTGGATGTTCCACCAACTTTAATTTCCTTTGCTGTTTCTACTGGAGATGCGCGTTTAACTGTTTCGCCAGAATTTAAGGGCGTAAATCATAAGGTTTTGCGAATTGCTCCACAATATAAATCCGACGGAATTACTCCAGAAAAGGAAAGTTTCCTTAAAACTCTTGAATTAATCGAAAATATTACGAAGAACAAGCAAGCTCTTGCTGTTGCAACTCCTGGCTACGGTGCGAGCGCGGAAATCTTATTCAAGATGACGCTTGGAAATCATATTGGTCTTAAATTATTCAACAATTTAAGCAACGATGATTTATTTAAGCCAGCATACGGAAGCTTCTACGTTGAGCTTAAAGAAAACGCTGAGGTTCCATCTTCAGATAACACAAGCTTGGTTGATATTTCGATTATTGGCGAAACGACTGAGAATTACGCAATTATTTCCGCAAATGGCGAAGAAGTTGATTTAAGCGATTTGCAAAAGATTTGGGAAAGCGAACTTTCCTCAATCTTCCCATATAAAAAGCCTGGTGAGATTGTAGAAACTATTAGTAACGAAAATAATGCTTCTACTACAAACCACGCGCACACAGGAAAGCCAAAGCCGCTTTCTCACCCGCGCGTTATTATTCCAGTCTTCCCTGGAAATAATTGCGAGTACGATACTCAAGCTGCTTTCGAGCGTGCAGGTGCCGACGCTCATACGCTTATTATTAACAACTTGAGCGCTAAAGATATTGCCGAGTCTGCAAAGAAACTTGTTGAGGAGATTAATAAGAGCCAGATTGTTATGATTCCTGGCGGCTTCTCCGGCGGCGACGAGCCGGACGGTTCAGCAAAGTTTATTGCATCCTTCTTTAGAAATCCGGAAGTGACTGACGCTGTGCGCGATTTGCTTAAGAATCGAGACGGACTTATGCTGGGCATTTGCAACGGTTTCCAAGCGCTTATTAAGCTTGGTTTGGTGCCTTTTGGCGATATTGTTCCTATGGATTCTAACTGCCCAACGCTTACTTATAACACGATTGGCAGGCATCAAAGCAGAATTGTGCGCACGCGCGTTGCTTCAAACATGTCTCCATGGCTTAAAAATACTAAAGTTGGCGATATTCACACTGTTGCTATTTCTCACGGCGAAGGTCGTTTTATTGCAACGCCAGAAGTTATGGAAAAGCTTATTGCTAACGGCCAAGTAGCTACGCAATACGTTGACAGTAACGGCGTTCCAAGCATGAGTTTGAACGTGAATCCAAACGGATCGATTATGTCCGTTGAAGGAATTACCAGCCCAGATGGCCGAGTTTTTGGAAAGATGGGTCATTGCGAACGAGCAGGCGAAGGCTTGTACGTGAACATTCCTGATTTCCACGAACAGCCACTGTTTGATGCTGGAGTTCAGTACTTCACGGCGTGAGTATGAGCAAAGCATGAAACGTAACATTATCTTATTAGAAGCGTGTGCAACAATGAGTATAGTTTCGCGAATTAAAGTAAGCGACTACAAGGGGGTTAAATATGTCTGCAGAGCTTGAAGACATTCACGAAGAGTGCGGAGTGTTTGGTGTTTGGGGTCACAAAGATGCTTCAAGGCTCACTTATTTTGGTTTGCATGCGCTTCAGCATCGCGGCCAAGAGGGAGCTGGAATAGTATCTAACGATAACGGCACTCTTCACGGATATCGCGGACTAGGCCTACTTACGCAGGTTTTTAGCAACGAGCAGGTTATGGAACGTTTAACGGGAAATCGTGCTATTGGCCATGTGCGTTACGCTACTGCAGGATCTGGAAGTGTTGATAACATTCAACCTTTCTTATTCCGCTTCCACGATGGAGATGTAGCTTTAGCTCATAACGGAAATTTAACGAATTGCACAAGCTTACGCAATTCTTTAGAAGACAATGGCGCTATTCTCCACTCAAATTCCGACACTGAAATATTGATGCATTTGATTCGCCGCTCCAGTAAACCAACTTTTATGGAACGTCTTAAAGAAGCATTACTAACTGTTCACGGCGGATTTGCTTACCTGCTTCTTACAGAAGATTCTTTAATTGGTGCTACGGATCCAAACGGATTCCGCCCGCTTTCTCTTGGTCGCATGCAAAACGGAGCCTATGTTCTTTCTTCTGAAACTTGCGCTTTTGATATTGTTCGCGCCGAATTTATTCGAGATATTGAGCCTGGAGAAATAATCGTTATTAACGACGAAGGTTACAAGATTGAGCGCTACACGGATAACGTGCAGCATGCAGTGTGCTCAATGGAGTTTATTTACTTTGCTCGCCCAGATTCTAATATTTACGGAATTAACGTGCATGCTGCAAGAAAGCGCATGGGATCTCGTTTAGCTCAAGAATCCCCTGTTGAAGCAGACATGGTTATTGGAGTTCCTAACTCTTCTCTTTCTGCAGCCGCAGGATACGCAGAAGCAAGTGGCCTTCCTAACGAAATGGGATTAATAAAAAACCAGTATGTGGCTCGCACTTTTATTCAGCCAACTCAAGAATTGCGTGAGCAGGGTGTGCGCATGAAACTTTCTGCTGTGCGCAGTGTTGTTGAAGGAAAACGCGTTATTGTTATTGACGATTCAATCGTGCGCGGCACAACTTCTAAGCGCATTGTGCAATTGCTTCGAGAAGCTGGCGCTAAAGAAGTGCATATGCGTATTTCTTCCCCACCTCTTAAATATCCTTGCTTCTACGGTATTGATATTCAAACAACTAAAGAACTTATTGCAGCAAAACATTCAGTTGAAGAAATTCGCGAGTATATTGATGCTGATTCTCTTGCGTTCCTGTCTTTGGACGGACTTGTTGAGTCAATTGGGTTAAATAAGCCTGCTCCTTATGGCGGATTGTGCGTTGCATACTTTAATGGCGACTACCCTACTGCACTGGATGATTACGGCGAAGAATTCTTGGCTTCACTTACTCCTGAAGAACGCGAGCATTTGCAGGAAGTAAGGAAGCACAGTAAATATTCACACGAAAACCTTATATAACTTAATATTTTACTGATTTACGGCAATTGATTAACAAAATTTAAGAAAATACTTATAACAACTTAGGAAAGGAATCAACATGCCACACGCATATGATGAAGCTGGCGTAAGCGTAGAAGCAGGATACGAAGTAGTACGTCGTATTAAATCGCATGTAAATCGCACGAAGCGTCCAGGCGTTGTAGGTGGCATCGGCGGATTCGGTGGATTATTCGACTTGGCGTCCCTCGGTTACAAGGAGCCAGTGCTGATTTCTGGCACGGATGGCGTTGGAACCAAGCTTATGGTTGCCAAAATGATGAATAAGCACGATACAATCGGCATTGATTGCGTTGCTATGTGCGTAAACGATATTGCAGCGCAAGGCGCTGAACCACTGTTCTTCCTTGACTACATTGCTTGCGGAAAAAATAATCCTGCACTACTTGAGCAGGTTGTTGCAGGAGTTGCAGACGGTTGCGTTCAATCAGAAGCAGGCTTAATTGGCGGAGAAACTGCTGAAATGCCTGGAATGTACGCAGAAGACGAGTACGATCTTGCAGGTTTTGCAGTTGGCGTTGCAGAACGCTCAAATATTGTTGACGGATCGGCAATTACCACTGGCGACGTTCTCATAGGCTTGCCTTCTTCTGGAGTTCACTCGAACGGATTCTCGCTTGTGCGTAAAGCTTTGTTTGAAGAAGCAGGCTACGACGTAAACACCAAACTTGAAGAGCTTGACGGAAAAACGCTTGGCGAAGTTCTGCTCGAACCTACGCGAATTTATGTAAAAGCTTTGAAACCACTTTTTGCGAAGCATCTTATTAAGGGAGTAGCTCACATTACAGGCGGCGGATTTATTGAGAATATTCCACGCATGTACTCGGATGATTTGGCCGCAAAAATCGATACGTCAAGCTGGAATGTTCCGCCTATTTTTGACGTTATTGAAAAAGCTGGCAAAGTTGCTCATGACGAAATGTTCAATGTTTTTAACATGGGAATCGGCATGGTTTTGGCGGTTGATGAAAGCAAGGCCGAAGAAGCACTGAACACACTAAGCGAAAATAATGAAACAGCTTATGTTATTGGCAAAATGATTGAGCGCGAAAACGCTGCAGTTGAGTTGCAATAAAACTATAAAGGACAAAAAATGAAAGTTTTAGTTGTTGGTTCCGGCGCTAGAGAACACGCTATTGCACACGCGCTTCTTAAAGGCGAAAGCGTTGAAGAAGTAACGGTTGCGCCAGGAAACCCGGGTATTGCAGCCGATGGAATTAAAACCGTAAACATAAGCCAATCAGATCACGAAGCTCTTATTAACTTCGTTAAAGAGCACAACTACGACTTTGCGTTTATTGGCCCAGAAGTGCCGCTTATGAACGGAATCGTGGACGATTTTGAAGCCAATAACATTCCAGCTTTTGGGCCAAACAAGGCTGCGGCTCAAATTGAAGGCTCTAAGGACTTTGCAAAAAAGCTTATGCATCGCCACAACGTTCCAACAGCAGCCTACCAAACTTTTGACGCTTTGGAACCAGCACGCGCATACGTGCTTGAGCATGGTGCTCCAATTGTTATTAAAGCAGACGGTTTAGCCGCAGGAAAAGGCGTAACTGTTGCTATGGATGAGCAAACAGCAGTTGATGCTTTGGAAGATATTTTTGTTGATCATCGTTTTGGATCTGCCGGAGCAAAAGTTGTTATTGAAGAATTTTTGCAAGGTCAAGAGTTTTCGCTTATGAGTTTTGTAAGCGGCACTGATTTTTGGGTTATGCCAATTTCACAAGATCATAAGCGCGCTTACGACGGAGATAAAGGACCAAACACAGGCGGAATGGGAGCATACAGCCCAGTTCCGCAAATCAGTAACGAAACAGTTGAGCGCGCTATTAACGAGATTGTACGACCAACTGTTGAAGGCTTAGCTAAAGAAGGAACGCCTTTTACAGGCATACTTTATGCAGGTTTGATTGATACAGCAACAGGTCCTAAAGTTATTGAGTTTAACGCTCGCTTTGGAGACCCAGAAACTGAGGTTGTGCTTCCTCGCCTTACTTCAGATTTTGGGGATGCAATATGGAATATTTTGCAGCATAAAACACCAACTTTTACGTGGCAAAATAACGGTGTTACGCTCGGCGTAATAATTGCAAGCGAAGGCTATCCTGGAACTTTAGTTACTGGAACTCCACTTCCCCAAATTCCTGTTGACGAAAATCAAGGTCAACACGTGTATTATGCAGGAGTAAAAAGCCAGGAAGAAACCGGAAATCTTGTAACATCTTCCGGTAGAGTTGCTCTTGTACAAGTGCACGGAAAAGACGTAGAAGATGCGCAAAAGAACGTCTACAGCATACTAGATAAGCTTAATCTTCCACACATGTTCTTTAGGCACGACATAGCTTCAAAAGCGCTTATTTAAGGCATCTTAAAGAAGTTAGTGTTGCGAGTGTAGTTCTTTCCGGCTGTAACATCGTACTGTATAAGCTTATAGTCGTCCAAAAGCTGCTTAGTTTGCTCATCCATTGCTGAGTAAACCATTGGCCTACCGTCGTGATCAAGGTAAATTGGTTGACCCTCAGGGATTCTATCCCAACCTTGAATTGTATTAACAACAGGCGGCTCCATTGCACTAATATGCTTATGAAGCTTTGTTAGGAAAGCAACATACGGCGAAACCTTGGCGTTCATATGACGCGCAACCTGGGAAATAAAGAAGTTTGGAGAAGAATAAGATTCTGTTTTTGCGTGAATCTTCTTAGAAGATTTAAGATTTTCTTTAGCAGCCTTATTTGACCAAATAAAGTAATCTGTTAAATGCAAAATAAGAGAATTATTTTTATCCGCACTAGCTGTAGAGTATGCTCCAGGAAGATGATCACCATAGAACAACACGGTTACAGGCTTATTGAGTTTGTTCAGATTATTAAGGAACTTAGAAGTTGCTTTATCCGTATAATTTGCGCCTTTAGCGTATGTTTGAATAATAGAAGCCTCTTCCTCACCCAAAGGCTTGCTTGAATCAGTAGAAGACACCTTAAAATCATTATTCTTATACCAATCGTTATAAGGCATATGATTTTGCATTGTAACAAGCTGAATAAAATCAGGAGAAGACTTGCGCGAAATAGATTTTAAAACGCTGGAATATGCGGAATCATCCGACACGTACGGCGCTAAATCAATACGCTTCTGATACTTAATAACATCCGGCTTGCGCAAAGAATAGAACTTAGTAAAACCGAACTTCTTATAATTCTTAGCGCGCAAATACATGGAAGGCTCAAACGGGTGGAAAGCCAAAGAGCTTTTACCATCGTTCCAATAACGGTTTATTGTTGGAGTCCACGACTTTTTAGGAACTAGCTGCTGATACGGGCTTGTAAGCGAAGGATCAAAATTAACCATGCTTAAACCGGTCATAGTCATGTATTCAAGATTTGCCGTTCCTCCACCGTAGCCGGAAGAAAGCATAAGACCGCTATCCGTATTCTTTTTCACACTGTCAATAAAAGGAATAATCGCCTTATTAAAAGAAATTCCAGGAACGCGTGAAGGATCTGCAAAAGATTCAGAAAGAATAACAATAAGAGTACTGTTATTTATTTTATTCTTACGAGAAGCGTTAAGTTTTTTAGCTACTTTCTCGTAGCGAGCTACCACTTGTTTCATGGTTTCTTCGCTATAGTTTGCAGGCTTCGACATAATTTTTGGATTAACCTGCCTAGTAAAAGCAACTATTGGTCCGTTAAGTTGCGCATCGTAAGCAGAATCCCACATTGCAGGATGGTCGCCCATAAATTGGTTAAAAGAATTAGCAACAGAACCAACAGTGCCAACAGAAGCAACATACCAGGAGAAAGATGCGAAAATCAGCACAAAAATTCCAGCTCTAAAGCCGTAGCGCAAACGCTTGTCTTCAAACCAAACTACTTTTCCACGATTCTTATCTAATAAATGAATCGTCATAAAAACTACAACGAAAATAATCACGCAAATTATTGCGTATAAAGTAACGCGACCAGCATTAGGCGGCAAAAATGTTGAAATATTACCAGTATCGCTTTGCAAAAAATTCAGGTCAGCAGGAAGAATTGCCTCATTTCGCACAAAAATCTTCATGTACTCAATAATCGAAATAATTATGCAAAGAGACAGCAAAACCATTGAAGTAAGCCAAAAACGGTTAGTAAGAATAATAATTAATCCATAAATAACCGCAAAAATAAGCAAATTAAGCACAAATATGAAGTTTAAATTTTCCCAAATGTTGCTGAACATTCGCGTAATATTTTCAATCAGACCATTCAAAACCTGGCTGCGAGAGCCTGTTTGCACGCCCATCTGAAAAATAACCATCATTCCAACGCTATTTAGAACGAAAAATACTATATAAAGCCAGCGCGGAATAGCTATTTGATGCTTATTTAATATCTTTAGCAAAGATGAAAAGAAATTTTTGGAATTACTCTGCTCTTTAGAGTCTTCCCCCTTATAGTCACCCTCTTCCTTCTCGCTTTTTGAAGACTCCAGCGCAATTTCATCCATAATAATTCCAATCGTTCCTAGCTAAACGAATCCTTATACATGCACAATAATTGATTATTGTAGTTATTGCTATCGTCATACTTGCATATTTATTAGTACAAGTAGCTCGACATGCTGATATTTTTCATACTTCCGGTGGATTACAATATATGTTTCGGCAACTACGATTAGAACAGTAAAAACTATAAAAATAGAACAGCAAAAACTATAAAAACTAAAGCAAATATTAAGAAAAAATTAAGATACATAAACTATATTTCAGTTGGGTGAAATATTGCGAGTATCGTTCACTTTAAAAGTTGTTTGCACGTAGTTAAGCAAGAAAGTGTAGGATTCAAGCATGCTGCAATTGGCAAAAATAAGTCTTTTGCAAGGCTGGTTACCAACAAGCTTATTTAGTTTAACCGGCTTAACTTTATTCGTGCTGATTTTCACTAAATCAAAACGCTCAAAACACTTATTTAGCATAATAAACCTGCTTATACAGCTAGGTGTTGCAAGCATATTTTTCATAGTTGGCGGATTAATTGCTTGGCTAATTTCAGACGTATTCCTTGTGTTCGGAGTAAGCCTTGGTTGGCTTGTTATTATTTGCGTTGCAATAGGATTTGCTCTTGTTGGCTTTGCCGGCACAGCATTCGTGTTCACTAAAGGTTGGAAACGACTAATTGCTGTTATTGCTATTGTTTTAACTCTTATTAGCACAGCTTTAAGAGTTGATATGGTTTACGGCGAATATACAACACTTGGATCAATTTTTGGAATGGGTAATTTCCCAAAGCTTGAGGTTAATAAGGAAAAATCTGCTACTGCAAGCATTGAAGAATGGTACAGTTTAGCAAAACAAAATAAGCTTCCAAAAATGCCTAAAAAAGGTATTCTTCGCTCAGCACACATTCCTAACACATACTCAAAGTTCAAAGCTCGCACAGCAAACGTTTATTTGCCTCCTGCAGCGCTTGTAAAGCATCCACCAAAGCTTCCAGTTATGGTTATGCTAGCAGGACAGCCCGGTAGCCCAAATCACTTCTTTGCAGCCAGCGACATTGCTGAAACTTTAGACGATTACGCAAAATCTCATAAAGGCTTAGCTCCTATTGTTGTAGCCCCAGATCAAAACGGTGAAGCGACACATAACTCACTTTGTGCAGATACTGGAGTTTACGGCAAAGCAGAAACGTATTTAATTCGCGACGTGCCTAACTGGATTCGCAAAAATCTTCCAGTAAGCAAAGACCCAAGCATGTGGCTTATGGGAGGCTTTTCTCAAGGCGGAACTTGCGCTACTCAATTAGTTCCAGCGCATCCGAATATTTTTAGAAGCATGTATTCTGCCGGCGGCGAACTAGAACCAACGTATCAAAACCGTCAAGAAACAATTAAACGCTACTTTAACGGAAATACTTCAGCATACGAGCGTCACGTTCCTAGTAAAATAATGCGAAAAAACGCTCCGCTAAAACAAAACTATTATGCTATTGCCGGCTATTGGGATCCTAAATCTCAAGCAAATCAGGCAACTATTGCTTTAAGCGCACACAGCGCAGGTATTAACGTTTTAACAATGCTTGCTAAAAATTCTGGACACGATTGGCATACCGTAAAAGCAGGATTGAAAGTAGTTCTTGATCTTTTCTGCAAACAAGCAGGCATTTCAAAAACTGTTCCAAATCTAAACACGTATCCGAATGTAAAAATTCTTGTTCATAAAAAAGTGAATCGAGACTAATATGGCACTGTCTTTTTTCAATAAGCATAAGCTCAGAAGCCAGGAGGATGGTCAACAAAAAAGCCTAGACCATAGCAGCAATCAAACATCTAGCCATATTAGAGTTTTTCTGCACGACTTTATTTCCTGGCTTCGCCAGCGCGTTTTTGCTCTTACAATCACATGCATTTTTATTGTTATAAATTGCCTACATTGGTTTGCAAGAACATTAATGCACTTATACACTTACGGCACAAACGCAACTCTTGCGCAACTTTTTATGCGACACCATCCTGCAAAAGGATCTAGCTTCTTCTTCGGGCATGCAAACATGTCGGAGCTGCTAATAAAAATCTGCCACTCGCTTGTTTTTGTAAACAGCATGCCTTCACTTTTAGTTAACTGTTTCCTCGTTATTATTCTTATAGGCGTTGCAGAAACTCGCATAAGCAGACTTCGTATTGTTTCTATTGCTGTATCTAGTACGCTAATTGGAATAGTTGTTGGACTGACGATTATTGGCAATCTTTCTATGCTTATTAGCAACATGCACTGGATTACTAGAATCCCTATAAGATTGTCTCCATTTACGCTGTTTATTGGCGCTTTTATGGCATCTTCGGCAAACGAATCGATTTTGTGGCATAGGCGAATGCTTGTAATCGGTTACGCTGTTACTTCTGCAATGATGCTTTATAGTGGAAACCCTGGCGACTATTGCACTATTATTGCTGCTTTTACAGGACATATTATTGGCAATATTGTGTGCAAACCAAAGGGAATAAAGCATAACGTAAACTGGTGGGAAGGCACAGATTACGAGATTCGAAAGCTTTTTGCATACGCTCAAGGAATTATTGCTCTTGGACCATTATTAGCATTATCTTCACGCTCCCACGCCGGTATTCTTACAACTCTTGGACTGTTTATGTCTCCGCAAATGGGCTCAAAGCCGTGGGTTACTCGCTGCATTAGTAATTACAGTGCCAATAGTTGCTTGCTTCATTCTGGATTGCATCACGCGACTATTGGCGGAGTGTGGATTCGTATTCTTCTGCCAATTGTAACTATGCTGATTGTTGCGTGGGGAATGTTACGCGGACGTAAGCTTGCAGCATGGACTTCCATTGTTATTAACGCAATTACTGTGCTTTATGCTGGAATGTACTTCACAATTTTGCCGCTTATTGCAACAAATCAGCATATTTCAATACACCAGCATAATGCTGTTGCTGTTGCGTTTATGCTTACCGCTCTTCCGCCTCTGCTTATGACTATTCTTCTTGCTATTAATCTTAAGCATTTTTCGATTACTACAGGTCGTTTTCAAGTTCGCGTAGGGTTAATCGCAATTATTGTAACGCTGTGGATTACAGCTGTAGGCTACGTAACTTTTGGCCTTATGATAGCAGACAACTTTAAGCCTATTGCAAATATTCATCATCTTTTGCGAGATTTACCTGGACGATGGATGCCTATGGGCTTTGGAAACCGTTCTAACGCAATGCTTCGCACAGAAACACCACTATCTTCCATATTAGCGCAATCTGTTGGCGTAATATTTTGGGCTGTTCTTTTTATAGTTTGCTTTACATGGTTTAGAAGCAAAATTTCAACCAACGAAAAAGATAGAGAAAAAGCAAGCTCCCTTGTGGAACTTGGCGGAAACACTATGAGCTTCATGACCACTTGGCCAAATAACCATTATTGGTTCTCCCCAAGCGGAAAATCCGCAATCGCATACCGCTTAAGCTACGATATTGCGCTTACTCTTACAGGGCCCTTTGGAGATTCTAAAGAATATAAGCAAGATCTTCGTGGATTTATTAGCTTATGCGAAAAAAATTCGTGGTCTCCAGCATTCTACGCAGTTCATGAGAATGTGCGCCAAGAGTTAGAAAAGCTTGGTTTTACGTCTATTAAAGTTGGAACAGACATGCTTGTAGACCCAAGCAAGTGGCAGACTCGCGGCAAAAAATGGCAAGATATTCGTACAGCTATAAATAAAGCAAAACGAGATGGAATAAGCGATATTTTAACAACCTATAAACATGCTTCTTTTGACGTTCAGCAGCAAATTGTTGAAATTTCGGAAGAGTGGGCTGAGCTTAAAGCTCTTCCAGAAATGAAATTTACTTTGGGTGGCTTGGATGAGCTTCAAGACGAGCGCGTAAAAATACTGTACGCAATCGACGAAAATGGGCGCGTACTTGGCGTAACAAGCTGGATGCCTACTTATAGGGATCATAAAATTATTGGCTGGACGCTTGATTTTATGCGACATCGCACAGATAGTCCAAACGGAATTATGGAATTGCTGATTGCAAGAATGGCAGAACGCTTGCGCGACGAAGGATTAGAAAATCCTGAATCTGCTGTGGAATTTATGAGCTTATCTGCAGCTCCTTTGGCAGGAATTGGTGAAAACGAAGCGAACAAAAACGCAGAAATCAAAAATGCAGACAGTGAAAACGACGACGCTGAAAACGCAGACAGCGAAAATGCAACAATTGCAGATTCTCAACAATCTTCAAATGTTATTAACCACGCGCTGGAAATGATGTCCGATATTTTGGAACCTGCCTACGGATTCAAATCGCTTTACTTCTTCAAAAAGAAGTTCCAGCCGGAAGCGAGCTCAGTTTACGTATGCTATTTGGATTCTGCAAAACTTGCGCAAATATCTTTAGCTGTAACACACGCTTACTTACCTGAAGCTAGTGCAAAACAAATCTTGGAAATGGCTAAATCATTACGACCAAAAACAAGTGAACTTAACAAATAATTTGTTAAGTTTTGCATAAAACTTCGGCGAGTTCTCCCTAGTGTTGCGTAAAGTAGCAATTGCACGTCAGGGAGGTTCATCGTGTTAGAAATAAAGCCAACCGTTGCTGTCGTCATGGGATCTTCAAGTGATTGGGAAACTATGCGTCACGCTTGTGAAATCCTAGATAAATTCCAAGTTCCTTACATGAAAAGAGTTATTTCTGCACATCGTACGCCAGAACTTATGGCAGACTTCGCGCACAATGCTCGTAAAGAAGGATTCCATATTATTATTGCCGGAGCAGGTGGAGCAGCTCACTTGCCTGGAATGATTGCAGCACAAACCACGCTTCCTGTTATAGGCGTGCCAGTAAAGTCTCACGCACTTTCGGGCTGGGATTCTTTGCTTTCTATTGTGCAAATGCCAGGAGGTATTCCTGTTGCAACAACTGCAGTTGGAAATTCTGGAGCAACAAACGCAGGCTTGCTTGCCGTAAGTATTCTAAGCACAACCGACGAGCGTCTTGCTAACGAGCTTGCAGCGTATCGCGAAGAACTCAAAGCGAAAGTTGAGGAATCAAATGCCAACCTTATCTGAAGTAACTAACGGCGCTGTTGAACGCTTAATGCCAGGAGCCACGATTGGAATTATTGGCGGCGGCCAGTTAGGACGCATGATGGCTATTGCAGCACGCCACATGGGCTTTAGAATTGGCGTTCTTGACCCAACTCTTGACTGCCCAGTGTTCCAAGTAGCAGATTTGCAGGTTGAAGCTAATTACGACGACCCAGAAGGCTTGCGCGAACTTGCCGAACGTTGCGACGTACTAACATACGAGTTTGAAAACGTTAGCGCAGACGCATTAGATAAAGTCCGCCATTTAACCGCCATTCCGCAAGGAACCGACCTACTTCGCATAACCCAAGATCGCGTATTTGAAAAAGAGTTTATTAACAAGCACGGCACAAAAACTGCACCGTGGCGCGAAGTAAATAATCTTGACGATTTAGATACCGCTATTGACGAAATAGGATTGCCGGCGATTTTGAAAACTCGTCGAGGCGGCTACGACGGTCACGGTCAGGATGTTTTGCGCACAGAAGAAGACGTTGCAAATATTCACCATCGCGCAGACCGCGGCGGCAAATTCCCGCCTTCAATTCTGGAAGGTTTCGTTGATTTTGCTTTTGAAGCTTCTATTCTTGTTTCCGGAAACGGCAAAGACTTTGTAACGTATCCGCTTGTAAAAAACGTGCATCACAATAGTATTTTGCACATGACTTTGGCACCGGCAGTAGTTGATCCACAAGTTGAGCGTGCAGCACACGAATTAGCTTTAAGATTAGCCCGCGGATTTGAGCTCGCAGGAACATTAGGAATTGAGCTTTTTATTACTAAAGATAATCAAGTAGTAGTAAACGAGCTTGCTCCACGTCCACACAATTCCGGGCATTATACGATTGAAGCTTGCGATATGGATCAGTTCGAAGCTCATATTCGCGGAATTGTTGGATGGCCTTTAAAAAAGCCTAAGCTGCTTTCCCCTGCCGTTATGGTAAACGTGCTCGGACAGCATGTAGCTCCTGTGCGCTCGCTTATTTTAGAGCACCCAGAATGGCATGTGCACGACTACGGCAAAGCAGAAGTTAGAAAGAACCGCAAAATGGGTCATATTACAGTGCTAAGCGACGACCCAGTTGAAGCCGCGGCAGCATTAGATTCAACCGGCTGCTGGGATGACGAACTTGAATACTGTGATGAACAACGAAAGGATTCGAGATGACCAGCGAACCTGTACGTCGTCACACTCGACAAAAAGAAATCGTACTCTCCTATTTGCGCGAATCTCGCAATTTTGTTTCTGCACAAGACTTGCACCGAATACTCGCCAAAGACGGAGAAATAATCGGATTAGCAACAGTGTATCGTCAACTTAACGCATTAACTCAAAGCGGCGAAGTAGACACTGTGCGCTTTAACGGACAGCAATTATTCCGTATTTGCGACGAAAACACACACCACCATCATTTAGTGTGCGAACGCTGCGGAAAAACAGTTGATATTGAGCCACCCGATGACGAAGGATGGATTCATAACGTAGCTGAATCCCACGGATACACGGTTGTTGATCACACGCTGGAAGTTTTTGGCTTGTGCAAAAACTGCCGCAATGAAGATAAGTAGCGCGCTAACAAACGCTCCGTATTAGACGCATTAGGCAGATGCCTGCCGCGAATATTCCTCTTATTTTTGCGCGCGGAAATTGTTGCAACAATCATAGTAGTTAAAATCACAGCACAACCAACAAGCGCAATAACAAACAGCGTCATCCAAAGCGGCCACTGCAAATGATCGTCAGGCGGCTTAACAGGATCCGGCAGCACACGGTAGCCAGTTACAAGCAGCCTCTGCGAGTTCACACCGTACGGCGTGCAAGTAAGCAGCGTAGCCAAATCGCGGCCCTTCTCGCGCTGAATAAGCCTAATATCATTCGGGTCAACAACGCTAATGCGGAACACCCTATATCTTAAGGTTTTACCTTGCACATCAAAATAGAAGAAATCGCCTTTTTTAAGGTAGATTAAGTCGTCAAACATAGTTGCATGCGGCAAACCCGTATGCGCCGTAATAACAGCATGCCTATTTTTGCCGCCAACCGGCAAATCCGTGCCATACAGGTGACCCGCGCCATACGCTAAAACATCCTGAGAACTGCCGTGATAAATCGGCAGCTTTACGCCGATTTTAGGGATTTTTACGATTCCCATAATTCCCATCGGCTCATCAAGCTGCTTTTCATAATCCTTATACTCAGGCGTTTTCTTAAAATCTTCCGTGCCATTATAAGGATCCGCCGTAAAAATAGCGCTACGATGCGCGTTATACTCGCGCGCCTTATCTAAGCTAATTGCACGCGCATCTTTAGGCTGCTCGCGGCTAAGCTTGTCGTAAGCGGCAGAAAGCTGCTTCGAAGCGTTGTTATTCCACAGCGTAGACGCCACTGGGTACGTGAAGCATAGGATTGCGGCGACTGCCAGCGCGATTGGTTCTAAAATGCGGCGCAAATGCGACTTAGGCTTTTTTGGTGCGGGTTTTGGTGATTGTTGTGGTGATTGTTGTGGTGATTGTTGTGACGTGGGGTGCTTGAAGAAAGCATATACTTTCGTAACAGCGCTGTTTAATTTCATGCTTCCTCGGTTCTATGTTTATATTTAATGTGGCTGTGGGAGATAGGAATTACTTATCTCGCAGCGCTACGCTCGTGTTTGCTGTTGCGCGAGTTTGTGGGGATTTCTTTCCTCGCACGTCCCGTCCTTCGGGCGCTCTGGCTGTTAAAGACGTTTAGTGTGTTCGCCTTTCTTAAAGAATGTAGCTTCTCAGTCCTCTTTTAGTGCTCGTAAAGAAATCCCCCAAACTCTGCGTGCTAATTCGTTAATAACCGTGCTAATAGCAGAGATTTTTCGATTTTTCTTCTTCGCTCGACGAATCAGCAGCCTTCGGCTCTGACGTTCGCCTCGCTCAGTGCGAAAAATCTCAAATCTCACCACACAAATATGAGTCTAGGATTTAGTTAAGTAAACCCTAGACTCACACTTGCCATTAGACTACAAGACCAGCTTTAGAAAGCAGATCAGGCATTCTGCTGCTGTTCTTCTTCCTTGCGATTGCGCATGTAGAGGAACACGCTTGCTGCAATCAAGCCCATGCCAGCAACAGCGAAAATAATCACGCCAGCAGCACCAGTTGCAGGAAGGTTGAACCATGGAGTGTTGATTCCTGTATCCTCAATCTTACTGTTCGGGAAATCAACAGTTTTAGTCTTACCTTCCTCAAGTTTTACAGCAACGGCACCAGGGTAACGCATATAACCACTCGGAGCCTTCATCTCAACAAGGTAGATATCTTGACCAGCAAGAGCCTTAAAAGCATCCTGGAACTTACCGCCCTCAACAGTTTTACCATTGAAATTCGCGGATGCTCCATCTGTGCAAGGATTAGCAGAAGTAGCACTTGCCTCACCTGCAGGCTGTGTACCTGCAGCTTTTTGCTCTGTTTCTTTCTTCAACAAAGCAGCGTTGCAAGCATCTGCCTTATCTTTAGAGTTAAACAGCTTAAACTCAGCACCAGTAAGTCCATCGCCAGTCTTCTTGTCATGCTTGTTTACCTGAAGGTAACCAAACGTGCTAGTTCTAGTACCCTCATCACTATCACCAGAAATAACTGGATCTGGATCCTTACCAGCGTTATCGGAATGAGCCTTGAAGAAACCAGACTTATTCACAATCTTGTTATGACCGTTAGTTTCTTGCGTTCCTTCAGTAGTCGGAGCCTGACCGCTCTTATAGGTATCGTTTAACTTGAACTTGAACTTAACATGAACCTGAGGCTCGTTGCCACCTTTAGCCTTGTTCAATGCATCGGCAATCTTGCCTAAGCCAGCAGGACTGAACTTAACCAAAATACGAGTATGCTTAGCAGCAATACCATGCTTATCAGCATTTGAATACGTATTGTCAAAGGCATTATCAGTAGTATTGGATTCGATTACAACGCTATAGTTTTCAGTTTCACCTGTCTTATTAGTAAGGTCTACAGCTTTTTCTCCCTCACCAACAGTCACGGACTTAACGAAATCATTACCAGTAAAGTCAAATGCGTCTGTTGGAGCGTCATCGAAAACGGCAAAATCCTTAATACTGTCTGCATTCAAAGTACCAGTAGGATGATTCACGCCAGCACTAATCTCGTAAACAATGTCGTCCTTAACGTCAACAAAGTTATCACCCTTATCAGTGCTTAAAACCTTCTTAAGAGTGCTAGTAAGATTCTTATTCTTTGGATGCACAACTGGCTTGTAATCGTACTCAGCCTTGCCATCCTTACCCTGCTTAATCAAAGGCAAAGTAATATAGAACACGCTCATATCATTTGCGCCGTAGCCAGCTGGAGCCTTAGTTTCTTCAACTTTGTACAAGCCAAGAGAAAGATTATCGAACTTTGTTTGGCCGGTAGTTTCATCAGTTTCTTGAGTCTTCACATTATCGTCGCCAGTTCCAAGCTCGATCTTGGTCTCGTCGTTACGATTCAAATCATTAACAACATCAGCTAACTTAGCCCAATCTTTCTCAGACTTGTAGTTAAGAGTCTCACCGTTAACTTTTTCAACCTTTGTTACCTTAAATGTTGCTTTAAGAGGCTTGTGCTTCGCAGGGCACGAAGGGGAATTAGCGTCAGTTGGCGCATAATTGCTTTCAGCAGCGTCACACTTGAAAATAGTGATGGTACCAGTTTGTGTATTATTCTCCTTATCCCACGGAGCCTTAGACGCAATAGGATTTTGATGCACAGGAGGACGAGGCACACCCCACGCAACGCTGGACATGGTTACGGCGCCAGCAACGCACAGCGTGCCAGCCATCGCGAGCGACGCAATCGCCGCCACGCACTTGTTTGTCAATTTATTCATCTTTTCTCCTTTACTCGATGCTCCTAAGAGCAGTTTGAATAAGTTGTTTTGTTTTTGTGTTTTATGTTTTGTTACTGTGTTTTTGTTACTGTGTGTTTGCGTACCGATTGAGCCTTGTTTGTGCTTGCTAAGCACTTGTTTGTGTACCCATTCGGCACTTGTTTGTGCGTTTATTTTATGTTTTGTTTTGTTCTTCGATTACGTAGGCAGCTTTCACATTAGCATCGCCGCCTTTCGTAAAATAGTTTTCTGTATGAGTCACTTTGACTTGCCACAAATCCTGCGGCAAGCACGCTCACCATTAAGGCAGCTATAGCACCCAGCTGCAAGTTCCAATTCCACTCGCCTGTGTGCGGCAAAGTAAAATTGCTAACCGAATCAATATTGAGCTTAAAAGCAGCAAAATCTTTGTTTTCTTTAAACGCCGTAGGAGAAGCATTAGTTAGCGCAGATTTTATTGACTCAGGCGTTAAGCTGTCAGATTTAGTATTTTTTATTGCATCATTAAACGCGTCAAGCGCTTTAGGTTTTAGCGCAAACACAACGCACTGGTACTTGCCAACCTTAGTCGGCTTTATACTCACTTCCATAGAAGCTTGAGACGCAACGTTCTTCGCAGTACATTCTTTATCCCCATCATTTGCCTTATTGCATCTAGTTTGATCTGTATCCGCAGGCACACCACTCAACCCAAGCCCATCAGGACTACTACTCCAAGTAGCTTCCGCAGTTTGCGACGGCCCAGAAGGCTGCACAGGTTGCGAGCCAGTACCGCTAGTAGAACCACCGACAGCAGTACCTCCATTTGAGCCACCTACAGCAGAACCACTTTCAGTCGAGCCAGCACCGCCAGTCGAAGCAACTCCACCTCCACCAGCAGCATTCTTCTTCTCGCCTTTGCACAGCACGCGCAACGTAATCTTATTCGCGCTATCCGCCGCAGACGTGGCTTCAACAAACGGCTTAAGCTCCATACCGAGCATCGCAGAAATATTGTTATTCTTGTCAGACAACGCCGCCGGCAACGAACCATCGCCGTTTTTAAACGGATACACTTTCAGCGTAAGATCTTTATCCCCAACTTCAGGCTGATCCTGTTTATTCGACTTAACAACAATCTTAATGGTCTTAACGTCCCAGACTTCCCCTCTTTTGTATGTACCCGATTCAAAAATGCCATACGGATTATCAAATGAACCTGCAACGTCGTTATTCTGCTTGCTATGCGCTCTGAATATATAATCCACGTTTATATTCTTATCAAAAAGATTCTGTTTAAGTGTTTTAGTTCCATCACTACTAGCAGAACTGCTCTCATTAATTTTTCTATCAAATACTGAAACAAATGTGTGAGATCCATGTTTATCACCTGTAAATGATACACGAATATCTTTAAGCGCAAGAACTTTGCATATAAAAGTTCCAGCCTCTTTAGGCGTGCCAGTAATCCAGCTTTGTGAGCGCTCTGCAAAAGTATCATCCTCGTACACTGTAGAGGCAGATATATCATCAGCTGATTTTTCAGTTGGGCGATTGCCAAAAGTATGACTCCACTGCTTTTGTGTGGACGATTTAGCTGAACTAGACGCGCCATCAGCACTATCATTAAGAGTTAAGCCATTAATTGAATTAAGGTAGTAATCACTATCTTTAGTTCCATCTCCATCTTTATGGCAAACCATGCGATGATAAATAGGATAAGACTCTCCCGAAGATTGGCTGTCAATAAAAATCGGGGTAGTAATCTTGCTAAATTTTCCGTCTTTATCCGAAGTAAAAGTAACACCGTTAGTTTCATCAACTTCGGTACGATTTGTAGAATCTTGGTGATTGTAAACCTTTAACGATAAACTATTATTCACAGAACCGCCGTATTGAATATTAAAGCGTAAGGATTTATTATATAAAGATTTACAACTATTAGTGCAGTATTCAGTATGAGTAAAAGTAGAATTGTCTTTATACTTTACTTTTACAAACACATAATAACTGCCCTTATTCAACCATTTATTAGGATGTATTGTAATTTCGCCAGAAGTAGGATTTACTTTAACAAAATCATTAGTTACATTATTTGACTCAAGTGCAGTATCGTCAATTGAAAGCCTCTCTAAAGAGAAACTATCAATAAGACCTTTAACACTATCAGATACGTCTGTTTTATCTATTGTCGGCTTGCCGTTTCTTTTATTAATGGCAGTAACACGATGAAACTCTGGTTCTACAGTATGAGATTCACCTGCTTTGCTTATTTTAATTTTTTGTTTCTTTCTGCCTTTTGCATCTGTAAAGTTATAATCTGCTACATAGCATTTTGCGAGTTCAGTTATACCAATCTTTCGACATGCTTCTGGAACCATACTCTCGCCACCAGCAGCACGATCATCTTCTTTTGCAGAACGCTTTTGGCGATTAGATTTATTTGCAGATTCTTCTTTTTTGGCGCGTTCAGCAGCGTCTTTATTAAGGTTCTTTTTTGCGCCTTCTACAGAATTGTTTGGCTGCTTCGCTGTGTCAACATTTTGAGCGCTGGGCGCATCAGAGCCGCCTTGCTTGGCAGAAGGTTGCGGATTTTTATGCTCTACAGTCTTAGATTCTTCAGCTTTGCTGTTCGCATCAGCTTCGTCCTGTGCAGCAGACTCGTTTTTTACGCCAGCTCCGCCTTTTGCAGGCGCCTTATTGTCCGCCGCAGTCTTATTCTCAGCATTCCCATTCTGAGTTTGCACCTGTTTAGTCTCGCTTTGCTGGCTAGCGCCCATAGAGGCGGATGGCATAATCATAAAAGTGGCAAGAACCGTTGCAATTGCAACAAAAAGCGCAACAATCGCGCGACGAACACACGTGGTTTTACTACGAATTGAGCGCAAGAATCGAAGGAAACGGCTATTGCGATGTAAATCACTCATCGACACATCTCCTCCCTGCATATCGAGCCTTAAATACTATACCCCCCCCCCCAGGAAATTTTTGGCTCATAATCCAAATTTTTCAACTTGCACTAATTTGCACCAATACTTTTAAGCAATTTAAATCAATTAAACTAATAAGAAATGCAGGGTAAACGGCCAAAAAGTGTGTAAAGCTAAGCTGATGATAAACCGTAGCCTCAGCACCGTTACTAACTCAGTTATCTAACTGAGAAAGTAACGGTAATCACCAAAACACTGTTAAAAACTCAGCTAACGAACTGAGAAAATAACAGTAATTACCCAAACACCGTTTCAAGATTTAATCGTGCCCCCGACGCGACTCGAACGCGCAACCAACGGATTAGAAGGCCGTTGCTCTATCCTTTGAGCTACAGAGGCAAACAAATGGCTATTATATCAAAACGGCACTATCAACGCGCCTTAAAAACAGAAAATAACAGAAATCGCCTATAAAAGTCACCTATAAAACTTACAAAAACGCTACTCAATAATCCACGCAAGCGACATTAACACCGCAAGGAAGAACACGTTCACAATCGTGTACGTAAGCAAATAACGTCCCCTATGCTCAGGATACTGATGCGTAATTCCCTTGTAAGAAATAAGCGAAGCCATAGAAGCAATAAGCGTACCCATTCCGCCAAGATTCGTACCAATAATCAGCATCTTCCATTGATCACAGAATCCCGAAAGCAAAATCGTCGTCGGCACATTGCTAATAAACTGGCTTGAAGCCACAGAAACTTCCATAGGATGCGACCCGACCCACATTTGTGCAAGATCACTAAAGCCCGGAACTCTGCGCATATTGCCAATAAAAATAAAGAACATAATAAAGGTAAGCGGAAGCGCCCAATCAAGCACGCGGAACACATGACGGTCGCAAAGAAGGAAAGCCACCACCATAATCACAACCATAATCCAGTCTGGAATCCAACCGCTAACACCGCACAAGCAAACCACAAAAAGCAGGCTGTAAACAATAACACGCCAACGAGTAAAGCTCATACCGTAGCCCATAACGCGAATCTCATCTGGCTGCGGGTGTCCATGCGAAGGCGCAAGCACGCTCTGCTCAATATCGTCACCATGCAAACCTGCAAACTGATCAACTTTGCGAGACTTAAAGAACACAAAAGCAAACACAATCATAAGCACCGCAGCAGTAACCGTATACGGTGCCATAATCGTCAAAAAGTCTTTAGTAGACATATGCGTTAGCGCTTTTAAGTACAAGTTATGCGCATTGCCAATAGGCGTAAGCATGCTTCCAACATTTGCGCCAATAGTCATAAGCGTGATTACAAGAATCGAACGTTTTTCAGCATTTGCCATAACAAGCACGGAAAGAGCAAACGGCACGAAAGTCACAAGCGCAACGTCATTCGTAATAAGCATTGACGAAAAGAACGTTAGCGACATAAGCACAATCACAAGCCCGCGCTCAGTTCTAACGTGCCTTAAAAGACGCGCGCCAATCGCACGAAATACACCAATGCGTTGGAATCCACACACAACCATCATTAGGCAAACAAGCTGAGAAATTGTGTTCACGTGAATATATCCAAGATATTGCCAATCAGGAGGCACGAAAAAACAAGAAATAATCGCTAAAATAGCCGCAACAATAAGAATGGTTTCACACTTGACCAGATTCAACAGCCAGCGCTTCATCATTCCTCCGTAAGGCAGTAAACACAATGCTCCTATTGTACTAGAAACCCAGTCCCACAAACAGGTTAAACTCCCGACAAAATCGTTGCAATAGCAATAAATTAGCAACTATTAATAGCGTGATTTAGCCTAAAGTAGCTAACACAAAATTCCGCCCTTTTTTGTGACACGCGCATAAGCAAAGCATGTCGCAAAAGACAGGAATACGTATATTATGTAGAAAAGAATTTGTTGGCAATAAACAAATAATTATTTACTACATAAGAAGCGGAATATGTTTGAAACACAAGAAACAGAAAATAAGAAGATTGAACAAAAACTTGCTCGCCAAAAGCATCTTCGCGAAAACCACAAGCGCAACACTGCAGATTTAATTGTTGAATGCTTAGTAAATGAAGGCGTTGAAGTAGTTTTCGGTATTCCGGGTGAGGAAAATATTCCGCTTCTTGAGGCGATTGAGCGAGACGGTCGCATTTGTTTTGTGCTTACTCGCCACGAGCAGGGCGCTGGTTTTATGGCAGCAACATACGCTCATATTACTGGAAAACCGGGCGTATGCTTGGCAACTTTAGGCCCTGGCGCACTAAATCTTACTCTTCCTGTAGCTCAAGCAAACGCAAGCACTACGCCGCTTGTTGCTATTTGCGCACAAGGTAATGTTTCTAGGCTTTATAAGGAATCTCATCAGATTATTGATTTGGTTGCACTCTTCCAGCCGATTACGCAATGGTCTTCTATGATGCTTGCTCCAGAATCTGCGCCGGAAATGGTTCGAAAAGCTTTCTCTATTGCCGGCCGAAACCGTCCGGGAGCCACGTGCCTTGTTATTCCGGAAGATATTAGCGAAATGCAAGCGCCTGAAGACGCGAAGCCTCTTCCACTTCCACATCCGCTGCATATTATGCCAGCTCCGGACACTATTGAAGAAGCTGCGAAAATTATTAGTAAAGCAAAACAGCCTATTATTTTGGCTGGAAACGGCGTTGCGCGCTCTCACGCTGAGGATCAGCTTCTTGCTTTTGCAGAGCAGCTTAACGTGCCAGTTGCAACTACGTTTGAAGGAAAAGGCGTTTTCCCGGATAATCATCCGAATGCGCTTGGCGTCGTTGGATTTATGCATCGCGACTACGAAAACTTCGCTTTTGACACGGCTGATTTGATTATTGCCGTAGGTTTTTCAATTCAGCAGTTTGATCCTAAGAAAATCAACCCAAATATTGATAAAACCATTATTCACATCAATACTTTTGTGGAAGATACCGACGCGCACTACCCTACTGCGCTGAACATTATGGCAAATATTGGCCAAACGCTTAAAACTCTTACAGAAGTATTAAAGACGCGCAACGTAACTTTCGACGTAAGCCACCCTCGTATTAGACAACTACTTACGGAAGAATTACATTCTTGCGAAAACGACGAAAGCATGCCAATGAAACCGCAGCGAGTAGTATACGATATTCGCCGCGCTGTGCCTGAAGGAACGAAGGTGCTTGTAGATACAGGCGCTTTGAAAATGTGGATGGCACGCTTGTACCCAACTATGCACCCGAATACTTGCATAATAGACAACAGCCTTTCTACTATGGCTTGGACGCTTCCGGGTGCTGTTGGAGCTTCGTTTATTCGCGATATTGGCGGCAAAATGAACGCAAAACCAGTTTTGGCCGTAATGGGCGACGGAAGCTTTATGATGAACGTGCAAGAAATTGAAACAGCTGTGCGCGTTGGAAGCCGCATGGTTGTTCTTGTTTGGGAAGATAACGCGTACGGCTTAATCAAGTGGAAGATGGAGCTTCATGCAGGCGAGCACGAATACGTTGATTTCCATAATCCGGACGTGCCAAAATTGGCTGAAAGCTTTGGCGCACGCGGACATGCTGTTAAAAAGCCAGAGGATTTGTACAATATGCTGCGCGCGGCTTTGGAGCAGGAAAGCGGAGTGGACGTGATTTCTTGCCCAGTTGATTACAGCGAGAATATGAAGCTTATTGAAAAACTCGGCGATATTGACTTTAGTAACTGACGCGCTGCTCCAAACGTGCGCAACTTGTATCGCGTTTGGAGCGCTTTATTTAGCTAATCCCTCCAAACGCGCGCAACTTGTCTCGCGTTTGGAGCGCTTTATTTAGCTAATCCCTCCAAACGCGGGAAATCTATCTCGCATTTGGAGCGTAGCGTCAGCTACTAAAGTATATTTATATAGAAAGCATGTTGGTAAAAACAAATTTTGCTAATCTACAACATGCAAAGTACGATAAATGTAATTTTTATATTTTTCTGGATTAAGCCTACTACATATTTCAACATTAGGAGTTTTACCAGAGAAGAAATTAGCATCAACAAGAACTGAGCCATAACTTGGTCCAGGAGTTGCATCAACTTGGCAATAATATTTTGTGCACTCGCTTATACATTCAGGATATAACGCAGCGGCAACTGCAGATGGATCAGCCATATCTAAATAAGCATCCCCAAAACGGCTAACATTCATTTCCATTAATTCCCTATTACAATCAATAGCGAACTTACCGAGTTCTCCACTTTTGCGAATATTAGCAATTTCTTGCGGATTCAGCATACATTCTCCCAAGCATGCATCCCATCCAACAAACATAATATTTTTAAGACCAGAATCAACTAATATCTTTGCAGCTTCTGCATCTTGCCAAATATTAAATTCTGCTACAGGAGAAACATTTCCACGGCCTAAACCAGCAGATCCCATAACGACTATGCGACCAACTTTTTTCATCGCTTCATAATCAACCTTAATAGCTAGAGCAATATTAGTTAATGGCCCTAATGCAATAATGTCTATTTCACCATCTTCACTGTTTCTCAAAGTTTCGATCATTTTCAAAACAGCATTACCATTACTTTCTTTCAAACGATGAGGCACTAGACCAATATCACCCATTCCATCTCTACCATGAGTTTCATGAGCATAAGCCAAATCGCGCAACAGCATGCTTCTGCTTCCTTTATATACAGGTGGCTCATATGAACCAGCATGCTCGATAGTAGTAAGCGTATTGATAGTCGCTTGTTCCATGCACACGTTTCCCGATACAGTGCAAAACATTAATATCTCATATCTAGGATCATTTAAAGCCATGGCAATTGCCATAGCATCATCCGAACCACAATCTGTATCTATTATTATTTTCTTTTTAGAATAAATTCCTTGATTTTCCATAAATTCTAAATATCCCATCAACTAATAGAAACTGTAGTTTCAGATGTGATTACAATATTTACACTCTCACAGAATTTGCGACTGAAGATTTTTGCGGGCAGATTCCATTGAGGTGATTTTCCCTAGAAGCTCAAGCTTTTCCTGACCATCCTTAAGTTTCGCCATACGCGCTCGAGCTGCACCAATTCTACGCATAAAACCAACGTCTAAAAGTCTAATAAGCAGCTCGTTCGCATACTTGCTTTCTGCAACAGTAGCTTTCCGCAAGAAATCCGAAGGAGACCCGTTTGAAGATTGCTGATTCTGCCGATTGCCAGCATCTTCTAACGAGTCTGAAGCTGCAGGAAGCGGCAATGGCATTACCGAAAGCTCAGTAATAACAGACTCCAGCAAAGGTCCAGCTGCTTTAGTCATCATGTGCAACCACAATCCTTGTGTAACGTTGCCAGTCGGCAATCCTCCCGCAGCAACAAATGCTTGGAAAAGCGTTCTAAAAACTGGAGTAATAAAATTATTTAACGTAAGCTGCGCAAATAATTGTTCATTAAACGCAAGCGGAACTTGCAGCAACAAAGACATAAACTGCTGCTCGCACATGAATACAGCATCATCAACGCGATAATAATGCTGATTTTGCGCAGCACTTCGAACAATAGCCATTCTAGAAGCTTTAGAATCTGCATCACGCTCAGCAACAGCCTGCGGCAAGCCTGCAGGAGTAGCGTTATACCTAGATGCGTAAGCATCGTCGTCGCGAACTTGCAAACGGCGGCGAGAAGCCTCAACTTCCTTACGCATAACAGCTAAATCAACACCAATTGCGCGCACAGCTTTGCGAGAATACAAGTCAAGAAGCGAACGGTCGCGAATTTGCGCAATAAGAGGCGCAACAGCTTTCACCGCACCCATTTGGCCAGTCGTAAACGAAGTATCAAAACGATTGATAACAGTATTGATAACAAAGTCATAAAGCGGACTTGCGTGCGAAACCAGCGAGCGCACAGCATCGTCACCGCGCTGAATACGCAAATCACAAGGATCAAGATTATTGTCTGCTACAGCAACAAAAGTTTGCGTCAAAAATGCGGAATCTAAGCCAAAAGCGTGAAGCGCAGCCTTTTGACCTGCAGCATCACCGTCAAAAGTAAAAACGATGCGCGAACTCACCGACTGACCATCCACCTTTAGAGGGCCAACAAGCTGAATTGCACCTAAAGAATCATCAGCAATAAGACGTCGCACAATCTTCGCATGTTCAACGCCGAAAGCAGTTCCGCAAGTAGCAACAGCAGTATCAACACCAGCTAAATGGCAGGCCATAACGTCCGTGTAACCTTCAACAATTACAACTTGACGCTTTTTAACAATATTTGCTTTCGCTAAGTCGATTCCGTACAAAACTTGCGTTTTTCGATACAGTGCAGTGTCGGGAGTGTTAATATATTTTGCGCTAATAGAATCGTCGTCGTAAAGCTTCCTTGCACCAAAGCCAAGAGTTCTACCAGTCGAGTCGCGAATAGGCCAAGTTAAGCGACCGCGGAAGTAGTCGTATATTCCTCGCTGACCAAGTCTAGCTAAGCCAGCGTCAAGCAGCTCTTGACGTGTAAAACCTTTATTCGCTAAGTATCTGACTAAATTATCCCAGCCTTTAGGAGCGTAGCCACAAGAAAAACGCGCACTTTGCTGAGGAGTAAAGTTTCGTCCGGCAAGCAATTCGCGCGCGGCAGCAGCTTCCTCAGTATTAAGATTTGAAGCGAAAAACTTTTGAGCTTCTTCATTTGCTTCTAAAAGCCTGGCTCGCTTAGAACCGTGCGATTGAGAGTCGCCTTTTTCTGCCTGCTGGTAGTGCATTTCAATGTGGTAATGATCTGCCAAAAACTCAACAGCTTCGCGAAAATCAATGTTTTCTTTCTGCTCAACATACTTAAAAACGTCGCCGCCTGCACCGCATCCGAAGCAGTGCCACACGCCCAAACTTGGACGCACGCTAAAACTAGGTGTTTTTTCATCGTGGAATGGGCAAAGACCTACAAAAGTGCCAGTTCCCGAAGGCTTAAGCGTAACAGTTGCAGACACAATATCATACAAATCTGCCACAGCGCGCACGCGCTCAATATCTTCTTTTGCGATCATTCCAACCATGGTATCTAGCTTATCGCAAACCTGCGGCGAGTGGTATTGGTGGTATGTGAAAACATTTGCCGTATATTTTCCCCGGCATTTTTCCGCTCTGGCCTTATTTGACCACATTTGCCGTGAATATTCACGGCGTTTGTTTCCGCTCTGGCCTTATTTGACCACATTTGCCGTATATTTTCCCGGCATTTGTTTCCACTCTGGCGGTATGTGGAAACATTTGCCGTATATTTTCCCGGCGTTTGTTGCCGTTCTGGCCTCAGTTGACCACATTTGCCGTGTTATTTCCCCGGCATTTGTTTCCACTCTGGCGGTATGTGGAAACATTTGCCGTATTATCCAAGGACGCGCGGTTCAGTTCGCACCTGCCCCGGATGATTCGAACGCGTACTATCTTGTGGAAGAGCCTTTCGACTGGTCTTCAATTCCTAGCGAATCGTTGTAAATCAAGCTAAGCGCATAGCGCTTGTGCACAGCGCTGCGTAAATCACTTACGTAAATCACTTACGTACAGAACTTGAGTACATAGCTTACTTTGACCAGCAAATTTTATACGGATTCGTTCTTTTACTTGCGCTTACAATTCCCTATCTTGAATGAAACTAACCCAATCAAACGGCTTCTCAACTAGGTAGTAAACGTTAGAATCATCCGGAGCTGGAGCAAAAGGCACAGGCTTATTAAATTCAGTTGGGACAAATGGATTATGCGTCATATCTCCATTTTTTGCATTAACTATTTGCTCTGATTTACTGTAATATTTAGGATCTCTGCGCAAAATAAACGGACGATCCATATCCGGTTTAGTCTTGCCTTTGCCTTTAAAGAATCCGCTTGCTTCTAGTTCGTCGAGCTTTGCATTAACCGGAACAAGAACGAAATATGCGCGCATCCTATACGTTATACCCTTGTTACCTCCAGGTATTTTCTCGTAACTAGGTCCGTAACTTGAATAAAGAGGATTCTTATCTAAATCTTCATACGAAACAAATTTTCCGTTAATGCAAGATCCTGCAGGCAAAGTGTATATTTCATTACCACAGTAAGGATCACCGCCATCACGGAATATATCAACCATTCCCGTGTCGCCAAATAGTAACGTATTTTGCATAGGAAGTGAATTATGTTTCTCATTGTCGTAAACTTTGATTGCACTTCCTATGAGGTTCTGAGTAAACTGCCACATTCCAAAACTGTGATAATACTGTGTTTTATCGTCGTTAGCTATATCCTCAATAGCATGAGGTCCGCGAAGAAGAAGATCCGTGTTTTCTTCCGGACCTTCCATTGTATGATGCCCTATTTCAAACTCTAAGCAATCTCCAGATTTAGTGCACCATTTTCCAACAAACGGTGTAAGCGTCGACACTTCAACTGTAGTTAAATATTCACTATAGTACTTTTTTGAAGTAAACATTTTCTTAGTTTCAGAAGCATCAGCGCCATAGTAAAGCGTTATGTCGGTATCTCCCCTATGTGATTGCCCTAATCCAAGATTAGACCCAACAATTTTGCCTAAGTGTTTTCGGGATGAATATTTTGGTACAAGTCTAACTTTGAATCCTTCATCAGACATCATTTTGTACGCTTCGTCTTTATCTTTATCGAATAATTCAACAGGAACAGACCTGCCGCTATCAGGATATTTATCTTCTTCTCCAATGCCTATGAAAATTTCTTTATTTTCATCTAAAGGCTCGCCTGGCATTGGGTTAGTTGCGGCGATTTTTCCAGGATGAAGTGATGCTACTGTGTAAACTTTTACTGGAACTCCCATTGATTTTAATAGCGGAGTCGCTTCTTCAACAGTTTTTCCAATTACTCCCTTTTCCGGCATTCCAGGACCTTTGGATTCAACGACCGTTACAACGTGATTTCCGTGAATAACTTGCCCAGGTTTTACGTTTTGATATCGCGCAAAATTACCTGGTTTACTTCCTCCGAAATCTTTTACTAAGCGAGTTTCAACACCTTTTTCTTGCAGTTCACGTACAACATCTTGCGCAGATTGTGAAGTTTTTGCTTTAGGTACGACTATGCGTTCAGATGGCGCTGCTTTACGAAAATGCGGAGAAGCAAAGAGGAAGACTACCGCCGCAATAATTGCAACCGCTGCTATAACGCATGCGCTGATGATAATTAGTTTGCGATTTTTGGGAAGATTAGCTTTGTTTGAGCTTGTTAATTTATCGGGATTTGGTTGAGAGTTTTGCGGATTATATTGCGGCTGCTGGTATTGCGTCTGCGGATTATATTGCGGCTGACATTGGGTTTGCTGTTGATTATAGTACGGTTGTTGCGGCTGCTGCTGGTATTGCGAATCATATTGCGGCTGCTGCGTCTGAGACTGCTGCGGCTGAGACTGCTGGTAGTCCGGCTGAGCTTCATTTTCAACAACAGCTCCGCAAAAACCGCAAAACTTGGTACTTTCGTCAATCTTATTTCCGCAATTTGTACAAAACATCGTAGCCTTCTCTCGTGCGCGCAGCAATCTCATCTACAGAAAAATCTGCTTTCTATACTACAGCTACTTACTTGATTTTTTAATGCGGAAACAAACGCCGGGAAAAAACACGGCAAATGTGGTCAGCTGAGGCCGAAACAGAAACAAACGCCAGGGAAATAACACGGCAAATGTTTCCACATAACGCCGAAACAGAAACAAATGACGGGAATATTCACGGCAAATGTTTCCACATAACACCAGAACGGAAACAAATGACGGGAATATTCACGGCAAATGTTTCCACATAACACCAGAACGGAAACAAATGACGGGAATATTCACGGCAAATGTGGTTAGACGCGGCCAAATCACAGTGATTCGCTAGGAATTGCACTCCAGTCGAAAGGCTCTTCCACAAGATAGTACGCGTTCGAATCATCCGGGGCGGGTGCGAACGGCACTGCGCGACTACGCTCCGTAGGTACAAAAGGATCAATCCAATTGACTTCTCCAGGGGCCAAATTCTTGCGCGTTTCTTTGTATAGTTTAGGATTTCTGCGCAAAATAAATGGTCGTGTCAAATCAGGCTTATTTTCAACTTTTCCAGCGAAATATCCGCTATTTACAAGCTTATCGAATTTCGCACCAACAGGCACAACCACCATAAAATCTTGCATTACGTAATAAAGACCTACGTTTACACCTGGATCTTCCAAGGCTGCTTCGCGATCAATTTTGTTATCTGCCATGTCAGCAGCACCAAGATATTTACCGTTTACACACAGAGAAGGATCACCAAAATTATAAATAGCGTGTCCGTCGCAACGAAGCGATTCTCGGCCAGCATATAATTCAACAGTTCCTGTATCGCCGGAAATAAGATGATTACGCATGATTGAAGTATTTGGAAGATTCTTATCGAATACTGCGTAATCTGATGGGTCTGGACCCCATGAACTCAAGTATAGAGCATTTATATTGTATAAAGTATTGGGAGGAGTATTTTTGGCAACTTCGGATGTCATTACTCCGCCGATTCTATTGCTCTCTCCGAGAATATCTTCAGGGACAAGTTTTATGCACTTGTTGTCTTTTGTGCACCATTTTCCTACGAAAGAACCAGCTCTGTCCACTACGTAGGCTGTTTTGCCGTTGTAATCCATTGGCTCTGTTACTACATCTTTTGTTTTGGATGCGTCAACACCATAGTAAAGCGTTACGGCTTTAGGATTTCCTTTAGTACCCAAAGCCGGGTAGGCGCCAACGATTTTGCCGAAATACTTTGCAGAAGAAAACTTCGGGCGAAGATCCACGCTGAAAGGCTTAGAAGACAACATGTCCTTGGCTTTGTCTTTATCTAAGCCAAACACGTCAACCGGCACGCCATCGCACTTTTCGCCAACCGCAATATTTATTACACCGTCTTTACCAACAGCATTTCCAGGCATCGGGCTAGACGCAACAATCTTACCGTCAGCAGCATCAGTAGAAGGAACGTGATGCAGTTTTACTGGAACGCCCATTGACTTCACAATTTTCTTGGCATTTTCTAAACTTGCTCCAACAACGCCTTTCGCAGGAACGCCAGGGCCTTTAGATCTTAAAATTTTCACAACTGTTTTAGTTGACACTTTAGAACCCGGCTTAACGTTTTCGTATCGAAGGAAGTTGCCCTTCTTTTCGCCGCCAAATTCGTCTATAATTTTCGTACGGAAACCGTTATTTTCCAAGGATTTTACAACTTGATCCGCATTGTCTCCAGCTTTTGCTTTAGGGATTACTGCCGGATTTGAATTTAAGCCCATAAAAGTAGTAGAAGTGTTTCTAGTGAAATACCAGACTGTTCCGGCAAGAATAAGCACTACTGACAGGACGATGCTGGTAATCATAATTGCAAGACGCTTGCGATTGTTAAGAAGATCCGCTTTATTTGGGCTTGGTTGTTTCGATTGAGTTGGCTGAGTTGGTTGAGTTGGTTGCGCTGACGGATTGTCTTGCGTTTGCTGTGGTTGCTGTTCCAGCTGAGTTGGTTGCTGCGTTGGTTGTTGCTGCGGTTGGTGACCTTGAGGATTCACTTCACTTTCAACTACAGCTCCGCAAAAACCGCAGAACTTATCTCCCTCATCAATCTTATTTCCGCAATTTATACAAAACATCGAAACCTTCTATAACGCACTCAACAATCTCATTTATAAAATGAATTCTATTTTCTATACTACAGCTACTTACTTGATTTTTTAATGCGGAAACAAACGCCAGGGAAATAACACGGCAAATGTTTCCACATAACGCCAGAACGGAAACAAACGCCAGAGAAAAAACACGGCAAATGTTTCCACATAACGCCAGAACGGAAACAAACGCCAGAGAAAAAACACGGCAAATGTTTCCACATAACGCCAGAACAGAAACAATCGCCAGAGAAAAAACACGGCAAATGTGGCCAAATAAAGCCAGAACGGAAACAAACGCCGGAAAATAACACGGCAAATGTGGTCAAACACAGCCAAACCGAAAACAAACGCCAGAAAATAACACGGAGTTTGTGGTCAAAACAGCTTTTAACCACAATCGTAAATTTAAGTTGTTTAATAAATAAAACGCAAATAGTATCAGCAACATGTTAAACAATCTAATGCATTCAATTTTAGAAGAAGAAAATGCCGGCAGATGCTTAATGGCATCAAAAACCAGCTCTCGCAAGAGTTTGAGACGACACTTGCAATCCGGTCATCTTGTCGAGCCATACTATGGCTTGTATACTCGAGCTGAGCATTGGAATAAACTTTTATACAAAGACAAAATTCTTCACATTGCACTATCTCTACAAGAGAAAATAAAAATCTTATCATGGAAGTTTACCGGAGAAACCGGAGCTGTAATGCTGAATTTGGACACAGCTATCACTCCGAATGATTATGGAAAACCGACTAAAGTCTACGTTTCGTGTCCTTACGAAGAAAAATACGTAACCTCAAAAAACTCGCAAGAAGAATATACTAGAGCTAGCCGTCAGCTTCAACGCGTACATTTGCCAGATATTGTAGACGACGAATTGGGAATCCGCATCGAAACATTCAATTTTGCGCAGAAAAAATCCGATAATAAGCAACGAAATATTCCCACAACAAATTTTGGGCATTTAGAGACTCCAAAAGATAAAGCCATGCAACATGTTGCAAGTATATACAACATACTATTCGTGTGCGCGTGGACTCTTCCTTTTAGACGCGCTCTTCCTATTTTTGATTCTGCAGCAAAAAACAATGTAGATCTTGAAAAAGTTTATAAAGTGTGCTCAGAATTTTACGAAGAATTCCGATATCAATATGATGCACCATCGTTCCAAGATGTGCCATATTTAAAAGATAAGCATTCGATAATTAGTTACGTAAACGAATGCGACATTTTAGCTAGACTTCTCATACTGTGCAGACTTGCAAATGGTAAAAGCGAAAATAGTGGAGAATCACTGGCCAGAGCAACAATGATTGAACTTGGATTTAAAAACCCAGAGTTACAGCGAGAATTTTTTAATGAAAACAATCCAAAATGGCCGTATAGAGTAGATTTCGCATGGGAAATTAACAAAAAACTAATTGTCGGCGAACTTGACGGTACAGATAAATATTTAGCTGCTAGTTGGGCAGATATAGATAGTATTGAAAGTAACGAAATCGATATAAATGGCAAGAATGCAATAGGAAACGTAAATAAATTAGCAAACAATAATTCAGAGAATGACAATAGCTTAACTGACTCTTTTGGGATTAATATTCTACATTATTACGACAGAGATGCAGTGCGGCGTGAGCATAAAAGGGAGCGTTTCCTGCTAAATTGTGGGGTAAGTAATATAGTTCGTTTTGATTTTACTGATGTAATAGATCCTGAAAAACTTGAAAACTTATTACTCAATGCAGGCGTACCTAAGATTGATTATTAGTTAGTTAAAATCAGTTAGCGTAATCTCTTTACTCACGGCAAATGTGGTCAAACACAGCCAGAGCGAAAACAAACGCCGAGGGAATACACGGCAAATGTTTCCACATAACGCCATAGCGGAAACAAACGCCGGGAAAATAACACGGCAAATGTGGCCAAATAAAGCCAGAACGGAAACAAACGCCGGGAAAATACACGGCAAATGTGGCCAAATAAAGCCAGAACGGAAACAAACGCCGGGAAAAATCACGGCAAATGTTTCCACATAACGCCAGAACGGAAACAAACGCCGTGGAAAAAACACGGAAAATGTGGCCAAATAAAGCCAGAACGGAAACAAACGCCGGGAAAATATACGGCAAATGTGGTTAGACGCGGCCAAATCACAGTGATTCGCCAGGAATTGCACTCCAGTCGAAAGGTTCTTCCACAAGATAGTACGCGTTCGAATCATCCGGGGCAGGCGAAAACGGAACTGCTCGTCCTTTTTCAGAAGGAATAAACGGATTAACCCAATTGCCTCCTCCAGCCGGCAAATTCTTGCGTGTTTCTTTGTATAGCTTAGGATTCCTGCGCAAAATAAACGGACGCTTTAAATCCGGCTTGTCTGTAGGCTTTCCAACAAAATAGCCACTGTTTATAAGCTTATCGAATTTCGCACCAACAGGCACAACCACCATAAAATCTTGCATTGTGTAGTAGAGACCAACATCTTTACCTGGATCATGAGTAATTTCATCAAGCTTTTCAGAGTCTCCAATAAAATCAACATATTTTCCATTTACGCATGCGGATCCATATGAAGCAAGAAGAATATCATCGCTTCCACATTGTACAATTCCTCCGCCAGCGTACAATTCAATTGCGCCTGTGTCTCCAGAAATAAGATGATTTCTCATGTATTTTGTATTAGGAACGTTTTTATCAAACACAGCCCTATCTGCAGGGTCCTGGCCTGCTGACGTCAATGTGAGTACGCCCCTAAGATTTATGTTGTCTCTTTTATCTTTATCAGGTATTCTGCCGTTTTTATCTGCAATATCTGCCGGTATAAGTTCCTTAATGTCCTTCTCTTCCGTATCTAATTCGGAAACTCCACCCATAAGACGAGGAAGAAGATTTATGCAATCGCCGCTCTTCGTGCACCACTTGCCTATAAAAGAGCCAGAGTGATTTACAAGATATATTGTTTGATCGCCGTAATCCATCTGCTCAGTCACCACATCTTTTGTTTTGGACGCGTCAACACCGTAGTAAAGCGTTACGGCTTTAGGACTGCCTTTAGTGCCCAAAGCTGGATAAGCGCCAACGATTTTGCCGAAATACTTTGCAGACGAGAACTTCGGGCGAAGATCCACGCTGAAAGGCTTAGAAGATAGCATGTCCTTGGCTTTGTCTTTATCTAAGCCAAACACGTCAACCGGCACGCCATCGCACTTTTCGCCAACAGCAATATTTATTACACCGTCTTTGCCAACAGCGTTTCCAGGCATTGGGCTGGAAGCAACAATCTTACCGTCTGCAGCATCGGTAGAAGGAACGTGATGCAGTTTTACTGGAACGCCCATTGACTTCACAATTTTCTTGGCATTGTCTAAACTTGCGCCAACAACGCCTTTCGCAGGAACGCCCGGGCCTTTAGATCTTAGAATTTTCACAACTATTTTAGTTGACACTTTAGAGCCCGGCTTAACGTTTTCGTATCGAAGGAAGTTGCCCTTCTTTTCGCCGCCAAATTCGTCTATAATTTTCGTGCGGAAACCGTTATTTTCCAGGGTTTTCGCAACATTATCCGCATTGTCTCCAGCTTTTGCTTTAGGAATTTTAGCGTAGGTTTTTGCACTGGTTAAGTTTGCGATTGAATTAGGATTTTTTACGCAATATAAAACAGTGCCTGTAATTACAAGCGCGATTGCAAGAATAATGCTCGTAATCATAATTATGAGTTGCTTGCGATTATGAAGAGGGTCAAATTTGAAGGAATTATGAGATTGCGACGAGCTTGATAAGTTGGACGAGTTTAATGAGCTGTATGAATCGGCTACATCGCTTTCAACAACAGCTCCACAAAAACTGCAGAACTTATCGTCAGCGTCAATCTTATTTCCGCAATTTATGCAAAACATCGCAACCTTCTTCGCACAATTTAGTCTTTACAACAAATCTACACTCACAGCTCACCCAGAACAAAGCACTTAGCAAAAGCACTAGCACAAGGCCGCGTGAAGAGTTGCGGCGGACCCGTCTGTTAAGCTTGCCACCTGGTCGATTGCAACACGAAGACGCTCATCATCATTCGTGCACTCGTTCCAATCTCCCACAAACACGGCTTCCATAGCATCGTGCGAGCGCGGCGACTTGCTCATAAAGACTTCCACCAAATCCGTCAAAATCTTCTGTTCGCGCTTATAAACTTCACGCTCGCGAGGAGCGATTATAAAGTGCACTGCCAAGCTTTTAAGTATTACAATCTCGTAGGAAGTATCTTCCGGAATTACAAGGTTTGCGCGGTAACGAACAAGAGGACCGTTGCCATAACGCTCACGCGTAGCGTGCTCAACAGAACTTGCGAAACGGCCAATAAGAGCGCTAGTAATATTTTTCAACTGCGCTAACGCTCGACGTGAACCGTCGAAAGAATCCGGGAACATTGCGCGCTTCCTTAAACGCTGCAAAGCCGCCAAAAGTTTATCTACATCCCAACGATTTCCATACCAGGCATGGGTTTCTTCAACAACTTTATCTACAACTTTTGTATCCGCAACTAAAGCAGGATTAAAAGCGCCGGTTACAATCGCATCCTCAATATCGTGCACACTGTAAGCAATATCGTCCGAAAGATCCATTATTTGACATTCCATCGGCTTGGTTTCGTGCGGCGCTCCAATTTTCAGCCATTCAAACACATCACGATCATCCGGATACACGCAGAATTTAAGATCGCGCTCACCTTTGTCGTGCGCCTTAGCTTCTTCTAATCCCCACGGATACTTCACTGCAGCATCTAATGCTGCGCGCGTAAGATTTACTCCTGCACTCCTGCCGTTTTGCCGCAAAACTTTCGTCTCTAAGCGTGTAAGTAAGCGAAGAGTTTGCGCGTTTCCTTCAAAACCACCAATATTTTTCGCCAACTCTGCGAGCGCACGCTCACCGTTGTGGCCAAAAGGCGGGTGACCCAAGTCGTGAGACAAGCAAGCGCAATCAACAACATCCGGATCACAGCCAAGCATTGCTGCAATCTGTCTACCAATTTGCGCAACTTCAAGAGTATGCGTTAAGCGAGTTCTGGCAAAATCATCCGATCCTGCAACTAAAACCTGGCTTTTTGCGCCCAATCTACGAAGAGCAGACGAGTGTATGATTCGCGCGCGATCTCTTTCAAAAGGCGTTCTAGCGCGAGTGTGATGAGGCTCACTCGCCCAGCGCTCAGTGTCATGCAAATCGTATTCACCAACGACTTCATTATCTGATGCAATTACTTCGTCGCACATCTAGCACCTCTTTTATTTGCAATTAAGACTATTTTTATTAACTGTCTTAAAACAAGCAGTAACAAGTTATATAAGACTTTTTGCGTCCAGTTTTGAAATATCGCTAGAAGATAGCACTTCGTAAGCGTTGCGGTAAAGCCGCGGCACGCGAGCGCCGATTCCAGTCATAATTTCGTAGCTGATTGTTCCTGCAGCTTTTGCCCAATCGTCTGCAGTAGGCTCAGCAAATTCCAAGCCTCTTCCAGGACCAAAAAGCGTTACAGTATCACCTTCTCGCACTCCCAATTCTGCAGCATCGCCTTTTAAATCAACTATGAACTGATCCATGCAAACTCGCCCTGAAACGTTCACAATTCGAGCACCATTATTTGTTTCTACTCTAACCGGACCGCCTGGCTTATTAACATGACGCGCACCTTGCATATCGAATCCAGAAGCAGAACGCAAAATGCCGTCAGCGTATCCAAGAGGAACAATAGCAGTACTCGTATTATTTGGAGTTAAATACGTGCGTCCGTAGGAAATTCCATGTCCTTCTTCTACAGTTTTTACAGTGCCAAGCTGGGCTTGAAGAGTCATAGCCGGCTGCAATCCGTAAGTTTGAGAAGTTCCCATTGCAGGATCCGGCTCGTAGCCGTACAAACCGATTCCTGGGCGAACAAGCTCAAAACGAATTTCTGGGCGGTTAAGCGTTGCAGCAGTATTTGCTAAATGACGGATTTTAGGCGCTAAACCAGCTTCTTTCATGCGTTTCGTAAACTCGTGGAATTGTTGAATTTGGCGGTCTGTTGCGTCTACAAATTCTGGAACGTCTGGAGAATCTGCCACAGCTAAGTGACTCCATTGGCCAATAACCTCAATCGCGCCTTCGCTAGAGTATTGCTGCAATCTTTTAAGAGCGTCACTAAAACCGGCTGGAGTAAAACCATTTCTGCCAAAACCTGTATCGACTTTTACGTGCACGCGCGCAGGCTTACCTAACTTTCGTGCAGCAAAAGCTACAGCATCAAGAGAGTCAACAGAGCCTACTGAAATATCAATATCTGCTGTAATCAGATCTGCAAACCTGGTAGTTGGAGCGCTTGTAAGCCAAGTAAGAATATGGCAGCGGCTTGAATCAATACCAGCTGCACGCAAACGTAACGCTTCGTATGGTTGAGCTGTGCCAAGCCAAGTAGCTCCACCAGCTAAAGAAGCAAGAGCACTAGGAATTAAGCCATGTCCGTAACCGTCTGCTTTCACTACCCCCATAACTTCCGGCGCATTTTGACCAGGCTGCAAATTTTGAGCAACTCGCGCAACCAAAGTGCGCATATTGTCTCGAAGCGCCTTCAAATCGACGATTACCTGACCCGGGTATGTACTTAAAGCGCGAGCATAGTTTGCTTCTAACATTGCCGCATTACGTGCACTATTACTTGCCGCATTACTTAAATCTGTACTCATAACTCACCTAACTGATTTAGTATGCTTTTAATGCTACATGCTCTTTTGTATACTCTCCATAAGCTTTTAAGAACACACGCGCATTTCATATGACATGATTAAGTGTTTGCATCCATTGATATGCAATACGTACTGCACTGTGTACACGATCTGGAATAACGACCAATCCACAACGACTAAACCCTGCACGCGTAATTACTTTTTGCATAATTACGTTATCTGGATGCGTGTCAATGCGTACATTATTATAGTTTTGCTGCACCCAATGCAAGCACGCTGTTGCCATTTTTGGTTTTATTCCCGAAGATGCTAAGCGGTGAATTGTTACATAGGGGGAAATATCATCAAGCCACGCACCGTCAATACTGGCATACACTTCATCAACACCTTCGCATAATGCGAATTGCGCTAGAATACGCTCGTTACATGATTCTGGATCCTCGTCAACAATCAAATAGAAACGTTTTAAACGAATATCTTCAATAACACTTGAAACAAGTGGAAAACTATTCCCCCACTGATGAGGATTGCCTGTAACACGCATAAATTTGCGAGCATTTTCATAAATATGCTCAATATTTCGCAAGTCACCAAGCGTTGCTTTTCTCAATGTTATATCTTCCATGCCAACCTCTAAAAGAAAGCAAATAAAACTACGCAAAATTAGCTAATTATTACTTACACAAGTTTGCGCTCAAAAGGATCCGAACTAATTCCCTTCGCTAGAATATCTTTACACCATTGACTAGCACCAAATAAACTGTGGTCTCTATAGTTACCGCAAGATTCAATAGTTGTTGCAGGAACATCATCCCAAGTCGCCTTAAACGCAATAAACTCAAGAGATTCCTTTAAAGCGCGCGCCACATCTTCTGTGCTGTGTTCGCCCCAAGTTAGCAGATGAAAACCAGTTCTGCAACCAAAAGGCGAGCAATCAATATAGCCATCAATACGCTCGCGAAGTAACACTGCAATCATATGCTCAATTGTGTGCAAAGCTGAAGTAGGAATTGCTTCATCATTAGGCTGCGTTAAACGAATATCATAGTTGGAAATAACATCCCCATTAGGACCTTTTTGCGTATTGATATAGCGCACATAAGGTGCTTTTACTTTAGTATGATCTAGTTCAAAACTTTCTGGTCTAGGCCTAGACGCATCCTGCTTATTCATAAGTATTCCCTTCGCTTAACTACACAATAAACAACGTACTCTTTACGTACTAAGTACTTCTATAGTAGACGGTAGTTGCCTAATTAGTTGAAAGATTTATTAGTTGAAAGATTTATTTACATGATTGCTGCGTTTACAAGAGCACGAGTGTAGTCATTTTGTGGACTATTTAGAACATCGCTTACTCTTCCAGATTCCACAATTTCCCCATCGTTAAGAACAATTACGCGTGTTGCTAAATTCTGAATCATACCTAAATCGTGGCTTACGAAAACACACGACATTGTTGGGCGCTCTTTTCGAATTGCCGCAAAAGCGTCGAGAATACGAGTGCGCTCAGCAACGTCAATTGCACTCATTGGCTCGTCTGCAACCAAAACTCGAGGATTATTAATCAGTGCGCGCGCAATAGCAACACACTGAGCCTGACCGCCAGAAAGCTCATGAGGATAACGTTCCAAAAAATCTTTAGGATTTAATCCTACTATTTGCAACATTTCTTCAACTCTGTTGCAAATAGTTGCATCGTCTAATTTAAGCGATTTTCGCCAAATATTAAGCGGCTCGGCAACGCTTTTTAGAACAGTCCAGCGCGGGTCTAAAGCCGCAAATGGATGCTGAAAAACAAGAGAAGTTTCTTTACGAAGCGCACTAGAATAGGAAATTTTTTTGTGATTTGTAGAAGAATTCACTATTTGTGAATCATAAGTAACAATTCCATCTGAAATTTTTTGAAGACCTAACATTGCGCGAATAAGAGTTGTTTTACCAGAGCCAGAACCGCCAATAATAGCAAGCGATTCTCCTTTGAAAAGTTCTAGATTAACACCCTTCAAAACTTCTGCGCGAGCTAAGGCACGACCCAAAGTAACGTGAATGTTTTTTGCAGTTAAAAGAGCAGAATTTTCGCGACTTACATTTTCTGTAGTTGCACTTTCGCGACTTACACTTTCTGTAGTTGCACTTTCTGTAGTTGCACTTTCACAACTTACATTTTGAGAATCTATTTTTTGCGCTCTTAAAGTCAACTTTTTAGCGGCATCAACCAATTGCTTAGTTGAAGTAACGCGTGGATTTTCAAGCAAATCTTGGACTTCTGCACTGTCAACCAATCGCCCAGAATCAAGAACATAACAACGCTTAGCAGCTTTTGAAAGCACAGAAAAATCGTGAGTTACAAAAAGCATAGAAGCGCCCATGTTGTCAACAAGCGAAGTCAACATGTTAACAACTTCTTTTTGAGTTACACTATCGAGAGCAGTAGTAGGTTCGTCAGCCAAAATAAGCCGCGGAGAAGTAATTAAAGCTGTTGCAATACCAACTCGCTGCAGCTGTCCGCCAGAAAGTTCAAAAGTGCGTTTAGAAATAATATTCTGCGGCAAACCAACCTTTTCAAGCATTACGCAAACTCTATTATGAACGTCATCGGCATCAAGTTGGTAGTGAATGCGCAAAGGAAGCGAAATCTGTTCCTCCACGCTTAGCATTGGATTAAGCGCGCGATTAGCCTGCTGAAATACCACGCCCACGTATTTTCCTCGAAGGCGAGCAAGATTCTCATCACTAGCGCCAACAGTTTGAACTCCCCCAAGCATGCAAGATCCAGAAATTTTAGTTTCAGACGGAAGCAAGCCGGTTGCAGCGCGAAGAAGCATAGATTTTCCAGAGCCAGAAGCCCCAACTAAGCCAACACGCTCACCATCTTCAACATGCAGCGAAACGTTGTTAAGAATAGTTTTTTTACCAAGATTTAACGTAAGATTTTGAATATTTAAGCTCATTTTGCGCCTACTTTATTCATACTTTTTGCACAAGGATCCAATACTTTGCGCAACACGTCACCTAGCAGATTAAGAGCAACAACAACTATTGTTACGATTAATCCCGGCCATAGAACAGCCAAAGGATTTACGTGAATAAGCGTTACGGAAGTTGCCAACACGCGTCCCCAGCTAGGAACTCCCGACGGCACACCTACACCCAAGTAAGTTAATCCACTTTCTGCCAAAATCACCGTACCTGCAGAAAGAGAAAGCTGCACAAGCGCTACAGGCGTAATATTAGGGAGCACATGACGAAGTAGCACATATCTTCTTGAAGCGCCTTGAGAAATAGCTGAATTTACGTAATCTGATTGCAAAACAAGCTTTGCGCTTGGACGCACAATACGAGCCAGATTAAAACCGTATCCAAATCCACAAGCAATCACAATCACCAAAACGTTTGCGCCAAACGGAACCGCAAGCATAAGAGCAATCAGAACAGTTGGAACGGAAATAAGAGCGTCAACAGCCATAACGCTTGTTGCACGAATAATTTTATACTGCGAAATCATAATGCTAAGCAAAACCGTGCCAATTAAAGCAGAAATCATAACTGTGCAAACGACTATAACAAGCTCCACTCGAGAACCTGCCATAAGCCAGCTAAGCATGTCGGCGCCAGTTCCATCAGTACCAAGTAAGTGTGCCAAAGACGGCTTCTGCCACACTTCGTAGCCGTTTGTTTTTAGAAGAGAATAAGGAGTCCAAAACAGTGAGATTGCAGCAATAGCAAGCCAAAGAAAAAGCGTTACGCATACGAATTTACCAAATGAAGCACGCCATATACGTTTTAGAATAGTAAATTGCATCTTTTTCACAAAATCACCTTGACAACCTAGGGTCTAGCAGCCTGTGAGCAATATCAACCGCAAAACCAATTAGCAGAAAAAGAGCCGCAAGCATAAAAAGTTCACCCTGCACGGCAATTAAATCGCGCAAACCAACATCTCGAACCAAACCCATACCCATTCCAGGTAAAGAAAACAGGTTTTCAATAACCATCACACCCATAACCATGTGAGCGAAAGTCAAGCCAATAACAGAAACTAACTGAGCAAGAGCCAGACGCAAACCAACTCGCCAAACAACCTGCTTACGAGTCATTCCGCAAGCCATTGCTTCAGCAGCAATTTCACTATTAGCAATATTTTCAAGAATTGCTGCAGTGTAGCGCATAAAACTAGAGCCAACAATAATTCCAACCGTAATCGCCGGCAAAAGCAGAGACAAAAACGCTTCGGAAAAATCACTCCAGCCGTCAGTTGGAAAACCTTGAGTAGGAAGAAGACCCACTACGCCAACACCTTTGCCAAATAGCAAAATAAGAAGCATTCCACCCCAAAGAGCTGGCACAGATCCTGCAGAAATAGCAGTAAATCGAGAAACCACTTGAGATAGCTTCCCTTCATGAGTTACCTTAAAACAGCCAAGCGGAATACCAATTGCGAGCGCAATAGCAAGTCCCAAAAAAATCAGCGGAAAAGTTATAGTAGCGCGGCCTAAAATCATTGAAACCACTGGCCTGCCCGTTAGAACAGAGACGCCGAAATCTCCACGCATAACACCCAGAAGCCAATCGGCATATTGAGTAAAAAGCGGCTTATTTAAGCCAAGCTCAGCCCGCAGCTGCTCAACTTTGCCGTGAGGGGAGTTAAGACCTGCCATAACTTGCGCAACGTCGCCCGGAAGCACACGAAGCGCAAGAAAAACAGCCGCAGAAATGCAAAACAGAGCCGCAATAAAAAGCAGCAAACGTTGGCATATCATGCGAAACATTAATAACTCCCCTTTTTCACCAATTTTTAATTACTTAATTACTTGTTTAACTTTTGCGTAGATTTTTAGTTACTTAGTTAAACGCAAATTGTAAAGTGGCAAAATTTCTTGATTCATGTCAAAAGTCATTCCTTCAAGATTCTTCACCTTCGCAGTTACAACGCGGTAGTTAAACAGCCAATCTGCAGGCGCATCCTTGCTAATAATTCGCGCAGCTTTAGCAAGCAATTTAGCAGAATCATGCTCATTCGCACAAAGCATTGCCTTCGCATACAAGTCTTGAACCTGCTTACTATCGTAACCGTAGTAGTAGGTAGGATCCGCCCACTGGCCAAAATCGTGGCTTTCGTTGTGGTCAACCATCGACAAATCGTACTGCTTATTCTTGTACACGTCCTGAAGCCAAGTAGTAAACTCAACAACATTCACGCGCAAATCAATACCAACAGCTTCAAGCTGCGATCGCAATTGGTCACCAAGTTGAGTGCCGTAAATATTCGGGTAAGTAAGCGAAAGTTTAAGAGGATGCGACTTATCGAAACCTGCATCTTTCATAAGAGACTTCGCGCGATCAATATTATGAGGATAAAGCTTAGTTAGATCCTCATAACCTGGGTCAAGAGATGGGATTGGGCCACCAAGCGCCAAATCTGTACCGCCTCGAGACGCAATAATCTGCTTATGATCAATAGCGTAACGAATAGCCTTTCGCACACGAGCATCCTTCGTACGCTCGCCATTCATGTTCATAGCAAGCACGAACTTGTCTGTGCCGTTTCCAGCTCGAACAACATAACGCTTAGAATCATCCTTAAACGGCTTAGCAAGCTGACCGGAAATAGGAGCAAGAGCTTTAACAGCGCCAGAAGAAAGCGCATCTACAGCAGCGTTGTCATCAACAAAGTAGCGAACAACAACTTTTTCGGTTTTAGCATGATGAATGCCCTTATATCGCGGATTTGCCTTTAACACAACGCGATCTGAAGGCACGAACTTTTCAATTAAGTACGGTCCGGAGCCAACCGCCTGCGTTTTAGCATCGTATTTAGCTGTTTTATCAAACACTAAGCCCGCGCGAGAGCACAAGGCCCACAAAAGCTTCGCATTTGGCTCTTTAAGCGTAATCTCAAACGTGTAATCGTCCTTCGCTTTTGCAGACTCAACTTTTCCAACCATATTCGAGCCGCGATACTGCTTAGAAACAAGCTCATTAAACGACCATGCAGCATCTTTTGCCGTAAGCTTGTGGCCGTTAGAAAATACGGAATCCTTGCGCAAATGGAAAGTGTAGCGTAAGCCGTCTTTGCTTACTTCCCAGCTTTTTGCCAAAGAAGGCGAAACCTGGTTCTTTTCATTTCTCGCAACCAAACCCTCGTAAACGTTACCAATAAGAAGCTGATCTAGCGAAGAACCGGACTGGTTTCTAATATCGAGATTAGTAGGAGCTAGTTTTAAGCCGATTGTGATGGTTTTGTGCGACATTGTAGACGCAGCGTTTTGCGACTTGAATAAGCTTGGGTCAGTTACCGTTGCAAAAATCGCGCTTATTACAACAACCGCAACAATTACTATTGTAAATAGCCAAGGCTTGCTTAGCTTGCGATTTTTTGATGAAGTGTTTGATTTTGCAGCTGCATTAAGCGAGTCGTCTGTACTTGATTTAGACGCGCTATCTGCAGAAGCATTATCGTAAGAATTACTTGCGTAAGATTCACCAGAGAATGTTTCGGTCGCGCCGTTTTCTTCGTGCACGCCTTCCTCAGGTTTTGCGTTACCCATACCATAAACCTTTCTAAATGGTACTAAGTTATTTAGTTGTTATTTATATTTAGTTGTTATTTATTTTTAATTGTTTTACGCTCGACGCTTGATTGCAAATTAAATAAATCAACCCCAAGTCGCCGGCAGTATCAATCGTAGCGCAAGCTAAAAGCAGGCTCACCGTGCAATCATCCAAAAAAACTCACGAAAAATTTGTATAAATACGATTTTAAGAACGCACAAGGTTGTACTATTTATAGGCATATATCCTACGAATGTGGTTAAATTCCAACAGAACGTAAACTTGCAAACGTGCGCAAACACATTTAATACAAAGCGAGGAATGATGACTGAGAACTTGAATACTACGGTAACTGTGAACGAATCCTCAGATCCGCAAAACCAAAGTGGTGAAGACCGTACAGCATTGAACCGCCAGCTGGCTCAAATGCTTAAAGGCGGCGTGATTATGGACGTCACCACCCCAGAGCAGGCAAAGATTGCTCAGGATTCTGGCGCGTGCGCAGTTATGGCTTTGGAGCGCATTCCTGCTGATATTCGCGCAGCCGGCGGCGTTTCTCGAATGAGCGACCCGGCTATGATTCACGGCATTCAGGAAGCTGTGTCTATTCCTGTTATGGCAAAATGCCGTATTGGCCACTTTGTTGAAGCACAAGTGCTTGAAGCTATTGAAATTGACTACATTGACGAAAGCGAAGTGCTTTCCCCAGCTGACGACGTGTACCACATTAATAAGCGCGATTTTGCCGTGCCTTTTGTTTGCGGCGCAAAAGATTTGGGTGAAGCTTTGCGCCGAATCAACGAAGGCGCTTCCATGATTCGCACTAAGGGTGAGCCAGGAACTGGCGACGTGATTCAGGCTGTGCGTCACATGCGCATGATGAATTCTGCTATTCGTAAGCTTACAAGCATGCGCGAGGATGAGCTTTTTGAGGAAGCTAAGAATTTGCGCGTGCCATTTGAACTCGTAAAGTATGTTGCACAGAACGGAAAGCTTCCTGTTGTTAACTTTGCTGCAGGCGGTGTTGCTACCCCTGCAGACGCTGCTTTGATGATGCAGCTTGGCGCTGAAGGCGTGTTCGTTGGCTCCGGCATCTTTAAGTCGGGCGACCCAGCAAAGCGCGCTGCAGCAATTGTTAAGGCTGTGACTAATTACAAAGACGCTAAGATGATTGCTAAGCTCTCCGAAAACTTGGGCGAAGCTATGGTTGGCATTAACGAGCAGGAAATTAAGCTCTTGATGGCTGAGCGAGGCGAGTAATTTTGTCAAACTCACCTATCAATACTGATAACTCCGCTCATACTGTAGCAGTTTTAGCAGTTCAGGGAGCTTTTCTTGAGCATCGCTTAATGCTTGAAAAATTAGGCGCGCGCGTAATAGAGCTTAGGCAGGCGCGCGACTTGGAGCAGTCTTTCGACAGATTAGTGTTGCCGGGAGGCGAAAGCACTGTGCAAGCTAAGCTTCTTCGCGAGCAAAATATGCTTGAGCCTTTGCGCGAGAGGATTGCTGGTGGCATGCCTGTTCTTGGCACTTGCGCAGGCTTGATTTTGCTTGCAAAAAACGTTGAAGGTAACGAAGTAAACGGTTTTGGCACGCTAGACGTAACAGTTAAGCGAAACGCTTATGGGCGCCAGCTTGGAAGCTTCCATTGTGAGGCTGAGTTTGGTGAGCTAGGCAATGTGCCGATGACGTTTATTCGCGCGCCTTATATTGCGGAAGTTGGATCTAACGCCGAAACTCTTGCAACTGTAGACGGCCACGTGGTAGCAGCGCGCCAAGGGAATCAAATTGGAACGTCCTTCCACCCGGAGCTTGACAGCGATACGCGAATTCACCAGCTTTTCTTGAATCTGTAGTTGAAGCTGTAGTTGAATATGTATTTATTTATCTAAACAAAAACCTCTTGATGAATGACTAACACTCACCAAGAGGTTTTAAAATTATAGGCAAATAGGCAAGCCTTATTTAATATGCTTGCAAACTACTTGCGATGCGCGCGGTAGAAGCGAATCAAGCTCTGCGTAGAAGCATCCTGAGCTGCCAAAGCGTCATCATCCTGAGAAATTGCAGGAGTAATCTGCTTTGCAAGCTGCTTGCCAAGCTCCACACCCCACTGATCGTAGGAATCCAAGCCCCAAACAGTGCCTTCAACGAAGGTGATGTGCTCGTAGAGAGCAATCAACTCGCCCAAGCTAAATGGAGTCAAAGCATCGCCGAAGATGGAAGTGGTTGGACGGTTGCCGCTAAATACGCGAGCTGGAACAATCTCCTCTGGAGTGCCTTCAGCGCGAACTTCGTCAGCAGTCTTGCCGAAAGCAAGAGCCTTAGTCTGTGCAAGATAGTTGCCCAAGAAGAGCTCGTGCACATCCTGATCGCCATCCTTAGTAGGATTTGGCGTGTTCACGAAAGCAATGAAATCAGCTGGAATAAGCTGAGTGCCCTGGTGAATCAACTGGTAGAAAGCGTGCTGGCCGTTAGTGCCTGGCTCACCCCAGAAGATTTCGCCGGTTTCGCTTGTTACAGGAGTGCCATCCCAGCGCACAGACTTACCGTTGGATTCCATGGTGAGCTGCTGCAAATAAGCTGGGAAGCGGTGCAAGTACTGATCGTATGGAAGCACAGCGTGAGAAGCAACCTTGTAGAAGTTGCGGTACCAAACGTTGAGCATACCGAGAAGCACAACAACGTTCTTCTCGAATGGAGTCTCAGCGAAGTAGGTATCGATTGCGTGGAAGCCCTTCAAGAACTCTTCGAAGCGCTCTGGACCGAGAACAACAGCCAAAGAAGTGCCAACAGCGGAATCCACAGAGTAACGGCCGCCAACCCAGTTCCAGAAGCCAAATGCGTTGGTTGGGTTGATGCCGAACTCTTCAACCTTTTCGAGGTTGGTGGAAACAGCCACGAAGTGCTTAGCAACAGCTTCAGCCTTCTTTGCGTCGCTTCCGTCAATAGCGCCGGATTCCTGAAGCTTGTTAAGCAACCAGGTGCGAGCGGTACGAGCGTTAGTCAAAGTCTCCAAAGTGGTGAAAGTCTTGGAAACAATGATGAACAAAGTGGTTTCTGGATCCAAATCCTTGGTCTTTTCGGCCATATCGTTTGGATCAATATTAGAAACGTAGCGAGCGCTAATACCAGCGTCAGCGTATGGCTTCAAAGCTTCGTAAACCATGACCGGACCCAAGTCGGAACCGCCGATACCAATGTTTACAACAGTCTTGATGTTCTTGCCGGTAACGCCCTTCCAAGCGCCGGAGCGAACTTCGTTAGCGAAATCGTAAATGCGACCCAAAACTTCACGAACATCTGCAACGGTATCTTGACCGTCAACAATGAACTTGCCAGCATCTTCTGCAGGACGACGCAAAGCAGTGTGCAAAACTGCACGATCTTCAGTATTGTTAATGTGCACGCCGGTGTACATTGCCTTAGTGCGCTCGTCAAGCTTTACAGCCTTTGCAAGGTCTGCGAAAAGCTTAAGAGTTTCAGGCTTGATTAAATTCTTAGAAAGATCGAAGTGGAGATCTCCAGCTTCGAAGCTCAACTTATCCACGCGATTTGCATCCTCTGCAAACCACTTCTTCAGGCAAACGCCTTCTGATTGCAACTCGTCGTAATGCTTCTGCAATGCAGCCCACTCTGGGGTTTTTACGGCGTCAACTGGCGGATTGATGGCCATTGTGAGGTCCTTTCATTTCTTTAACTGATGCGACAGCAATTGTCACTATCATCCACTTCACAAGATACTCACAAAAGCAGACAGAAACACGCGAAGCTTAACACAAAAATGAACACAATAACACTGATAATGCTCACAACCTACCCCACATTTGGAGCGTTACCCGCGGCTCAGCACTCCAAACGCGGGAAAACTACCCCACATTTGGAGCGTTTCAAAGGGCTAGGCGCTCCAAACGCGCGCAACCTACCCCGCATTTGGAGGGTTGCGGAGGGTTAAGAACTCCAAACGCGAGAAGCCTACCCCGCATTTGGAGCGTTTCGAAGGGCTAGGCGCTCCAAACGCGAGAAACCTACCCCACATTTGGAGGGTTACCCGCGGCTCATCACTCCAAACGCGGTAAAACTACCTCACATTTGGAGGGTTAGCTGTTGCACGGCGCGCCAAATTAGACAAATCTAAAAAAATACGATAAAATACTTTTCTTGTGCGCGAGTCGCGAATGCGTCTCGGGCAACATGCCGCTTTAGCTCAGTCGGTAGAGCGTCTCCCTCGTAATGAGAAGGTCGACAGTTCGATTCTGTCAAGCGGCTCTCGACTCATTCGAGCGTGTTAATACTTACGATTCGTGTTACGACTTGTGTTTTCCACGCTCGATTATTTGTATGAGTTATGCGCGAGTGGCGGAATGGTAGACGCGCAGGATTTAGGTTCCTGTGTCTTACGACGTGTGGGTTCAAGTCCCATCTCGCGCACGTTAAATCTTAAATCTACAATTCACAAACTTTCGTTAATATCAACAAGTAATATCAATAAGTAGTATCAACCATAAATATCAACATAAGGAAGCGCGTATAAATGTTAGTAGCAGTAGACATTGGCAACACGAACATAGTGCTTGGCTTTTTAAAAAATAACAAAATCGTCGACACGTATCGCATGACTACAAAATCCAACCGTACTTGTGACGAATACGGCATTATACTTATGCAATTCCTGCATTTAAGCGGCTTCAAAGCAAGCGATGTTGACGATATAATAATTGCTTCTGTTGTTCCAAAAGTTATGCACTCATTTCGTTCTAGCATAATAAAATTCTTTAATATTGACCCAATGATTGTTGGCCCTGGTGTTAAAACTGGCATGAATATTCGCATTGACGAGCCTAAATCGCTTGGTGCAGATTGCTTGGCTGATTGCGTTGGTGCGTTCAACGAGTACGGTGGGCCTGTTCTTGTTATTGACTTCGGAACTGCTACAACATACAACTACGTTGATAAAAGTGGCGCTATTACGTGCGGTCTTATTTGTACTGGTATTAGAACTGCAGCAGCAGCTTTGTGGGATAATACAGCTCAGCTTCCGGAAGTTGAAATTTCTAGACCAAAGTCTGTTCTTGCAAAATCTACGCTTACTGCCATGCAAGCCGGCTTATACTACAGTTTCTTAGGTGGCATTGAGCGCACTATTGAACAGTTTAAGAGTGAAATAAATGAGCCATTTAAGGTGATTGCCACAGGCGGATTGGGTAGTTTGTTTGAGCAGGATGTTCAATCAATCGACTATTACGATCCTAATTTGATTTTTAGAGGCATGGCAGAAATTTATAGAAAAAACTTGCGCTAGTTTTAGCTATCTAACAACAAAACCTTGGTTGTACCCGTATTCTTTTAAGTCTTTTTGCCACAAATCTAAACCGTCTTTTATAGAAATACGAGGACCCGGATCATCTGGAAGCCACAGCTGACTGCCGTCATCTTGAGTAATTCCAGCGTCAATCATAGACTGCACATTCAAGCGAGCGCGCGACTTCCTACTCCAATCATACGCCTGCCCAACAGTTGCCCGAAAATCACTTCTGGAATACACTTCAAACGGCAAATACTGGTATCTGGTATCTACTTGATTTGCAGCATAAGCAAATACGCGGTTAAATTTTTGACCACCAAAATAAGGTATGTCAATTCCGCGCGAATCGCGTATTGTTGTTCGATTTAGAAAATTCGGGTCAGCAAGAGTTACAACATCCGCAGGGAATGCCCCACCGTTGACGCGCATTCTAATACCTTGCATTTCGTGACAAACAAAATTCACAAAACGCATAGCAGCTTCCGGTTTTCTACTTAATTTCAGCACAGATAGCGCAGATCCGCCCATTTCTGCGTTACGTTTTTCGCCGTGAAGAGTTGGCACATGCGCAACCTTCCACAATCCTGCTGTACCTGGCACATTCTCAAGAAGCAAAGAAGGCATCCAAGCTCCAGCAAAAACAGAAGCAATTTTGCCAGCTCCAATACCATTTTTCCAGCGTTGCGTCCATGTTGTAGTTCTAGTGTCAATTAAGCCTTCGTCAATCATAGACTGCCAAAACTTAGTAAACTTTTGCGTGCCCTTGTCGTAGCCCAAACGCACAGTAACTGTTTTTCCATCGTGCGAAGTAATAAAAGGACGCCCACCTGCAAGCCAAATCATAGCGTTATAAAAGCTGGCATCTCCCGAATCTGCAGCAATATAAACGCCAATATCCTTCAGTTTTCTAGCAGCGTGACGGTAATCTTCCCAAGTGTGTATTTTAGTTGCGTCAACACCAGCTTGCTTAAATACGTCATCGTTATAAAACCAAGCCATAGGGCCTGAATCCATTGGCAAGCCATAGATTCGCCCACCTAGTTGCACAGAAGACCAAGTACCTGGAGTGTAGAAAGTTCTAGTCCCCTGCACTCGATCAGTAATATCCAGCAGCTGCTCGCTTACAGCGTATTGCGGTAGTGCGAAATATTCCAGCTGAGCAACGTCTGGTATTCCGTAACCGTCTTGAATAGCGCTGTTTAGATTGCTGTAGCCGCTAGTGTCTTTTACAACAACACGAAGATCCGGATTAAGACGCTCAAACTCTTTTGCAATACGCTTCATGCTTGGTTCCCACGACCACACAGTGATTCGTGTTCTAGCATCCGCATTTGTGCATCCAGAAGATAGCAATAAAAACAAAACACACAATATTGAAAGCACTAATTGTTTCAAACTATTGCGCGATTGCAATATTTTTGCGAATGTAAGCATTAGCTGCCGCCTACTACTATTTTGCTACCATAAGTTTTATTCTACAGTTACGGATTTGGCAAGATTTCTTGGCTTATCCACATCGTAGCCCTTCAATTTCGCCATATCCATTGCGAATAACTGCAACGCAACAACGTCAACAAGCGGGCTTAAAAGAGTTGGGCATTCAGGACGCCAGAAAACAATATCCGCGTATCTTGCAGCATCCGGATCCCCTTCTTCAGCAACCGCAATAGTAAACGCTCCGCGCGCTTTAACTTCCTCAATACCGGAGATTACTTTTGAGTGTAAAACGTCGCGTCCGCGAGAAGAAGGAACGATTACAACAACAGGCTCTCCCTCGTCAACCAGAGCAATTGGACCATGTTTAAGCTCGCCGGCTGCAAAACCTTCGGTGAAAGTATATGCGATTTCCTTAAGCTTAAGAGCACCCTCCATTGCAACCGGGTAACCAACATGCCTACCTAAGAATAAGAAAGACTTAGCTTCAAGCGTATGCTCTGCAGCTTTCATAATGGAATCAGACTGAGTGTCGAGAACATGCTGAATTTTATTCGGCATCTCTTTAAGTTGCGCCACAATTTGCTGGATTTCGTCGCGATACATTGTGCCTTTTACTTGTGCCAAATAAAGACCGAGCATGTATGCTGCAACGATTTGCGCCACAAAAGCTTTAGTAGAAGCAACAGCGATTTCTGGACCAGCGTGAGTGTAGAGAACTGCGTCAGATTCGCGCGGAATGCTAGAACCTTGAGTATTGCATATTGCAAGCACACGACTTCCCTGCTCGCGCGCGTGACGCAAAGCCATAAGAGTGTCCATTGTTTCGCCAGACTGCGATATTGCAACCACCAATGTTCGATGCGTCAAAATAGGGTCGCGGTAGCGAAACTCGTGCGCAAGCTCCACCTCAACCGGCACGCGCACCCAGTGCTCAATCGCATATTTTGCAACCAAACCTGCGTAACTTGCCGTTCCGCAAGCAACAACAATAATTTTGTCAATCGCGCGCAACACGTCTTGGCCAATATGCACTTCGTCAAGAACAATATTTCCCTGAGCGTCAAAACGCCCGCGCAAAGTGTCTGCAACAGCATGTGGATCTTCATGAATTTCCTTATCCATAAAGGAATCCCAGCCGCCTTTTTCTACAGCAGACGCATCCCAGTCAACCGTAAAACACGTAGGATTTTCAACAACTTTGCCGTCAAAATCAGTAAGAAGCAAACCAGCTTTGCCGCTTTCGCCAATATTTCCAATGCAAACAGCTTGATCTTGGCCAACTTCTAAAACGCGATCCGTATAAGCCACAAAAGCCGCAACATCCGAACCTAAGAAATACTCGCCGTCACCAAGACCCACAACAAGCGGAGAATCGTGGCGAACAGCTGCAACAATATCAGGCTGACGAACGTCCACTGCTAGAAGAGTAAAAGCACCCTTAAGCATTTTTGCAGTGCGGCGAAGAGCTGTAAATAAGTCTGCTTTACCGGTTTCTTCCACAATTTCGTTTGCGATTTTACCAAGCAGTTTTGCCGCAACTTCCGTGTCTGTTTGGGAAGAAAATTCGTATCCTTCTTCGTGAAGCTGTTCTTTTAGAACAACAGCGTTTTCAATAATTCCGTTATGAATAAGGGCGATTTTTCCGTCAACACTTGTGTGAGGATGCGCGTTTGCATCGCAAGGAGCACCGTTCGTGGCCCAGCGAGTATGACCTATTGCAGCACTCGCTTCCGGCATAGGATTCACACTAATATCATCTCGTAACACAGCTAGGCGTCCTGCTTTTTTGCGCACGGCAACCTTGCTCATTCCGGGTGCTACCAGTGCCACTCCTGAAGAGTCATATCCGCGATACTCTAAACGCTCTAATCCACCTAAACAAACTTCCAAAGGTTTTGCGCAAATCTTGCCAAAACCCGCATATCCCACAATTCCACACATAATCTTCTATTATACGTCAACCTCAAGGCTTGTGCAGTACTTTCTTCGCGTCAAATCTCGCGCTTCGAAGCCTTTGCCGAAATGCTTTTCTAACATAGACTGCAACACCATCAACACAGAAGTAATAACCAAATACCAAATACTAGCAACAAGAAGAAGCGGAATCGGCTTATAAATACGATTCGCAATAGCATTCGTAGCAAACTGAAGCTCAAGAGTAAAAGGCACAGCCAAAACCAAAGAAGTAGTCTTAAGCATACCAATAGTCTCATTACCCAAAGGCGGAACAATAATACGCATAGCCTGAGGAAGAATCACACGACGCATCATCAAAGAACGAGACATACCCAAAGCCTTAGAAGCCTCAACCTGACCAGCATCAACAGCCTCCAAACCAGCACGAACAATCTCAGACAAATACGCAGCCTCATTCAAAGACAAACCAACAACCGCAGCCGTAAGAGAAGTCATAACAACATTAGAATCAATAGAGAAAAACTCCACAGAAGTAAACGGAATACCCAAACTCAACTTAGGAACAAGAACCGCAAACATACCCCAAAAAACAAGCTGCGTATAAACAGGAGTACCCCTAAAAAACCAAATAAAGAACCAACTAACACCACGCAAAACCGGGTTAACACTCTTACGCATCATAGCCAAACCAACAGCCAACACAATCGCAATAACCATAGCAAGCAAAGTCAGCCACAAAGTCCAGCCAATACCGGTAAGAACATTTTCGTCAATAATATATTTCGCTACTATATTCCACTCAAATCGACGATTAGTTGCTATAGAATACAGTAAAGAGCAGGCCACTATAGCAACAATTACCCCAGCAATAATAGGACCCGGCTTTTTAACTGGAAGAATACGCTCGTCGTTGTTCTTTTTAGAAAACATATTCACAATACTACTCTAAACTCAATCAAAATCAGAAGACACCAGAAAATCACACATTCGGATTTAATTCAGGATGCTTAACCATAATATCTTCCACACCCCAAGATTTCATGATTTTCTCATAATCTCCAGTTTGTATAAGTTTTTCAATACCAGCTTTAACAGCCTGAGCAAGCTGCTTATCCCCTTTTTGCATAATAATGCCCATAAGCGCCTTGTCTTTGCTTGTTCCCAAAGCCTCAAGCTGATTATCGGTTTGCTCAATAGCAAAACTAGAAACAGGAGTGTCGGCGTACATAATATCCGCTCTACCAGCCACAACAGCAGTAGTTGCATCTGTTTGCTCTTTAAAAGCAAGAACATCTAAAGGACTATTTTTACTCGCTTTACAAAAGTCTCTAGCACTATACATTTGCGATTCGCTGGTAGTGCCTACTTGTACAGAAACTTTTCTGCCACACAAATTATTAAGACTTACCTTTGTTGGGTTTCCTTTACGAACAACAAACAGCAATCCAGCATTTGCGTACGTTACAAAATCGACGGCTTTTTCTCTTTCCTTACTTACTGTAAAACCAGAAACACCTATATCGAATTTGCTGCCAACAGAAGGCAAGATAGCATCAAAAGGAGCATTCACAATAGTAAGTTTTAAGCCCATTAATTTTGCTAAAGCTTTATTAAGATCAATTTCGTAACCGATTACAGTTCGGCCATCTCTGGCATAAAATCCTGCAGGAGCATAACCAATGTTTGTTCCCATAACAAGCTCGCCTTTTTCCAACAGTTTTTTAGGAAGAAGAGAGGCGATTTTTTCATCTTTTTTAATGCTATTAATGTTGTAACAGCGGTCAAGAAGAGGGTCACGGCCAACAGCATCGGTTGTTCCACAAGCTCCAGAAAATCCTATTAAAGTCGCAGAAACAAAAGCCGCAATAGAGCGCATCCACCTAGAAGATCCTAAGAATGTCCACTTATTCTTACGATGCACATCAAGTTTTTTAACATCGCAATTCGCTTGAATCATAGAATCCCTTAACAACTATATCTACTTGAACATGCACAACTGTACCACTAATCATAAAGCAATACGGTGCTATTCTTTTGAATTTTATAAAAGATTTACTGCGTCTTTACTGCGGCTTTACTGCAACTTTACTGCAACTTTACTGCGGCTTTTAGAAGCTTCGTAAAAGCTTCGTAAAAGTTTTAAAGCACGTGATGCAAGAAATCTTTGAAACGATTAGTTTGCGGATTGTCAATAATATCAGCAGTTCCGCACTCTACAACCATTCCATCATCCATAAATACTACTTGATCTGCAACTTCACGCGCAAAACCAATTTCGTGCGTTACAACAATCATTGTCATACCATCTTTTGCAAGATTTCGCATAACATTCAAAACTTCACCAACAAGCTCAGGGTCAAGAGCAGAAGTCGGCTCATCAAATAACATAATTTCCGGCTTCATAGCAAGAGCGCGCGCAATTGCAACACGCTGCTGCTGGCCGCCAGAAAGCTCAGCAGGATAATGATTCATTCGCTCAGCCATGCCGACTCGTTTAAGCTCTTCAATTGCTAAATCGTGAGCTTCCTGCTTACTCATTCCCAACACGTGAACAGGAGCTTCCATAACATTTTCCAATGCCGTCATATGAGGGAATAAGTTAAAACGCTGGAAAACCATTCCAAGCTTCGAACGCTGCTTAGAAATCTCTTTATCGCTAAGAGCTTGAAGACATTCCTCGCCTTTATGCGTTACTTTTTTTACACCAATGCGCTCGCCATAAATGCTAATACTTCCAGCACTAAGAGTTTCAAGCTGATTGATTAAGCGCAATAAGGTTGATTTACCAGATCCGGAAGGTCCTAAAATAACAGTTACCGTGCCAGGATTAACGGTTATATTAATATTTTTTAATACGCTAAGACTACCGAATGATTTCTGTACGTTGCTTAAGATTACTGCGGGAAGATTGCTTTCGTTATTTTTAATAGTCATATTCGCTCCCTCATTGTAATTTTCTAAAGTATTACTCATGTTATTCACCAAAATTTCGTATATGAAGCAATGCTACCACTAGGCGTTAAAGCCCAACATAGCCGCGTCGTTACGCCCTTTAACATTTTTCTGCTTAGCGTGCAAAGATTTGTCGCCGCGCTGATCCGCATCTGTGTCTAATTGCGCATGTTTTACAATATCTCGCGCTTCGAAGCCTTTGCCGAAATGCTTTTCTAACATAGACTGCAACACCATCAACACAGAAGTAATAACCAAATACCAAATACTAGCAACAAGAAGAAGCGGAATCGGCTTATAAATACGATTCGCAATAGCATTCGTAGCAAACTGAAGCTCAAGAGTAAAAGGCACAGCCAAAACCAAAGAAGTAGTCTTAAGCATACCAATAGTCTCATTACCCAAAGGCGGAACAATAATACGCATAGCCTGAGGAAGAATCACACGACGCATCATCAAAGAACGAGACATACCCAAAGCCTTAGAAGCCTCAACCTGACCAGCATCAACAGCCTCCAAACCAGCACGAACAATCTCAGACAAATACGCAGCCTCATTCAAAGACAAACCAACAACCGCAGCCGTAAGAGAAGTCATAACAACATTAGAATCAATAGAGAAAAACTCCACAGAAGTAAACGGAATACCCAAACTCAACTTAGGAACAAGAACCGCAAACATACCCCAAAAAACAAGCTGCGTATAAACAGGCGTACCCCTAAAAAACCAAATAAAGAACCAAGCACACCCACGCAAAACCGGGTTAACACTCTTACGCATCATAGCCAAACCAACAGCCAATACAATCGCAATAACCATAGCAAGCAAAGTTAAAAGAAGAGTCCAACCAATGCCATAAAAAACGTTATTGCTAATCAAATATATGCCTACAACATCCCACTCGAAGCGAGGATTTGTAACAATTCCGTATAGTAGCGAGCATGCAATTACTGCTACGATTATGCCGGCAATAATAGGCCCAGGCTTTTTAACAGGCAAAATACGTTCAGCTTGAACTGTGCTAGAGCTTGAGTCAGAAAAATTAGCGTCAGAAGAGTTCGCGGTTAAAGAGTTCAACATATTCTCCATAGTTTTCGTTTATATGAATATTTATAAATTATATAAAGTAATGCAAATTTACCATTTAATGTTATAAACGGTAAATTTGCATAGAAATAAGTGAGATTAAGATGCTACTAAAGCTTAGTTTAAAGCTTATTAAAGCTTATTAAAGCTTAGGATTAACTACAGCTTCCTTAATAGCAACGTTTTCAACGCCCCACTTCTTCAAAATATCCTTGTAAATTCCGGACTTCATAAGCTTATCAATGCCAGCCTTAACAGCCTTAAGCATTGCAGCATCGCCCTTCTTAACAGCAGCGCCCATTGGCTCTGCATCCTTGCTGTTTTCAAGAATTTCAAGCTTTCCAGCGTTCTTAATAGCAGCGTAACCAGCTACTGGAGTATCTGCATACATAACGTCTGCACGACCAGAAAGAAGAGCGGTAGTTGCGTCAGTCTGCTCTTTGAAGCTCATGATTTCAAGAGGCTTATCGTTATTCGCAGCGCACTTCTTTTTAGCTTCTTCCATAATAGGCTCGCCAACTGTGCCGGTTTCCAAAGTTACTTTTTTGCCGCAAAGATTCTTTGTGTCTACCTTAGTAGGATTTCCCTTACGTACTTCGAAAGACAAGCCAGCGTTTGCGTAAGTAACAAAGTCAACGGACTTCATACGTTCAGCATTAACAGTAAAACCGGAAATACCAACGTTATACTTGCTGCCGATTGCAGGAATAATGGAGTCAAATTGAGCGTGAACAATCTTAGCATTCAAGCCCATAACCTTTGCCAAAGCCTTAGAAAAATCAATTTCGTAACCGACTGGTGTTTTGCCGTCAGAAGCGAAGAATTCGGCAGGAGCATAGCTAACGTTTACACCAACAACAAGCTCGCCTGTTTTAGCTACTGCTTTTGGTACCAAAGCTGCTACTGCATCATCTTTTTGAACATTGCTTACGTCGTAGCTTCTGGCAACATCTGGATCTGCATTCTGCTTGGAATCAGCAGGACCGCAGGCGGCAATAGTGCCAATCAAAACTAAAGAAGCAACGGCAGCAATAGGTTTAATTGATTTGAACATTTTTCTTCTCCGTAAATCTAATAATTTTCAGTGATGCGTATAACTATACACGATAACCCTACTATTTTCACAACTGTTTATGCAAAATAGTGTATATACTGAAATAAACATACTGCTTATTAGCAAAATAGTTGACTTTCCGAAAAAATATGACGCATATTATTCGCAATAATGTATAATATGTGGCGTGTCGCGTTGAGATGATTATTGAGCGCGCAAATTACTTGCGACCAAAATTACTCACGAGCGCGCAAATTACGGTAACGCATAGCACGCAAAGCCTCGCGCTTATCTTGCTCCTCGCGCAAAGCTTCGCGCTTATCAAATTCCTTCTTACCGCGCGCCAAAGCAATCTCAACTTTCACATAGCTTCCCTTAAAATACAGACGCAACGGAACTACAGTATATCCTTTTGCTTCAGTCTGCCTAGAAAGTTTAGCTATTTGAGCCGCATGAAGAAGCAGCTTGCGTTTACGCTTTGGCGCATGATTATTCCAAGTACCGTTCAAATACTCAGGAATATTAGCCCCCTCAAGCCACATTTCACCGCGACGATCAATATTTACAAAAGATTCCGCTAAAGAAGCTCGACCTTCGCGCAAGGACTTAACTTCCGTTCCAGTAAGAGCAAGACCAGCTTCGTAGCAATCTTCAATGGCGTAGTCATGATGAGCCTTACGATTTTGAGCTACAGTAACCGTACCATCTTGAGCAGGTTTATTTGCCATAACTCCCCTCCAATACTAAGACCACAAACAAAACTTGCCATAAGACTTCTATCTTATGGCAAGCGCACTTGAGTCTTCAAGCTTATTTTTAAGACACGCACAAACTACTTGTACGCGTTTTATGAACTTTAATAATGCACGTACTCGTAGTCGCCTGGATTGTAAATAGTTTCGTACGCTGGGAATGTTGAGAATCCGGTGCCGCCTTCAGAAATAAGCACTGAACCATCCGCATTAACACGCTCAACAACAGCAACGTGACCATACTGCCAGTCTGCAGTCCAGTTACCAACGCGCTGGCCGCGAGCAAACACCATAACAGCACCAACGTGTGGAGTACGATTAACTAAATACCCTAATCGACGACCAGTATTCGCCCACTCGGCACCATTACCCATATACGATCCAACTGGCAAACCAAGCTGAGACCTACGCAAATAAGCCCACAATGTGCACTGACGAGCAGGATAAGCAGAACCGCCAACAGAATTGCCAGTATTATGACCGTAGCAGAACTTAGCTCCTTCAGGGCAATTGCCAGGAACAGTGTAATTCATGCCGTTAGCAGCACCATCGGAAAGCTGCATTGGAGGCAAAGAAGCATTAGTTCCAGCTCCCCTAACCTGCTGACGGTTTCCAGCGTTAGGATCAGCGCGAGCAAATGACTTGTTTGCAAGAGCGCGAGCTTGAGCGTCAATAGCAGACTTCATTGCCACAATTTCTGCAGCTTCACGAGCAGACTGAGTAGTTAAACTACTTTTTTGACTTTCAAGCTGCTTACGAATATTTTCGCCCTGATCTCGCAAATCTTGCAACGACTTCCTGCGATCGTTAGCAGCTTTAGCAGCAATCTGCGCGCTTTGAGCCTGAGTATCGGCCTGCTGCTTAAGTTTTGCGATTTCCGTTTCAATAGCAGCCAAACGCTGACGACGATTCATAGAAGTATTTAATTTAACTGCAGCATCGTTTGCAGCATTTGCCTCGCTACGAGCAACTGCAGCTTCAGACTGAAGTTTGCCAACAAACTGCTCAGTAGTTGTTGACTTCGTAACGATATTCATAACATCGGAGGCTTGAGAACCGTGGAAACTCTTACGAGCAAGTTGAGCTACAGCAGCTTTTGCATCGTCAAAATCGGCGCCAGTTTTCTTAATTTTTTCTTCCAAATCGCGCTTATCTTTTTGAGCAGACTCTAATCTTTGCTGAGTAGATTCTGCAAGACTACGCGCTTGAGCAGCCTGCTCTTCAGCCTGCTGAGCCGCACGAACCTGGCCTGGAATTTGACGCTCATTCAAATCATTAAGCTCGAGAATCTTCTTTGCCAGCTGTTTATTAACACCAGAAAGCTGACGCTTTAGATTCTCGTTCCTCTGCACTTTACGCCTGTATTCGTTCATATTAACAGCGCTAGCAGTATCAGCAGTTAATAACGAGCCAACAATGCCACTAAGCAGCATAGCAACGGAAACAACCAAGCTAACTATTATACGATTGTGCCTATTGTACACGCTACGTCGAGTTACGCTCATATTACTTCCCTTTCCACGTTACTAATGCGAATTATAGCGTTAAGTAAGGAATCACGCGAGTTTTTCTAAATTTTTTAGTTTTTTTTGAATTTTTTACGCAAATAATTTAACTTACGCCTTTAAGTATCGTCTTAAAGCAATAGCAGAAGCTACTACAGAAAGCACAACAGCTCCAGCAACAAGCATTGGAACACACAACCACACAGTAGACTGCGTTATAAATGGCATCCAACGAACATTTTGCGCAAGCCAATCAGTTACAAACACTTTTACAACCAAGCTTAATGCCGCGCCCGCAAGCAAAGATCCAGCGAAGGAAGCGAAAGCACCTTCAAGAATAAACGGCATGCGAATGGTCCAGTTAGAAGCACCAACTAGGCGCATAATCTCAGTTTCTTGACGGCGGCTCGCTGCAGACATACGAATTGTAGTGCCTGTAAGCATAATGGCCACAACAACCATAACTGCAGCAAGAACAATCGTAACTACTGTAGCTCTATTAAGAACACTGAAAACAGGGTCGAAAATTTGTCGCTGATCAACAACCTCTTCCACACCATCTCGTCCAGAAAGAACTTCCGAAACAACCTGGTATTTCATAGGATTAGTAAGTTTTAAGCGAAGCGAATCCTGCATATCTGCGGCGGTAAGAGTTCTACCCTGATACATTCCGTTAGGATACTGCTTTAGGAAGGTATTTTTATAAAATTCGTTACGACTTACGTAGGTAATATTTGAAACGTCGTCGCCTAATTCTTGGTGAATAACATGCTCAAGTTTTACTATTTCAGCGTTTGTTGGAGCTTTTCCAGAAGCACAGGATGGAGATTGGCTAGTTCCATCTGGGCAAAGCCATGCAACAACCTCAACCTTGTCGTACCAGTCGCCCTTAGCTTTAGTGATTTGAGCCTGCATTAACACAGAAGCACCAATAAAAAGGAAGGAAATAAAAGTTACGAGCATAACGGAAAGAATCATTGAAACGTTACGGCGTAAACTAATGCATGTTTCGGAAAAAATGAATCTTAAACGCATTACTCTGCTCCTTCAGTTTTATTAGTGTCATTATTGCTATCGTCAACACTAATGTTCTCATTATTAGTATTTGCAGCCGCAACAGATGGCTTAGGTGGAGCTGGAGGCATAGGAGGGAGCTGAGACTTACTCTCAGATTCAGAATCAGATTGTGAATGATTTTCTGCTACAGATTGCGACTCCTCGCTAGTTTCAGATTGCGATTTTTCACTCACTTCAGAATTTTCAGTAGATTCATGAGTTTCATGAGATTCAGTGGATTCAACAGTTTCTGCAGATTCAGCGGATTCTTTATTATCTTCCGAAATCTCAACTTCTGAAACATCCTCTCCAACGTCTTCATAGTTTGTAGAAATCAACCCGCGTCCCCAAGTCATTGTTGTTTCCAAAGACTGGAACACTTCACCGTAACGGCCAGTCCTTCCAGAATGAACAGACTGAGCAAGGCGTGCAATACCATCATTTTCTGCCGTGTCACTTTGAAGAGATTGCGTAACAATATCAACAGTTTCACGAGCCTGCTCCGCACGTTGAGCTTTTTTAGAAAGTCGCTTATGACGTTCCGTATTTTCAGGCTGATTGCTTGAAGCTGAAATTTCAGCCTCTTCACTATTTTTTTCAACAGACTGCTGAGCTTTAGACTTTTGTTCAACATCTGAATCCGGGAAGTAAAGAGCAGAATCGTAAGAGCCTTCTCGCTCATCTCGAACAATCTTACCCTCGTGAAGCTCAACAACGCGCTTACGCATTGAGTTCACAATCTCCTCATTATGCGTAGCCATAACAATTGTTGTGCCAGTTCGGTTAATAGCATCCAAAACTTCCATAATTCCAAGAGAAGTAGTTGGATCCAAATTACCAGTAGGCTCATCTGCAAGAATAATTTGAGGATGATTTACATACGCGCGCGCAATAGCCACACGCTGAGCCTCACCACCAGAAAGCTCATGCGGATAGTTATTTTCCTTACCAGTTAAGCCAACAGTTTCTAGCACGCGAGGCACAAGCGAGCGAATAGTCGCTCTACTAGTGCCGATTACTTCCAAAGCAAAAGCAACATTTTGATAAACCGTTTTATTATTAAGCAGCTTATAATCTTGGAAAATAAATCCAAGAGATCTGCGATACTGCGGAACCTGACGGTTAGAAAGTCTGCGCAAATCGTTACCAGCAACGTGAATTTCCCCACCATTTGCTTCTTCTTCGCGAAGCAGCAAACTAAGCAATGTGGTTTTGCCAGAGCCTGAAGCACCAACAAGAAACACAAAATCTCCGCGATCCACATGCAAAGACACATCGTCTAGTGCAGGGCGCGTACCTCTCGGATATATTTTTGACACATGATCTAATGAAATCAGCGACATTGTTTCAATCCTTCCGAAGATTATGTGTAATTATTGGTTTTTAGTTCTAGGTTTAGCTTTAGTTTAAGATTATTTTTCAGCTTCTTTTTCAGCTTCTTTTTGAGCCGCAACTCGCTGCTCGTGACGCCAACGAATGCCAGCTTCAATAAAACCGTCAATATCACCGTCAAAAACAGCTTGAGTTTGTGAAGTTTCGTAGCCAGTGCGCAAATCCTTCACCATTTGGTACGGGTGAAGAACGTAGGAGCGCATCTGGTCTCCCCAGCTTGCCTTAATATCTCCAGCAAGTTCCTTCTTTTTAGCAGCTTCCTCAGCGTGCTTAAGCACAAGCAAACGCGATTGCAAAACAGCCATTGCAGCTGCACGGTTTTGAATCTGACTACGCTCATCTTGCATAGAAACAACCAAGCCTGTTGGCAAATGCGTAATACGAACAGCAGAATACGTAGTATTAACACCTTGACCACCCGGGCCTGAAGCTTGGAAAGTATCCACACGAATGTCGGAATCTGGAATATCAATATGATCCGTAGCTTCAACCAAAGGGATCACTTCCACTGCGCTAAAGCCGGTTTGACGACGTCCTTGATTGTCAAATGGCGAAATACGAACCATTCTGTGAGTACCGCCCTCTACAGAAAGGCGACCATACGCGTACGGGGCATCCACTTGGAAAGTAGCAGATTTAATACCAGCTTCTTCCGCATAAGACGTGTCCATCATCTTAGTTTTATAGCCGTTTCGCTCAGCCCAACGCAAGTACATACGAAGAAGCATTTGAGCAAAATCAGCAGCATCCACACCGCCCGCACCAGAACGAATCGTAACAACCGCAGAACGAGCATCATATTCGCCGTCAAGAAGAGTCTGAACTTCCATATCGTCCAACTCGTGAGCAATAGAACCAAGCTCTTCTTGAGCCTCACTCATAGAATCAGCATCGCCTTCTTCTTGGCCAAGCTCAATTAAAGTCTTAGTATCCTCAATGCGCTGATCTACAGCTTGCAAACGCTTCAACTGAGACTGAGCTACAGAAAGCTTACTCGTAACCTGCTGAGCATGCTCAGAATCATCCCAAAGCCCAGGCTCTGCAGCCTGCTTTTCTAAATCAGCAATCGTAACTTTCAACGAATCAACGTCTAAAGCCTTCACAATCGAAGCATACTTTGATTCAACATCGCGTAGCGCCTGTGCAAAATCAAATTCCGCCATTTACTTAAAGTACCTCTTTACATACCTGTTTTACGCAATTACTATTCGCAAAATACTTACAAAATCAACTATTTATAAGTCTAGCGTACGGTCAAAATCTCAGGACCATTCTCCGTAATTGCAATCGTATGCTCGCTGTGAGCGCCACGAGAACCATCAGCAGAACGAAGAGTCCAACCATCCTTAGGATCCTGGTAAATTTCGTCAGTAGTCTTTAAGAACCATGGCTCAATTGCAATTACAAGACCTGGGCGAAGCTTGTAGCCATGGTGAGCAGTGCCATCGTTAGGAACGTGCGGATCGCCGTGCATAATATGACCGACTCCGTGACCGCCAAACTCAAGGTTTACACTGTAACCATACTCGTGAGCAACACAACCAACAGCTGCAGAAATATCGCCAAGACGGTTTCCAGGCTGAGCCATGTTAATGCCTGCCTCCAGCGCTTCCTCAGTGCACTTAATTAAGCGCAAATCCTCAGGATCTGCATGCTTTCCAACCACGAAACTAATAGCGGAATCTCCAACCCAACCGTCGACGTTAATTGCCAAATCAAGAGTTAGCAAATCGCCGTCTTTAAGATTGTAATCGTATGGAACTCCGTGAAGAACAGCATCATTTACAGAAGTGCAAATGTAGTGCGCAAAAGGACCAGTTCCAAAATCAGGAGCGTAATCAACATAGCAAGAAGACGCACCTTTGCGGCTCATAATGCGTTGACGAACGAAGTCATCAATTTCAAGAAGATTCGTGCCAACTTTGGTCATTGCTTTTAAGTCTTTAAGAATACTACCGACGAAGCGACCTGCAGGTTTCATCGCTTCAATTTCAGATGGAGTTTTCAGTTCAATCATGCTTCAAGACTAACGCGCAGGCACGAAAATAGCGCAAAATATGGCGAAAATATTGCGAAAATACTAGCTAATAGTGTCGCTTAATACTTGTAAGCTAAATTCATGCCTAATAACAATGAAAATAATAATAAGGAATCGCAGAAGGAAATTTCTGCTGTAGATTTTGATCCTGCCTCTTTCTCGTCGGTTATTCGTCCACAAGACGACTTGTTCCGTTACGTAAACGGCCCTTGGATTGACACTTACACTCTTCCAGACGACCGCCCAATGTTTGGCGCTTTCCACAAGCTTGCAGAAGATGCAGAGACGCAAATTCGAGATATTTTAGAAAGCGAAGATTGCTCAGCTAAAAAGTCACAAACTTTGTACCGCAACTATTTGGATACTGCAGCTATCGAAAAAGCTGGAATTACGCCAATTAAGGGCGATCTAGACGCTGTAGATAAAGCTTGCAGCAAGGAAGATTTGGTTCGCACTCTCGGCACGCTTAACCCTTACGGCGGACCGGACGCAATGTTCTATTTTGGCGTTTACGGAGATCCTAAGGATCCTAAGACGAATATTATGCATATTGAGCAGTCGGGATTAGGCTTGCCAGACGAAGCGTACTATCGCGAAGACAATTATGCTCCAATTCGCAATGAATACGTAAAAATGGTAGCTTCTTTGCTGCGCTTAGCAGGCTACGGAGACGCAACTACTACACAAGCGCAAGCCGAGCGTTTCTTGAATGTTGAAACGCAGATTGCAAGCAAGCATTGGGATAACGTAGCAACTCGCGATTCTCAAAAAACTTATAATCCTTACGATTATGCTGATTTGGCAAAAACTCTTGAAGCGCTTAATCTCGACGCTTTCTTAGACGCTACTCAAAAAGCGTACGATACTTGCAAAGAAGCACATCAGCCAATCAACCTTCGTGAAGCTTTTAACAAAGTTGTAGTTCACGAGCCAAGCTTTATGGAAGGTTTGAATAAGATTTGGCAGGAAGCCGACTTAGAAGATTTAAAGCTTTGGGCGCGCGTGCACGTGATTTTGCGCTGGGCAAGCTTACTTAGTGAAGATTTTGCACAAGCTCGATTTGACTTCTACGGCAAGGTGCTTTCTGGTGCAACAAAGCAGCGCGACCGTTGGAAGCGCGCAGTGGGAGTTGTTGACGATTCTTGCGGCGAAGAAGTTGGGCGCGAATACGTGCGCTTGCACTTCCCTGAGTCTTCTAAAAAGTATATGCAGGAATTAGTTAACAATCTTATTAACGCTTACCGTGAGTCGATTTCGCACAGCAGCTGGCTTGGCGAGGAGACTAAAGCAAAGGCTTTGGAAAAGCTTAGCAAGTTTGAGCCGAATATTGGTTACACGAATCATTGGATTGACTATTCTGCGTTGAATATTAAGGAAGACGCTGGTTTAGTTGAGAATATGCGCGAAGTTTATCGATTTGGCTTTGGTAAGAATACTGCGAAAGCTGGAAAGCCTGTGGATCGTGAAGAATGGCAGATGACTCCGCAAACTGTGAACGCTTACTACGATCCGCTGCTTAACGTAATCGTGTTCCCAGCTGCAATTTTGCAACCACCATTCTTTAACCCGAGCGCTCCAGACGCAGCAAATTATGGCGCTATTGGTGCAGTGATTGGCCACGAAATCGGTCACGGTTTTGACGACCAAGGTTGCGAATACGACGGCGACGGAATGCTTAACAATTGGTGGACCGAAGAAGACAAAGCCAACTTTGCTGAGCGCACTAAAAAGCTTATTGAGCAATACAATGCTTTTACACCAACGCAACTTATTGTTAAATACTCTCACTTGAAGAGCAAAGCTGAGCGAGACGCAATGCCTCACGTAAACGGCGCTTTAACAATTGGCGAAAATATTGGCGATTTAAGCGGCGTAACTATTGCGCTTAAAGCTTACGCTTTTGCTTTGCAAAAGAGCGAAGGACGAGAGATTGACGGAAGCGACGACGCGATTCGCGAAACTTTGCGTAACGCTCCTGAAGTAGACGGTTTCACTGCTTTGCAACGATTCTTCTTAAGCTACGCGTTGGTATGGCGTTCCAAAGCTCGTAACGAGATTGCTGAGCAGCTGCTTCAAATCGACCCGCACTCCCCAGCAGAATGCCGCACTAACGGAATTGCTCGAAACGTGGACTTGTTCTACGATGCTTTCAGCGTTAAAGAAGGCGACGAAATGTGGCTCGACCCTGCTGAGCGCGTGCACATTTGGTAAGTTGCGAATAAAAAGCAAATAAGTCAAAAAGTTAAAAAACTAGAAGCCTGCAGACGCTTAATAAACGTTTGCAGGCTTATTATTTACTATTTTTAGAAATCAGCCTTCGTTTTAAGAAAATCCAAGCCACCACTGCAATTGCGCACAAAACAAGCACGCTTAAAATCACAGAAATAATCACAATAAATTCATACGTTGAAGCATTTTTCTTCATAGCTTTCGCTAACTTTTTATGATACTTATGCTTCAAATGCTTCTTTTTAGCCAAAGCTTTTTTCTTCTTAGCTTCCTCGTCTTTACGCTTCTGCTCTTCCTTCTTCTTTCGCTCCTCTTCAGCACGCTTTTTTTGCTCTTCGGGAGATTCTGGGCCAATCTTTCCATCCGGATAATCAACATCACCGTTATATTCCGACAGTGTCAACGCTCCAACAACACCATAAGGGCCGCCCGAAGCCTCTCCGTAACCGAAAGAAATATTGCTAGGATTCAAAATCTGATACAAATGGCCATTATCTTCGTTAAAACTTCCGCCGGTTGCGCGCAAAGCCGACTCTTCATCTTGAATCCACAATTGCATAGAACCAGCAAGATCCACACCCCAACTTAAATTTTCACCCCACGCCTTTCGGCCAGTGTAATCAGGCTCGCTCACACCATCTGGACCAAAATGGCCAAACTGCCCATGCTGAGCGGTTTCTTGCGCGCGACGGAAAGCATCCTCTTCATTTGCAGAATCGTACTGAATATTATTAACATACGCTTCTTTAGTAAGACCGTAGCGGCTCACGTAATCTTGCAAAGGAACGCCATTAAAATACGTGCTGCGATTATCGTAAAGCCTAGATCTTGCATTTCGAATAGAAGAAAGAACGTAACGCGCTACATTACTTGACTGAATAAAAGCTGCAGAAGAAGCAGAATTAGTTGTTTGAATTATTGGATTCTGATGATATTTATGATGATATTCGCGATTATACGCCTGATGATAAGCCTGATGATACGCCTGATGATACGACTTAGAATTTTCTAAAGTAAAATCAGCAAAATTTTGCGATATTGCGCACGCAGCTAGGCATACAGCCGAAACAACAAGGATACTAACCCAACTTATGCGCATATTAGATTTATGCTTCGCACATTGCTGATTACTTTCCACCATAAATATCTTCTTCACTGCATTCAATATTTTCAATACGTTCGCTCAATACTACCCTGCGACGAGGAATTATTACGCATGTGCAGATAATTGCGGAGCATTTACTAAATATTTTGTTGTAGTCAAGAGATTAATTACATTGTGGATAAAACCTAGGTTTTAACCACAATAGAAAAGTTTGCTGGCAAAGTTGTTGCGCAAAGTTCATAGTTGTTATTACTGCGGCATTTCCTCGTGGCTGCGAAGCTCAGAGGCAATGATGGCTCTGTATTTCGGGGCTGAAATGGCTGCAGTCCAATTTGTGAAAGGACTATGAAATATGGCACAACAACAGTCAACCGTGACTATTAGTGGATACGTAGGTTCTGAGCCTGTAAGCTTTGGGCGCAGTGAAAATTCTCCGGCTTGTTCGCTACGAATTGCGAGCACGCAATCATATTACCGTAACGACGAGCAACAATGGCATGAGCGTCCAACTACTTGGATGACTGTGAAAGCGTATAGAACTTTGGCTTCAAACGTGCTGAAAAGCGTGCATAAAGGTGATGCAATCGTTGTATATGGCAATTTGAGTACAGAAAGCTGGACGAAAGATGGAAACGATTATAATCGCGTAATTTTGGAAGCTTCTACTATTGGGCACGATTTGAATCGCGGAACTACTCAATTTACAAAAAGAAACGCTGAAACTGCTAAAAATGGGCAGACGAAAGACAGCAATCAGTCACAAAACGAAAAAATAGAACGTACTGACTCTCACTCAGACAGCACGGACGACGAATATGGAGGTGATGCTGATATCTAAAGAAAGTAAATAATACCTCGCGCACCACGATAAACAATAATGCCGCCAAGAATAGTAGTAGTATTCCTGGCGGCAAATTGTAAAACAGGCCGTTACTTAAGCAAAGCGTTTACGCGCTCTACAATGCGGCTTGCAGCCTCGTCAACTGGTACCGCTTCAACATTTGAGCCGTTACGATCGCGGATTTCAATCGTTCCATTGTTCACAGTATCGCGACCCGCTACAGCAATCAGCGGCACGCCAACAAGCTCAGCATCCTTAAACTTTACGCCTGGAGAAACCTTTGGACGGTCGTCAAATATTACTTCTATTCCCTGCTTACTAAGCTCTTCAACAACTTTTTCAGCAGCGTCAAAAGCAACCTGATCCTTGCCTGTTGCAACAACATGAACTTGAGCTGGAGCAATAGCCATTGGCCATGCGAGACCAGCGTCATCGTGATGCGTTTCTGCAAGGCACGCAATCACGCGACTAACGCCAATACCGTAGCAGCCCATCCAAACTGGCACAGTCTTACCGTTTTCGTTAAGAACGCTTAAGCCCAAAGCCTTAGAATACTTTAAGCCAAGCTGGAACACTTGACCAATTTCCACACCGCGCTCGAAGCTCAACGGACCAGAACCATCTGGGCTCATATCGCCGTCGCGAACTTGGGCCGCTTCAACAACGCCGTCAGCTTCAAAATCGCGGCCGTAAACAGCGTTATAAACGTGCTTTCCTTCTTCGTCAGCTCCCGTAATCCAGGCGCTACCCTTTGCAACGTGAGCATCCATCAAGTAGCGGACAGGATTTGCAATACCCCTACCCTCTTTGCGAGCTTGAGGACCTAATACGCTAAATCCAATGTAGCCCTTAACAAACTCAGGATGAGCCTTCAAATCATCCTCAGTTGCTTCTTCAATTTCTGCAGGAGCAAACTGAGCTTCAAGACGCTTCATATCTACTTGGCGGTCTCCTGGAATACCAATAGCAACGATTTCGCGCCATGGCTCCTCATGCTCTCCACCCTCAGCATCAGCCGGGTGCTTAACAGCAATAATCAAGTTCTTCAAAGTGTCGTCTGCTTGCCATTCGCGACCATCTTTACGCGGATGCAAGTCGTTAGAAACCTTAACCAAAGCTTCAATCGTCTTAGCGTCTGGAGTTTCGAGAGCTTCTGCTGCAGGAGTTGCCGAATAATCAACATCTTGCATTTCTGGAGTGGTAAGAGCCTCAACATTCCAAGCTTTTCCAGAAGGAGCGAGCGCAAAAGTATCTTCGCCAATTGCCATTGGAGCCAAGAATTCTTCGGAATCAGAACCACCCATTGGACCGGAAACAGCGTGAACAATCACGTATTTAATGCCCAGGCGGTCGAAAATTCGAGCGTAAGCAGAGCGCTCCTCAACGTAAGCAGATTTCAAACCATCTTCGTCAATCGAGAACGAATAAGCATCCTGCATAATAAACTCGCGGCCGCGAATAAGACCAGCGCGCGGACGGAACTCGTCGCGATACTTCGTTTGAATCTGGTACAAAGTAACAGGCAAATCCTTGTACGAAGAATACATATCTTTTACAAGGAGCGTGAAAACTTCTTCGTGCGTTGGAGCAAGAAGATAGTCAGCCTCATGACGATCCTTAAGACGGAAGATATTGTCGCCATATTCTTCCCAACGGTTTGTAGCCTCGTAAGGCTCGCGTGGAAGAAGTGCCGGGAAGTGAACTTCCTGCGCACCAATACCGTTGATTTCGTCGCGAATAATCGCCTGAACCTTGTTCAAAACCTTAAGTCCAAGCGGAAGCCAGGTCCACACACCTGGAGCAGATTTGCGAATATAGCCTGCGCGCTGCATAAGTTTTGCGGAAGTAACGTCCGCGTCTGCAGGATCCTCGCGCAGCGTACGAAGGAACAGCTGAGACATACGAAGTACATTGGAATTCATGCGTTCCAATCTATTTGTGCATGAGGACATAAACATTTGTTTACGCTACTAAACAAATTCACAATACGTAATTTTCAACTAAAACTCGTCATTGAATCCAAACTCATCGTTGCTAGTACTTGCAAAAATATCAAGTTCCTGCTGATTTGCGAAATCGTCTTCTATATTATTTGTTACGAAAGCAGCTGCCCCATCGCTAGCAAGCAGCTCACTCGCACGCTTTGAAGCATCGCGCAAAGATCCGTCAAGAAGTACAGCATCCGCCGAAACGCTAAAAGCGCGCTCGTTAATACCTTCTAAATAAAGACCTTTCAGATTTTCCACGCGAGAAAGCGCCACATAACCCATTCCGGGAGCGAAAGTTCTACGCAAATCCATTACCGCAGCATCAAGCGTCATACCTTGCGACTTATGAATCGTAATTCCCCACGCACAACGAAGCGGCACTTGATTTACGCTAGCAAGCACAGTTTCGCCGTCGGTCATCTCCCAAGCAGCAGGCTTAAGATTTACAATATTGCCATTTTCAAACTCAACAATCGGCCAGCCACCTTTAGATTCAGGCGCAAAACGCAACACGCGCCCAACAGAGCCATTTACGTACTGCTTTTCCTGATCGTTTCGCAATGCCATCACAGCAGCTCCAGCCTTCAAAACTAAACGCTCCGGAGCGAGCATATTCTTCTTTAAGCGCTCAACAAGATTTTTAGGACCGGCTTCCGTTGCCACAAACTCGTGAGACTCTGCATCAATTGCTGCAAGCTGCATATTATTTAATCCGTCTGCTTGCGCATTCGTTGGGAAAAGATGCACTGCAACTTCATCGTCTTCCGGATACTCACCAAGGCGACTAGCAAGCACTTGCTTGTCGTCGTCACTTACAAGACCGCCACGAATATCCGTTAAAACTTCAAGCAATTTGCCATCATCCTGACGATGCTGCTCAGTTAAGTAGCACACAACAGGTTTCAAAGCATCCCATGCGAAAGATTCTGTAATATATCCTTCCGGATTTTTGCCGGCTGCAGCATACTTTTTGCGCGACTCAATAAATTCCTGGCTCGGCTCAAATACGTCGCGATTTCGCATAGAAGTGCTAACAGGCGGCAATTGGAAGAAGTCACCCGAAATAACTACTTGAAGCCCACCGAAAGGAGCGGGATTTTTACGCACCTTCCGGCAAACTTCATCAACCATGTCAAAAAGCCACGCGTGAATCATGGAAACTTCGTCCAACACGAGCACGTCCGTGGCTTTTATGCGCTTTCCTCGCCTAGCTCTAATAGTTTTAAGAAGCGTATCCGTAAGCGCGTTTGAAACCCCAACTCCACTCCAAGAGTGAATTGTTTGACCGTTTAAGTGCGTTGCCGCAATACCGGTAGAGGCAGTTACAGCAACGCTTAGACCGTTCTTTCGCATTGCGCGAATAGCTTCGTTTAATACGTAGGTTTTACCTGCACCCGGAGCGCCGGTAATGAACGCGCTCGCGCCAGCGTTGATTATGGTTAAGGCTTCGGATTGCTTCATTGGCAGTACCTTTTATTTGCGCTACTACGTTTAATAGTCGCGCTTTTCTGCGGAATTTACGTCCTCTAATGCTTCACCGCGGCGCTCATAGTCACGAAGCAAGCTGGTGCTTTCAATATGCTGCGCGCCAGCTTTTGCCTGTGCTTCGCTTGGTCCTGGAGCTGGGACGAACATCATGTCACGGTAGTAACGAAGCTCGTCAATAGACTCAATAATATCCGCGAGAGCGCGGTGACCGCCGTGTTTTGCCGGCTTATTGCGGTAAACGTCCGGGTAAAGTCTGCGTGAAATTTCCTTCAGCGTGCTTACGTCGATTACGCGATAGTGCAAATTTGCCATTAAATCTGGCATGTAACGGTCGAGGAATTTTTTGTCAGAACCAACTGAGTTTCCAGCAAGATGCGCTTTTCCGCGAGCTGGCAGGAAACGCTTTACATACTCAACAACCTGCTTTTGCGCTTCTTCTAACGACAAACCGTTCTTATTCCACTCGTCAACAAGTCCTGAAGAAGTGTGCATATTGCGTACAAAATCGTTCATGTGAGCCACAGCAGCATCGCTCGGCTTAATCACTAAATCAATGCCGTCGTCCAAAACTTTCAAATTAAAATCAGTTGGAACTACAGATACTTCGCATAATTCGTCGTGGAAAATATCGAGTCCAGTCATCTCGCAATCAATCCAAATTAAGCGCGATTCTTCCGGCGTAAAAGTAAGATCTTCCTTAGCTTCAGCCATTTTCGTTCCTTTCCTAATATTTTTTCGAACCCACAAGCCTACATCTTCGTAGAGACTACTAGACCCTAAAACTAATTAAACAAATCATCATGAGAGCCAGTTCTAGTGAGTACAAGCTGCAATTCTTCTTTCTCAATCTTATAAATTAGAAGCCAATCCCCCTCAATATGAATTTCCCTATACCCTTTCCAATTACCAGTAAGAGAATGATCTCTATATCGAGTAGACAACAGTTGCTTATCTTGTTTCATTAGGGCATCGATTGCATGCTTGAATTTTATTGGATCTACATGCTTTTTCAATAAAGCTTTGAACTCTTTTTTGAATTGAGTTGTACGAAATACTGATTTAAGCATCTAATAAATCCTGCATAAGTTCATCTGTGTTATTAAATGATTTTCCCTCATGAGCTTCAGCTTGACGACGAGCTTCAACACTTTCACGGCTTTCACGAGTAATCAAAAAAGGCATAGCCTGATCAACAATTGACTGTCTTAAGAAAACATTAATCGCAGTTGACAAATCCATTCCCATTGAAGAAAATAATTTTTTTGCTTCCTCTTTAACTCTAGAATCTGTGCGAAAACTCACAGTTGCTTGAGACGTATTTTCAGTATATTTACTTTTGGTGCTATCGCTAACCAATATCGCAGACAATTTTATACACACTTTCTAATGATTTTTATTTTATTAAATTGCTATTGTAATACAATATACATACAACAGCAATCATAATGTTTAAACAAACAAAAAACGACGAAAAGCAGGCAAGTTGTAGATAACTTGCTTAACTTTTCGCCGTTTAGAGCAAAATTACTTGCGATTTATACGCGATTTATACGCGTAACTTGCGCAACTTGCGATTTAGTTGTGGAAACCGCTGTAGTTTGGCGCTTCTGCAGTCATCACAATATCGTGAGGATGCGATTCGCGAAGACCAGCATCAGTAATGCGAATAAAGCGGCCGCGCTCCTGCATTTCCTTAATATTGTGCGCACCAACGTAGAACATAGACTGGTGCAAACCGCCGAGAAGCTGATAAAGAACAGCGTTAAGTGGACCGCGATATGGAACTTCGCCTTCAACGCCTTCTGGAACCACCTTGTCGTAGCTGGTAACGTCTGCCTGGAAGTAGCGATCCTTCGAATAAGACTTCTTACCACGAGGAGCCATTGCGCCAAGCGAGCCCATGCCGCGGTAAAGCTTGTACTGCTTGCCGTGAAGAAGAACCTTTTCGCCTGGAGCTTCCTCGCAGCCAGCCAAAGTACCGCCGAGCATAACTGTGTCCGCGCCTGCAACCAAAGCCTTAGCAATATCGCCAGAATAGTGAATACCACCGTCTGCAATGCATGGAATTCCGGCAGCCTTGCAAGCCTGAGCAGCGTCGTAAACTGCAGTAAGCTGAGGCACACCAACGCCTGCAACAACACGCGTTGTGCAAATAGAGCCTGGGCCAACGCCAACCTTTACAGCGTCAACGCCAGCGTCAATCATAGCTTGTGCGCCTTGGCGAGTTGCAATATTTCCGCCAATAACCTGCACACCATCGAAAGCTTTATCTGCCTTAATTCTGCGAATCATGTCGAGAGCCAAACGAGCCTCGCCGTTTGCGGTATCAACCACAAGCACGTCAACTCCAGCTTCCATAAGAGCGCACGCACGCTGCCAAGCATCACCAAGAAAACCAATGCCAGCAGCCACACGCAAGCGACCCTGATCATCCTTAGTAGCATCCGGATACTGTTCAGTCTTCACAAAGTCCTTAACAGTAATCAAGCCTGTAAGCTTACCTTCAGCATCAACCAAAGGCAACTTTTCAATCTTATTATCCGCAAGCAAGCGGTGAGCATCATCCTTAGAAATATCAGAAGGACCAGTGACGAGATTTTCACGCGTCATCACGTCCTTCACTTTCAAGCGATCGTAGTCTTCGGAAGCAATGAAACGCATATCACGGTTGGTAATAATACCAACTAAACGATTTTCGCTATCTACTACCGGCAAGCCTGAAATATGGAAACGCCCGCACAATTTATCTAAATCGGCGAGCGTAGCATCTGGGTGAACAGTAAGCGGATCGGTAATCATACCCGACTCGCTGCGCTTAACAATATCAACTTGCGCAGCCTGATCATCAATAGAAAGATTGCGGTGAAGTACGCCAATGCCACCATTACGCGCCATGGCAATAGCCATATCGGACTCGGTAACAGTATCCATAGCTGCCGAAATAGTCGGTACTTTCATGGTAATTTCGCGAGTCAGACGAGTGGAAGTGTCCACTTCGGACGGAATAACATCAGTTTCGTTTGGAAGCAAAAGGACGTCGTCATAAGCGAGACCGAGCTTCTCGAAAATTGGTGGAACAGGAGAATACACGGATTCCGTGTTAATATCAGTTGTAGCCATAGGCTTACTATACGTTTTTGCTATGACGTTTGTCGAAACGCACCACAAAACGCTACGAATTGCGAAGCTCGGGCAGGCGGCGACGCAAGTACGGCATCATTGTGAGCACAGTAAGCAACGCAGCAGCAAGAATCATTCCAACAAGCACATACACAGCTTTAAAGAACAGAATCATAATAGAGCCAAACGCAATCAGCGCCGCCCATCCCCACAAAATCAGCACAGCACCTTGCACAGAATGCCCGATGCGCAACATGCGGTGATGCAAGTGCATGCGATCTGGATGCATTGGCGACTGACCTTTAGCAACACGCCGCGTAATCGCCAAACACATGTCGAGAACCGGCAGGAACAGCACTAAAATAGGCAGCAAAATCGGCATAAATACAGGCAAATAAATACTCGTGTGAACGGCAGAAGGATCCAAATGTCCGGTCATAATAATTGACGCGCAAGTAATTAAATAGCCGATTAGCATGGAGCCGGAATCGCCCATAAAAAGTTTCGCAGGATGCCAGTTGTGCATAATAAAACCGACGCACATTCCTACCATTGCAACATCAATAAGTGTTGCCATTGAAGCGTAAGATGGCGACGTGCGCGCAAGAATGTATGAGTATGTTGCGAAGGCAATTCCGCCGATCGCGACGATTCCGGAAGCCAAGCCGTCTAATCCGTCTACAAAATTTACTGCGTTAATTGAGGCTACAATAAGTATGGCAGTTATTGCGATTGATACGCTTGGAGATGCCGTTACGAGGGAGCCAAGCGGCAAAGTTACGATTTGCAGCCCTCCCCACGCAACAAACACGGCTATAAGCAGCTGACCGGCAAGTTTAAGCATCCAGTCTAAATCCCAAATGTCGTCACATACCCCAAGCAGGCATATCATGACTGCTCCGGCGAGCACAACCCACGGCTGGTGAGTTCCAGCAAAAAGCCCGGAAATAAAGGGCATTGAGCTTGCAAATGCCATGGCGACTGCGAAACCAAAAAGCATACCCACCCCGCCCATGCGAGGAGTAGGAATCGTATGCACGTCGCGCGCGCGAACTTTACCGACGGCTCCCATGCGGATCGCAAGATGGCGCACAAGCGGCGTAATCAGCCACGTTGCTCCGCCTGCAATTGCTGCAATAAATAGGTAAACCCTCATCGGCTATGTCTTTCTGCTATTTTGATACTCGCGACATCTTTTTCGCGCGTGCTTTCACGCTTTCTTATTTGATTGTAACGATTCGGCAGTATAGCAAAATTAGTAAATACTTTCGCTACTTTCGCTACTTTCGCTACTTTCGCAATTCTTGTTACTTTCGCAAAGCCTCGCGAATTTCGCGCTCCGAAATCACACCTTCACGCAAAATCGCAATACCGTCTTCGTCGTTTGAATCCGCGCCAACTACTGTGCTTGCCACATGCGAGCGAGTTGGACCTGCGTTCAAATACAGCGGAATTTCGTTGCCGAAAGCCGCAAACGCTTCTTCCACACTGTCTGCACTTTCGTTACCACTGCGATTCGCACTAGAAGCAGCCAAAGGACCGGTAACTCGCAAAATTTGCATTAATTCCGGGCAATCCGGCACGCGCACGCCTTGAGTTGCTTCAGTTGCTTGAGTTTGAGCATCATTTTCATTCGTTTTGCACAACGTTGCAAGATTTGAAGCAACCGAGCCTTTCTTCGCGCGCGCAATCGGAGAATATCCGCCCGGAAGGAACTTTTTTCCTAAAATATCCAGCGGAGAAGGCAAATATAGACCAAGTTTTTCTAAATCTTCCACTCCGCTCATTAAAATTTGCAGCGCCTTCGTGCGCGGCCTGCGCTTAAGCTCGTAAATTTTGGCAACCGCGGCTTCATTGAACGGATCGCAAGCAACGCCGTACACGGTGTCAGTTGGCACTACGATTACGCCGCCTTCGTTAATAATTTGCGCTGCCATTTGCAGTGATTCCTCGTTGATATTGCAAATTTTACTCATTTTTAGCCTCTTTCTTGCATACTACAAATCTTGCTCTGTTTGTTAAGTCGTTTTTGACTTTTGCGCTGATAAATCCTATGTTTTTTGCATAATCTGCAAGCGCATCTCCTTGCGAAATATCGTGCTCCATCACCATCGCTCCCCCAGACTTAAGCAGCGCAAAAGCCGCGCGCATAATCTGCTCCGGAATAACTAAGCCGTCCGCAGAGCCGCCATACAGCGCAAGCGGAGGATCATATTCTCGCACTTCAATCTGTTCCGGCACTTTACTTTCTGGCACGTAAGGCGGATTTGTGATTACTAAATCCACTTTGCCGCAAATTGCGTGAAGTTCCGGCGTACAATCCGAAATATGCGCTTTGGTTGCGTCTGCAAGAACAGCATGATATCGACTGGAAATCTGCAGATTTTCGTGATTTTTTGCAGTTTCTTCAAAATTTTTTCGCAAATATTGGAAGGCTTCAGGAGATTTTTCTACAGCCCATACTTGCGCGTCTGCAACTTCAGTTACAACAGACAATCCGATTGCTCCCGAACCTGCGCATAAATCGACTACCGTGGGCTTGCTAATACCAGATTCTCTAAGCCAATCCAATCCAGCTTCAACAACAACTTCTGTTTCGGGCCGCGGCACAAAAACGCCTTTGCCAACTTGCAAATCTAAGTAGCGAAAAGGCGCGCGGCCAACAATATGCTGCAACGGCTCGCGAGAAGCACGCCTAGTTACAAAATCGCTATATTTTCTAGCATAATCTGGCGAAAAATCGGTTAAATCGCCAAGTATTAGCGCCTTGTTCAGCTCAGCTAAGCTTACGCCGCAAGCTTTAGACAGCAGCAAACGCGCGTCGTATTCCGCAGACTCCACGCCTGCAGACTCAAGCTTTTTAACAGCATCGCGCAAAACTTGCAAAAGTTCTTGCATTTTAAGAATTGTTTGGTTATTTCAGTAATTTTACTTAACTTACTCGGCTACTTACTTGGCTTGCGCTAAGCGGTCGGCTTCATCCGCCTGAATATCACTGTCGATAACAGGCTGCAAGTCGCCGTCAAGAACCTGGTCAAGATTGTAAGCCTTGTAATTCGTGCGATGATCCACAATACGATTTTCTGGGAAGTTGTAAGTGCGGATTCGCTCGGAACGGTCCAACGAACGCACCTGCGAGTGGCGCATATCTGCCGCTTCTGCCGCCTCCTGCTCGTGCTTCATGGCAAGCAAGCGCGACTTTAGCACGCGAAGGGCTGCCGCACGGTTTTGAATCTGCGACTTTTCGTCTTGCATGCTCACCACAATGCCGGTTGGAATATGCGTCATGCGAACCGCGGAATAAGTAGTGTTAACGGACTGTCCGCCAGGGCCGGAGCTCATGAAAATGTCGATCTTCAAATCTTTTGGATCGATTTCGATTTCGTCGTCATCTTCGTCTGCTTCTGGGAACACGATTACGCCGGCTGCAGAAGTTTGAATACGCCCCTGCGATTCCGTAACTGGGATTCGCTGCACGCGGTGCACGCCACCCTCGTACTTCATGCTGGCCCACACGCCATCTTCTGGAGCAGGCGTGCCTTTTGCGCGAATAGCAAGCTGAACGTCTTTTACGCCGCCAAGTTCCGTTGAATTTTCGCTTTGGATTACTGTAGTCCAGCCGCGCTTTTCTGCATAACGCATGTACATACGCAATAAATCGCCAGCAAACAGAGCCGCTTCTTCGCCGCCAGTGCCAGCTTTAATTTCCATAATCATATCGCGCGCATCATCCGGATCCCTAGGAATTAGCGCCGTGCGAAGCTTTTCTTTTGCTGCTGGAAGCTGCTCTTCTAAGCGCTTAGCTTCTTCAGCAAAATCTGGGTCGTCGCTTGCCATTTCGTTCGCGGCTTCGAAGTCGTCACAAAGCTGCTTGTAGTTGAGGTAAGCGTTTACGATTGAACCGAGTTCTGCGTGCCTGCGGCCGAGTTTTCGAATAGCGTCCGGGTTTGACGCAACTTCCGGGCTTCCCATGCGACTTTCAATATCGCGGTATTCTTCTAACGCGGTAACTGCTGCCGGGAATTGTTCATCTACTGACTCAGCCATCATATTCCTTAAGTTAAAAATATTTAATTTAGCACATAAAACGCCAGCCCCGATTCCGCGAGTTACACGAAAGCAGGGCTGGCGTCACAAAAGCTACTTAGTCTTCTTACCGTAGCGCTTCTCGAAGCGAGCCACGCGGCCGCCGGTGTCGAGAATCTTCTGCTTGCCGGTATAGAATGGGTGGCACTTTGAGCACACGTCAACCGTCATATGATCGCCATCAGCGGTGGAACGAGTTACAAAAGTGTCTCCGCAAGAGCAGGTAACCTGCACTGCGTGATAGTCGGGATGAATACCCTGCTTCATAATGTCTCCTATGGAATTCGGGCGACCCGGGTCGCAAAGCCCCAATAGCTAAGCGTGAACCGGAACCTTCGTTATTCTAGTCACCACCCTCGACTCGATTAGTTATTCTTACCGTCTTCGCGCTTTCTCCTATGCTTTGCAGCGAGACCAGCCAAACCAACAGACGCTAACAGGCTGGCAAGTATTGCAGATTGCGCAACATTACTACCAGTTTTAGCGAGCACAGGCTTTGACTCTGGCTCTGGTTGTGGCTCTTCTGGCTCAGGCTGCTCAACCTCAGGCTCTATAACTTGAGCTTCAGGAATCACAGAATGCGCAAAATCTGGCACAAACGGAATCTCAGGCGTTGGAACAGGCGCTGGAACTGGCTGCTCCGGCTGTGGCTCCGGAGTTGGCGTTGGATTAACATCATTCGATGCTGGAAGCACCTCAATATCAACCGTCACCTTAGCTTTGCGACCATACTTATCTACACTCGTGAAGGTAAGTTCAACAACCTTCTTACCATCAACAATCTTAGGCGTACCAGAAATTGTGCAAGTAGTGCCTTCGCAAGAATAAGAAATTCCAAGCTGTTTCAAACTACTACTACTAGACAACGCATTAACAGTAAACGGCTTACCATCCACCGAAACGGTTGCGTTTGTATCAGTTGTTCCATCATCTTTAAGAACTCCCTTAGTTAAGTTTGCAAGCGTAAACGTTGCAGGAACACCCTCAACCGCCTTGCCGCTAAACTTAAACTCCACAGGATCCATCTGCTCGAAGTTTGCAGTAATAGTGGTTTCGCGCGTTGGCTGTGGCTCTGGTAGCGAAATCTCTGGATTTACTCCAGCTTTGCGCAAAAGCTGCTTCAAAGCTTCCAAGCTAGACTTCTTGGAGCTGCGAATTATCTTTGCAACAGATGGCTTATCTGCTTCATCAGCAAGCTCAGCGAGCACTTCTCGCTGTTCATCAAGAACATAACTATCAATTTCGTTCTCAAAATTAGCAAATGTTAAGTCTATTCCTGCCTTCTCTAGCTTCGTACGCAAATCGGTTAAGGAATCATTAGATTTACTAATTTCTTCAGCAAGTTTTTCCTTTCCAGCTTCTTTAGCAATTTTTGCAAGGTTATCTCTTTGAAGATTCTTTTCAACAATGCTATCAACATCAATCTTCGCTTCACTTAGCAAATTCTTCAACGCTTCTATTGAAGAATGGCGAGAATCACGAATCAATTTAGCTACGTAAGATTTGCCATCCATTTCTGCAATCTTAGCTAATTCTTCACGCTTAGCATTGTAGACTTGCGCAGCATGTTGCTTTTGCGCTTCGTTCAGCAGATTTTGCAAAGCAGCAAGCGTAGATTTATCTGAGTTACGAATCAACTTTGCTACATATGGCATACCATCCATGATTGCCATTCGAGCCAAAGCTTCTCGTTCTTCTTCTGTGGCCTTGCGTTTATCTGCCGGAGCCGCTGGCTTTTCAGTCGTATTAGGCGACCAATTCTTGAACACGTAGCCATTATCTGCAAGCACGTCTGGAACCTGCATAAGCAAATTAGTAGCGTCATTTCGCACCCAATATACTGAAACTGGCTTGTCTCCAGCATTTTCAAGAGGCGATTTTTGCAAACTTCCGCCATCTCCAGCTACATACGTCACCTTCGTATAGTTCTTTTCTATGAACTTAGCCGCAGCAGTGCCTTCAGCTGGCAAATCGTTATCTGCAATAACTTTTGGCAAAACGTACACGCGTACAGGCAACTTAGTTGTAACAGTTTTTTGCTTTCCTGTAGTCTTATCTTTTTCATCAGTAGGCTTAGTTACATTCACCATAATTGTTGAAATTCCAGGCTTTGAAACATCAACCTTAGCATTCTCATCTACAGATACACTCACTCTAGGGTCAGTGTTATGTATGAGCTTATTAATGTTTGGAATACCCTCACCAACGCCAATAACTGTTTCTGGAATCTTCACATCGTCAACGCCATTTTGCTCAGCAACGAAGATGCGCGGCTTGCTAATATCCCAATTGTCATGTAATAATATATTCGACTTATCGCCGCTTGCATTATACATTTGCCACTTTGTAAAACCAGAAAGTTTAGCAGCAGTGTCGCTTGCAACTTTTTGAGCAAACTTAATGTTATCTTCTTTATCTTTTCCGTGACGAATATACAGCAGTTTTGGCTTATACGAACCGTCAGCCCACGTTCTACCAAATCCTGGAAGGAATATGGTTGCAACGTAACCGTCTGGAATCTCGTCTTGCTGGGAAGCGTCGATTACGTTCTGTATTTGATCGTACTCTGCCTCATACGTTGTATCCGCATCATGTATTTTATTACGAATCTGCTCGTCCGTTAGAAGATCCTTCTTTGTATCTGGCACATCAACGCTAGTCACAGATTCTGGTCCATTTACCATCAAAGTAGTGACAGGAATTGCTGAATAATCATTCAAGCTACGCCTTGTACGCGTATGCCCAGTGCTATTCTCAGCAGGAGCAACAACTGTCTCAACCTTTCTCCAGCCTTTGAACACGTAATGGTATCCATCAGCGTCATAATCCCTGCCAATAGCCTGCGGAGCTTTTACGCCAGACGTCTTGCCCGTATGCGCGTAGAACAAGGTTCGAGAACCGCTAGCCATACTTCCATAACGTTCATCCGTAATGAAGTTAACCTTCTTATAATTTTTAACTATTTCATTATGCTCATCTATCTCATCTTGAGATGGATGAGTGCCAAGATCCTTTACATTTTCACCATAAATCAAGTCGTGCATTACTTTAAGCTTGCCAACAGTCTTATAAGGAACAGGCTTTTCCACGTCGTTATACGTAACACTAACTATTAACGGAACAGTGTAAACGCCAGCTTTATCAACAGTTGGAGCAGTAGATGATGCATACTTAACTGTTACACTCTTTACATTTGGATTCTTATTATCGCCGTCAAAAACAGAATAATTAGCAATGTAATCTTTTGGCTCTGGAAGAGTCGTTTTATCTCCACGAATTGCAAGCAAAGTATTACTCTTAACTTCTGGAGTAGCTAAAGCTGTTTGATCTGCCACGAACTCTTGGAAGGATTCATTAACAGTCCAATTTGTAACTGGTTCAATAGCTTTAACGTCAGATCCATCATTACGCATACTGCTTCGAGACCACTTACCAGTAGCACCAGTTAACTTCTTATTAAGCCAGTCTAATGCTTTAATTCCGTCTTTTTTAATCTTCTCAAGATCAGTGCCCTTCTTTACGTAGAACACCTTAGGGCCACTTGTTTTGTCATTCCACAATCTACCCGGAGCAGGCTTGAAGATTGCAACTACAGCATCCTTAGGAACTTCACCGCCGTCGGACGAACTCGAGAAGTAGTCAATCTTCTTGTAAACAGCGTGGTAAGTAACATCCTTACTGAACGTGTCTGTTTTGTAGCGATCTTCAGACTTAATATCGTAATTAGTTATCTTTGCAGGGTCGGTTTCAGGGCTAGTAGTCCATCCCTTAAACACGTAGTGATAATGCTGGTCACTGTGATCCTTACCGAAAGCTTGCGGCACGCGGATTCTAACTTCCTTACCTTTATAAACGTAAGCAGTAAGCGTAGTTGTTCCGACAGTAGAAGGAGTAGTGCCAGTCGTATCGTGACCAATAATAGTGCCTTCATCATTCTTGCCGGTAAAGGTAATTGGAACGTAGTCCTTAGCATTATTGATGCCGTAGTCGCTTTTGCTAAACTTATCCCAATCGCTTGCGTACACCAAATCTGGAAGCACTCGGTACAGCACTTCAGTTTCAGCAGTATTTCCATCAAGATGCACTTGCACCTTAATCTTGTGCAAGCCCGGAGTGCTGTCAAACTTTTCGCCTTGCACAAAGCTGAACTTAGCGTCACTTGGATACTTATCAGCATTCTTTATAAGCTTCTTAGCTGAATTATTATCCAGATTCAAAGCATCTGTTGGCTTCAAAATCTTAGTATCTATTGCAACAGGAGCCTTCAGCTTGAAGTGAACAGTGTAAACAACCTTCGGATTAGGTTGAGACTCAGAAAGAATTGGCAGACGGTCGAAACCATCAGTACCTGTTTGCCCACCTTTTCCATCATCTATATAAATCTTAGAAGTCCATTTTTCAAACTCAAATCCAGGCTTCGCTTTTACTGTTGGAAGCGGCATCTGATATGCCTTCGTGCCCTTAATTGCGTCGTACACAAGAGCAGAGCCGTCAGCTACATTGTTTCCTTGCCAGTCAACAACGCTGCCCATAGAGCTTTGCTTATTATCCACTTGGAACACGTAGCGCGTGTAGTGATCCGGGCGAGCTTGCTTATCGTCATTGCGCTTAAGCACGCGAACGTCGTCATATACGAATTTGATTTCAGGAATCGTATCAGCTTTTTGCTTACCATCATCGTAAGTGTCATACGTAATAATCTGCTGCGTAGTTTCTGGCATAAAGCCTTCAATAGGCTTGTAGAATGCTACGTCGTACTTTCTGTTTACAGAGCTGACTTCGCTTTCTGGAAGAAGATCCTTTTCTTTGCCATCCTCACCAATAGTTACATAGCGAACCTTATACTTGCGCGTATTGTACGTTTGGTAAACAAACTCGCCAGTATTCTGGTTCTCAATGCTCGAGGCTTCAAAGCTTGTGAAATGCTTATCTGGGAAGTGCGTTTCGTCACTGTAGACTGCTTCAGCATTGTAGCGCAAATGCTCGCGCAAGCCGGAAACTGTTTGCTCGGAAACATGATCTACAAGATCAGCTTCTGTATGATTATTTTTAGCATCATTATACTGCTTAAACGTTACGCCTGGCTTTAAGAACACGTGCTTAAAAGTACCGTTGTAGCGAGTATCTTCAATCCACACTGCTTTAAGCGTTATATCTTCTACTACTTTGTTGCCGAAAGCGTACGGAGTATTAGCAGCTACTACCTCATTGCCCTTTTTAACAAGCTCCCAGCCGTAGAAGTCGTAGCCTTTGCGTGTTGGAATACTAATTTTCTTTTCGTCGAGCGAATCATAACGATTAACTGTCCTCGTTTCCTTTACGTCAGTATCAGGCTTCTCTTTACCGTCATTGCCGATTTGATTCATATTGTAATCAAGCGTTACAGTGTGCTTAATATCAGTTGGAAGACCCCACGCAGCGTAAAGCTTAATGCCATTGACTGGCACTGTAATATCTTTGTCTTCGCCATTTATAAACCGAGTGCCAGCCTGATCAAGAGCCCAGCCCTTAAACACGTAGTCTTTTGGCAAATTTTCAGGGCGCTCGATAGAGTACTTAGTACCATTAAGCGTGAAAGTGTACTTGCCATCGAACTGCTTAGACGTATCGTCAGCATCGTCTTTAGTTACAGAAGCATCGTAAGACGTATCGTTTCCGTATAGCTCTTTGTCTTCGCCCGTCAAATCTTTTTTGCCGCGCTTGGTCAAGCTATACTCAAACGGCAGTTCTTCTGTAGCAGCGACACTGCCGTCCTTTATAGCATTGCCGTCCGCATTATAAAACTGTACATCGTACGACTTGCGGTTGTAATCGACAGTTATTATCCCGTTTTTTTCCAATTTTTCGCTAGGAACACTGTCGTCCCCAAACTTAAGCTTTCCTTCAATGCCAACATAATAAGGATGATAGTTAATATGATACTTTTTCTTAAACTCGTAATATTTCTTATATGCCGGATCCTCTTTAAGTCTTTTAGCAATAGCATCATTTAAATTTTTAAGAGCAAGTCCTCCATCATCATCATCTTCGTCAGAAGTATAATCAGGGTCAGGAAAAGTGTCCTTATCTTCCTCTGGAGCATCATCTGGAGCCTCTTCACCTGTTAACTCTTCATAAATATCATGCACTTTCTCATAAAAGTCATCGATAGACAAACGTTCAGTATCTACTTTTTCTGATTTAAAACCAGCAATAGAAGGCGCAGTGTACTTGTAGTCATCATTTTTAGTATCATCCTTCGCATAGGAATCGCTAGAAATCTCATACTTAATATCTTTGCCAGTATCGCCCTTTTTTTTAGATGCAATACTCTGTTTTTTAATAACAACCGTATATGGCAAATCGTTGTCACGAGAGGTAGCTTCAGATGTAATCAAACGCTGATCATCTTTTAACTCATATTGTTGTGCATTAGAATCCGAAGGATCATCACTAATTTTAAGCGTAAACTTATTACCCACTGCACGGAACTCAGGATCAGCAAATTCTTTTTTAGTAAAACGATACGGAGGAGTGTCACGATACTTGTATTCACCCGCATATCCAACACACCATCCAAGAGAAGCTAAGCTTAAATCATCGTCGCCATAATCTACTTCTGTTGCTGTTGGCCAAATATCATTAAGCTTTTGACCGTAACGAACCTTTACGCGGTAACCTTTATGGTTAATCTCAATGCCATTATCATCTTTACCTTTATCATCATACTTATCTGAGCACTCACCGCCACCAGCATAGCAATAAATAGTCTTTTTGCCATTTTCGTCTATTTTCGTTATAGCAGAATTCTTGAAAGACTCAGTATCATTCACAGCAGGCTTAGCAAAAATAAGCTCGTACTCTTTGCGATCGTAAACTAAGTTAAGAGTGTTGTTTAAGTCGTCCGCGCAAAGCTGCGATTTACTGCGTTTACCTAAATCTGGGCGACCCGGCACAAGATCATGTTGCTCAAGGTTAAGCTTTTTAGTAAGATCCTTATTCACATGGAAGTAGCGCGTGAATAAATCCTTGCCTTTGTTTTCAGCGGCACCAGGATTCGTGGTATTGTACCCTTCCAAGCTTGTTACAGGCGTATCGTTCATCCAGTTGAACTTTGCAATTAAGCCGTCTGTGTGATCAGATTTTTTGCCCTGCAGCTCTTCTCTAGTTAAGCCAAGCTCCGGGTTCGTTACAAAATCTTCTTCGCTTTTGCCATTAAGCACATTAGCTTCCGTAATAACGCCTGCGTCATTCATCTTATCAAGCGCAACGTCGCTATCAGTTTGCACATTCTTGCGCTCAACAAGACCAACAAAGTCGTAGTTTGCAAGCGAATTCGGATGCTCTTTATCAACCAAATCCGCCTTTTGCACCCACACGTTCACACGGTAGTTAGTGGCAGCGTTAGCTGACCAAGCTGCGCGGAATTGCACATTGTGATCCGGCATCTTGTAGTTAGTACTAGTTCCTTTAATTAGTGGACCACTAGAACTACTATCTCCAGGTTTTACTACCTGCCATCCAAGGAACGTATGACCACGATACGTAGGTTCTGGAACTGGAGGCACTTTCTGGTCATAATACACTTTTTGAGCAGTAACATCCGTGCCGCCAGCAGAATCGTAAGTAACTTCATATGCCTTACGGTAGTAGCGGAGGTTCAAAACTAGCTTGTCTTTTTCGTCTTCAGAATCCGAAAGCGGCGAGCTAATAAGATTATGTTCAGGCTCGTAGCCTGGAATATACGTTGAAATAGCTGTTACATCCGAGCCAACTGTGCCAGTAATCTCCGTAACGTGTATAACTTCTTTAGTTGTTGTAACATTGCCATCATCGCCTTTAATTTTATGTTCTACAACAATGGCTTTGCCAATATTAGGCGCTTCTTTAAACTCGTTCTTATTGTCAATTTGCTGCACCAAGTGACGCACATAGTACTTAGCTGTTTTAGGAGCGTAGTTTATGTTCAGCTCGCCGTAGTACTGAATGCCATCGTCCGAACCTGACTGCGTAGACGATGGATTCTGCGAAGATTGAGCACTGTTGTTGCCACCAACAGCCGGCCTTTTCTTCACAGCGTAATCAGTAATCAGCTTCTTGCTTAAACGCAAGTAGCGAACAGCATCAGCATCTGTACCGTCGTCAATAACAAACTTGCTTTTATCTCCCTCACCTTTTTTAACGTAGTACTGGTAATCACCAGAATGATATACGGACGGGCGGTATCCAGCAGACTTTGGAAGCTCAATGTATTCGTAACTATTAACATCGTCAAGCTTATTCAACTTTTCAACGTCAATCGTAAGCTCGTACGGCTGCACAAGCTGCTTATTCGCAGCGCCGCCAATCGTGTAGCGAATTTGCAAATTGTACGTGACTTCCGGCTTTTTGTCGGTTTGTACCTGACTGTTGGCTTCACTGGTGCTGCCTGCCGTTGGATGCTGCTCATTCGGCTTAATTACCTGGCTATTTGGATCAGTTGCTGTGTTATTAGTTGTTGCTGAGCCAGCATTCTGTGTGCCAGCGTTTGGAGTAGACGTTGAAGCAGGTGAAGGCGTTGGATTATTGTTCTGCGTAGACCGATTCTGTGGATCAGAGTTCGATGAATTAGTTGAAGGCGTAGCGTTTATATTTGCGCCTGAGCCGCTTGCATTTGAACCTTGTTCAGAGCCTTGTGAACCTTGTGTAGAGCTTTCTGCACTTTGCTTTTGTTTATTGTCTTGTGCAGTTGTATCTGCACTTGTGCTCGCTGCAGTTCCAGCACCAGCGTTAGATGCTGTACTTGTTGAAGTTACAGGAGTAGACGGTGTAACTGTATTAGCTGCAGGTGTCACAGCAGGAGTATTAGGTACATTATTTGTAGAATCTACAGTCGGAGATGTAGGCGCATTATTTGCAGAAGATGCAGCAGGAGATGCAGTTACATTTTCCGCAGAAGGTACACTACTCCCGCTATTATCACCACCGTTATTCTCAGCAGACCTAGGTTTACGCACTTTTGGTGTATTTACATTACTTACTGTATGCGCATTTTCTGGCTGCTCAGATGCAGTCTGCGCATTTTCAGCTGAATTAACCTCTGCAGGCTTAACGCCACCAGCATTTGTTTCCGGCTTATTTGCTTCTGCCGGCTTCGTTGTAACTTGTTTCGCAGTAGGAGTAGATTCTGGCTTTACTTCTGCCGGATTCTTTTCATCTTGTTTTGCAGTTGGCGCTGATTCTGGCTTTGTAGTCGGCTGCACAGGTTGATTCACTGCAGGAGTATCAACTGGATTTACTTCTGACTGCTTAGCTTTCGCAGGCTCAGAGGACTGAGCACTAGCTGGCGGATTAGCCGATTCAGTAGCACTTGCTGTATTTTCTGAAGAAGTAACATTTGCCTTTGAGACTGAAGTTGTATTTTTAATTTCAGACGTCTTTGTAGGCGTGGCAGACTTATTGCCATTAAAATCCTCAGAAGAAATTTCAGGCTGCACATTCTGAACGTTCTCAACATTTTCACGCTGCTTTTGCGCTTCAATCGCACGCCGCGCAATTTCCACAAAAGCCTTAGTCTGCCTGCTTTCTCTTCTAGCTCCCACACCCCAACGAAGCATGTTAAGCTCTTGCGATCGCAAATTACCCTTGCCGGCTTTGCTAACAACATTTGCACTATCAACAATATTTTGCTGGTTAATCTGCAGTGCAGAAGCGGCAGCGGACGGAAGCATCATGGCTAAAGTCGAAGCAACAGCAACGCCAGCAACACCGCGATTAAAACGAGCAGGCTTTACTGCCGTAGCCTTTAGCGACGTAGTCTTTTCGGCGTTCACAGCTTTTTTAGCATTAGGATTTTTATTAGCATTCTCAGCTTTATGAAGCGCTTTTTTAACTGATCCACCACGCAAATCCTTGCTAACAGCCATTACTTCTCCTTAATCCAACCAATACAAATTTGTAAAATATTACGCACAAATCTCATATAAATTATAACTTATATACAATACACCTGTAGAGTATGTATTCACGAAATAAACAATTGCTTAATATGCTTAAAAGTAATAAATAAGCAAATCCACACAATTCATTAAATCTTCAAAATGTCATATCATATCTACATGCCCTAGCATTATACCCCCCCCCCATCAAACTTTTATAATTATCCTTTTATGCAATCCGTATCATTTATATACAGCAGCTTGCGTACAGCAGCTTGCGTACAGCAGCTTGCGTACAGCAACTCACGCACAGCAACTCACTCACAACAACTCACTCATAGTAACTTACACATAGCAGCCGCACAGAATATGTTGTACTATAGTAAAGTCTGCTTTAACGCAGCGAATATTTGAAAATTCAAAAGGGGTCGATCGGTTTCGACGGCGATCTGTTCGCCGCGGGGAAGCGTGCCGAGAATGCGAAAGTCCACTCGTAAACGTCCTTTCGCAAAAGAATAAGTGCTAAATCTAATCGCACTGAGTTCGCTCTCGCTGCCTGAGCTTCGCGCCAGGATTAACCAGTGAGCAGCCGCTCCGTTCACCCACTCACGTCTTCGGGGTGGTGCTGAACGTCATTAGAAGACTTGCTTGAATTGCCGAGCTGCAGGGCAATTCAGGGACTTTTACTGTAGATATGCTCGCCATGAATTGTCTGCGATAACATGGGGGCAGAAAAACTGCCGCACGGCCAGCAGACTACGCACGTAGAAGACCGAGGGTACGGTCACCGGACCGGGGTTCAATTCCCCGCGACTCCACAAACGCAAAAACGCCACTGCTCTACCATAGCTAACGCAACAGGTAAACAGTGGCGTTTTGTATTCGCAAGTACTAAGGCGACCAAAAAGCGACATAAACTACTCACCACTGCGCTATTTATGCCGCAGTCACCTTGGTAGCCCTTGCGCACCGCAATTGTGCAATACAGCCAGCATGTTCTGCTTCTCGTCACGCGTTACAGTAAGCCCATACTTATATTTGACCGCAATTTGACGAGCCACATATTCGCATCTAAATGATTTGTTAGAAGGAAGCCAGTACGCTGCAGAAGCAGATCCTTTTTCTTGATTTGCCGCGCCTTGCACAGCAAGTAAATTAAGCATATCGTTGCCAAATTTCAACCTTTTTGAAGCATTCCAATTCCAAGCCCCAGATTCCCAAGCGTTTTGCAAAGCAACAACGTGATCTATTTGCACCAAAGCGCTGGTTTTACGGCCACGTACGAAATTAATATCCAATCCAGTGTACGGATCATGAAGAAGCCCTGAGCGCACTTTGCACGAGCCAGCGTACTTGTATTTCACGTTTCGCAAATCGCGAGCTAAAACATCTTCTCTAACATCGCAACCGTTGCCATCTTCATCCGTAGTGCGATACCCAAATACTTGACGCTCGTAGCCTTTGTGATACGGTTTCGCTACACGAAGCTTTTTAAGCGCTTTAGCAGCATCTCCACTTGCTTCGTATTCACCAGTAATCTTGCCTACATTGTTACTAATCTTTGGCAAAAGTAAGCCAACAGCAACGCCAATTAGTACAGCAAGTATAATCATCCAAAAAATTGCAGCTAACTGTCTTTTTGAAAATTTACGCTGCTTGTGACTATACATACTATTTACCAGATGCTCCAGCTGCTGCAGCTGCCCTACCAGCCGCTTTACCAGCTTTACCAGCTTTACCACTCGTTCTTACCATCGAAGGTATACGCTGCAAAACAACGTCAATAACTTGCTGAATCATAATCACAAGCAACACCATTGCCATAACAGCATATACTGTGCTCCATGCTGGAAGATTCGTTGGAACAGGATGAATAGTATTTGCCACAACCAGCGCCGCAGCAGCAATACTTGCCAACGCCAAAGCTAGTATAAACGAGGAGATGCCGGCTATTTTACGTGCTAAACGCATGTCTTGTTGCGAAACTTTTTTCATTGAAGCAATCATTCTATTTACACAATGCTCACCTTGACGGAAAGCAAGAATCTCATCAATACCAAGCTCAATATCGTTCACTTCGCACTCAACATCATTCTTTTCATGACGAAGCTTATTTACAACATGTTTTGAACGAATAAGCAAGTATCTAGGCAGCACAAACACAATAATCAAGCATGCTGCAATCGCAATATAAGATAAGTTTTTGTTGAAATAGTAAAGCACAACAATTAGCGGAATAACAGCGCAAACCATTCCAACATTCATACTTATATGAGCCTTATGCCAACGCTCGTTATGAATGTCTAAACCTGCAAAAGAAATCACAAGAGTAAAAGCTCTAATAGCCATGCATAAAACAGCAACCATAACGCATTGTTGCATTACAAAACCAAAGATTGGTCTGCCAGCAACAGCAAACATTGCAGAAACAATAGTTACAGGAATACACACTGTTGCCGCAAAATTAAGTGCTGTAATAAACGTAGAAAGAATAGCAAAAATAGCGCGCTTAAACTTGGAAATGTTACGCTTGCTAGATTCGGAAATAACAGCAGAAATAGGTGCGATATTTTTTATTTGCACACTTGCTTGCGATTTTTGAATTTCGCCCGACTTACTATCCAAAATATGCCTATAAGATTCCACAGTAACTTTAGCATCCGCAGAAGTGCAACCAGCATCGTTAGGCATTAAAACTATTACAGTTGCAGAGCGCGCAACTCTACGCAAAATCTTAATAATTTTTTCGGCTTCTGATTCGCTAATATCTTGCGCACAATAGTCGAAAATGTAAACAGGAGTGTGACGAAGTAAAGCGCGCGCAAGAATAATTCGACGAATAATATCTTCCGGATTGTATGCTGAATCAGGATTATTTAGCAAACGATCAATAGGAATATCTAATCCGTCATAATCTGCATAAACAACGCCATCTACTCTAGCAGCTCGCAAAGCATCCCACATAGCAGTAGTTGTTGCATTTGGAGCAGCAAGAAGTAAGTTTTCGCGCAAAGTCATGGAAAACAGGTGACTTTTTTCGCTAACAACAGTAACAATATCTGCAAGAGCACCATAAGTAGCATCATTTAGAGAAAGATACGAAGAATTTCCGCCTTCCCCAAAAGTATCAAGCGAAACAAATGGAGAATTATCATCTTCCTGAACTTCGTAACGATCGCTATAAGACAGCAATACGTCGGCGTTTTTGTTAAACCCAGTTCCAGAAAGTATGTACGAGTGCATATCAGACTGATATTTGCTTGGAACTACTTGAAGCTCACCAGAGCGCGCAACTATAGATAGACGCTCAAATTCGTTATTATTACTACCATTGCATTTAATATCGCAGCGCATGCGCAGAGCAATATTCGTAGAACCATCTGGCAAAGATAATGTTGAACCGTCATCACTAAAAGCTATTGGAGCGTTAGAATCTGTTACAGTACGCAATAAAGACTCAACGTGCTCCATTCCAAGCACAGCATCACGAATAACATGCATATACTTGCTAACAGCTCTAAACGGCTGGACACTAAGCATTAGCAAAGGCATTGTTAGCAACGCTGCAGCAAGACCAACGCCTTTTACACTAGATAACCAAACCGTAGCAACAATCGCTATTGCAGCAATAACATAAGAGCACAACGCACTAACGCAACGCCAAAATGCATAACGCATAAGCAAAACTAGCACAAGAGACGCAATATTAAACATTGCAGATATAGCGCAAATGCCAGCAATAGCAGGATTTACCGTGCATAGCACAGCAGAAATAACTACTGGAATAGGAATAGCCGCAACGATTTGAGGCACAAGAACGGCAATAAAACGCTGAATTGCAGAAATATCGTCATTTACTGAAAAATTTACAAAATCTCCAGTTTCTTCAATATTTGCAGATCTTAAAGATAGCATTGCATGAAGCATTTTTGGACGCAAACGCATTGCAACACGCGACTCAATATCTGTTTGCATAGTCGAAGACCAGTGAAAAGCCGCGTATTTTATAAAAATAATAGCAACTAAAGCAATAATATACGAAGTAAATTCAACAGAACTCATTAAAGAAGTTCCAACTGAACGAACTGGGCGAAGAACTGGAGAGAGCATTCCAACACAAACGTAAGCAAATGCAATATTCATAAGATAAGAAATCGCTAGGCACGCCGACCTTAAAGCAACTAAATGCTTAATTCCTGGAACGAACGCAAAACAGCGATTTATCATCTCCTGATCCTTTTCTTCATTACGAATACTCATTGCAAATTTTTCCAAAAATAAGTTCCCCCACCGCTTTTAAGATTACGCTTCACACACACCATCAACACGCCGGCTACCGCTAAATTATGTTGATTTTAAGCCGTTCTGGAGCTTTGAAACATTCGCCAAAAAGAAGGCAATTTAACATTTGCGTAGATTTGGCAAGAACAATCTACACTTATTAAAACTTGTTTATAAATTCACTTGTTTATAAATTCACTTGTTTATAAATTCCAAGACAGTCTGTGCAAATCGCTAGGCCCTACTTCTTTAATTGCGTTTCGATGAGCTAACGAACCGTAGCCTTTATTATGCGCCCAATCGTAGGCTTCATATTGCGGTTTTTTAGATAACATCACCATAAGATTATCTCTTGTAACTTTTGCCAAAACTGCAGCAGCCGCAACACTTGCACATTGACGATCTGCCTTCACAAGAGTATGCACTTTTACAGGAATCGGCACAAATGGTGCGTCAAAAGTGTTGGCAACTTTATCAATGTAGTCGCATGGACCATCCAATATTGCTGCAATACGAGTGTTTTCTTTTTTACTTATTTGAATATCTTCCTCGACTTTTGCGATTGCTTTCAAAGCCGCAACGCCAAGCGCATAACTAATACCCCACTCATCTATTTCTTTATTAGTACAAGATCCAACAGCCCAAGAAGTACACCATTTTTGAAGAGGATTAAATAAGTCTTCTCGACGACGCTCAGTAAGTAGTTTAGAATCAGCTAAACCTTCAGGAATTGTTTGCGCTTCGATTTGATTTTTACAAATAGCGGCAGCTCCAACCATTACCGGACCTGCAAGAGATCCGCGGCCAACTTCATCTAGGCCAATAATCCAATCATAACCTTCGCAAAGCAAGCTTTTTTCATTATCAAGAGATGGCGTAAGAGGTATTTTAGAAGATTCTTTCGGCATAATTAAGACTTTACTTGCATAAGTTTAATTTACAAGTTTAATTCGCGATTTAATTTCGGATTAGTTGTTGTTTAATTTCGGTTTAATTCGCAGATTTGCTTGGAACATCGTCAAAAGCATCATGATGCTCGTCCAAAAAACCAATTCGATCCAAAGGCCACGTACGGAACACTGCAACGCCCTCGATTTTAGAAATCGGCACCAAACCATCATCCCCATCGTTACGATGGTAGCGAGAATCTGCAGAATTAGCACGATTATCTCCAAGAACAAAAACATGCCCAGCTTTAACCTTTACCTTAAAAGGAAAAGCACTTGGGTCAACACCAGGACGAATGTAAGCAGATTCGCGAACCGGAACACCGTTAACCGTAACAGGCTCCCCCGCACCCTTACATTCCACAGTATCTCCAGGCAAACCAATAAGACGCTTAATCAAATCCTTGCCAACTAAACCATTAGAAGATTCTCCACTTAGCCAATGAGCAGGATCTTCAAAAACTACAATATCTCCGCGATGCAGAGGAAATACTCTAGGAGTTAGCTTTGATGTAACAACGTAATCACCAATGTGAATAGTGTCAAGCATAGAACCGGAAGGAATAGTGTACGCGCCGAGCAAAAACAGGCGAATAATTAACACTACAAAAACTGGAATACCAAACCAAACTAAAGCGTCTTTAAGAGAAAAATGATCTCCGCTTTTTTGATTACGAGCATGAGCAAAACGTTTGATATTTCGGCTCTCTTTACTATTTTTTTTGTTTTTTCTATTTTTCCTAAAACCGCCAAAACCGGAAGGCTCATAACCTTCCGGTTCAGGTGGAACCGGTGAAGGATCTACACCATGACCCGCTACAGCAACGATGTGAGTATCGCTAATTTGCGTGCCATCAGACATAATTTAATCCTTCACTTTAAGGTTGATTTACTTAGCAGCGCTGTTATCACGACGCTCGGCAATACGAGCAGCCTTACCACGCAAAGCGCGCAAGTAGTAAAGCTTAGCGCGACGAACGCGACCGCTACGAACCAGCTTAATCGAATCGATAGCTGGGGAATGAAGTGGGAAACGACGCTCAACACCAGTACCGAAGCTCACCTTACGCACAACGAAAGTTTCACGCACGCCAGCACCCTTACGAGCAATCACCACACCGGTGAAGGTCTGAATACGAGTGTTGTTACCTTCCTGAATCTTAACGTTAACGTCAACAGTGTCGCCAGGACGGAAAGCTGGGATTTCCTCAGCTGCCTTAAGATGCTTAGCATCAAATGCTTCTACAGCATTTACCATAATATTCCTCCATCGCCGCCGCATACCGACGCATAGTAAGCGTTAGCAGCAAATGCGCTACGCAATTTTCCCCAAAAAGTTCGCTTTTTAGGGGGCTTTCGATCCGCGCAATCTTAAATAAGAAGCGACTAGACCTAAAGATAAAAGAACTATGCGGCATCCTTTTATCGAAAGCATACAAGTATCAAATTTATGCACAATAATGGACATTATTAATGAGCAGTATTGCACACTATTTCAAGCTATTTCAAGCTATTTCAAGCTATTTTAGCGTGCAACACCGTCCAAAGGAGCAGTTTCAACAGTACGAGTCAACTCGTCATCGTCGGCATCGTAATCAAACAACTCACCGTAACGACCCCAGCTAATCGCAATATCAAACTGCTGACGAGCAAGCGCATCCGTATGCTTACTGCGCAACAAATCCAAAATCAACTCGCCACGAAGCTTACCGTTGCGGTTACGACTCAAAGCCTGATCAATTGCGTGAACAAGAGGCGCATGCTCAATAGCTAGTCGCGCAAAAACTTGCTTACTATGCAAAATGTCGGCGTTATGCCATTCTTCACCAGCAGAAGTAATAGTAATATGGCCGTTTTCTGCGGTAAGAAGATTAAGCATTGTTCCAGCATCAACAAGCGGGAACAAATCGTCGATTTCAAACGACAAGTCTGCTGCCAAATCAGCCAAATCAATTCCGTCTGGATTTTCTGAAATAACGTCAAGCAAACCTGCCATACCGCCTGGGGTTGCGTTTGGAAGCAAACGAACCGACACAGGCTCTGCCTTCGACTCTCCAGATTCAGCTTCATCTTCGCCTTGCTTGTCTTCATCCTCATCGTCATGATGACGCTGAATAAGCATATCTGCAATTGCTGCAGCTTCGTTATCTTCAGCATCCTCAGTATCTGCAGCTTGAGTTTGGTTCTGCAAATCATTAGACTGTGAACTCTCCTGCTCAGAAGCACTTTCCGGAGCAGAACCGGTCAAAATAGCGTACAGATTATCAACCATAGCCTCAAATTCAGCACTGTGCTTATCTCGAGGGCGAGGCAAATCAACCTGAACGTCTGCAATTAGGTGACCCGGATGTGAACCTAAAACAACCACACGGTCAGCCATTTGCACAGCTTCTTCAATATTGTGCGTAACAATAAGCACAGACTTAATATCGCGCTCCTCGCTAGACCAAAGCTTAAGAACTTCCTGGCGCAAGTTTTCTGCAGTAAGAACATCGAGTGCGGAGAACGGCTCATCCATAAAAAGCGCATCCGGTCGCAAAACCAACGCACGCGCAATACCTACGCGCTGACGCATACCGCCGGAAAGCTCCTTTGGGTAAGCTGTTTCAAAGCCGTCCAAACCGATTGCGTCAATTGCAGCGAGCGCAAGTTCAGTGCGCTTTTCTTTGCTAACACCTCTAGCTCGCAAACCAAGCTCCACATTGTCTTGCACGGTAAGCCACGGCATAAGAGCAAAGGTTTGAAATACGATTGCAACCCCCGGGTTTGGGCCTGTAAGCTCACGACCACGATACGTTACTGTGCCTTCTGTTGGCTGCACAAGACCAGCCATTGTGCGAAGGAAGGTTGATTTTCCAGCACCGGAACGTCCCAAAATTGCTACGATTTCGCCTTCTCGAAGAGTGAAAGAAATATCGTGCAAAACATGCTGAGTTGTACCGCTGTCGGAAGTGAAGCTTTGACTGATGTGCTTTGCGTCGATAATATCGCTTGTAATTGAGGATTGCACTGTTTTTGCATTGCTTTTCAAAGTATTCATAATTTTGCCAATCTGTTTTATAAAATTTGTTATTTTAGCTGATCCAGTTAGATGATTTAATTAGTTGATTTAATTCAGCTAATTCAATACGTAGCGTTTTTCGGAAATACGTTGTAGAGGCGACCAGAATAGTCGATTACTTAAAACAACAATTAAGCTCATAACAGTTACGCCAACCAGAGTGCGAGCAGTATCTCCCATAGTAGTTGCGTTGGTAATATAAGCACCCAAACCTGCAGTAGACATATGATGCTTACCGTATTCAACGATTTCCGACACAATCGAAGCGTTCCAAGCGCCACCTGCAGCTGTAATACCGCCGGTGCACCAAGAACCGAAAATAGAAGGCAAAATAAGCGTCTTCCAACGTAAAACTCGAGCCAGCCTAAAGCTGCGTGTCATTTCACGCAAATCATCTGGAATAGCGCTAGCGCCAGCAATAACATTGAAAAGAATGTACCATTGCGTGCCAAGAGCCATCAAAATAATACTTCCCCAACCCAAGTCAATGTGCCAAGCCATAAACAAAGCCATTGCAAATGGGAATATAAAGTTTGCTGGGAAGCTGGCAAGAATCTGCACAATAGGCTGCATAATTCTAGAAATCTTTGGATTCATGCCAATTAAAACACCAACTGGAACCCAAATAAGCGAGCTAATAAGAATCAAAACAGCAACTCGCACAAAAGTAATTCCGCCAAGCATGCCTGCTGTAATAAACTCTTGCAATCCTGCAGTTGTATGCACAAAGTAAAGCATATGCACCACACCTGCTGCAACAATAAGGAACATTAAAACGTTAAACGCCCAGTCTCCAAACTTGCGCTGCGAAGCTTTATGAGGCCACTTAGCTCCTGTGCGGCCAAGCGGACGAGTAATCTTTTCTAGCCACTCTCTAATTGGCAAGAAAAGCTTGCTAATAACCTCATCCGCGTGAGAATGACGAATAAGCGTCAAAATAGCGCTGTGACGCTCATTGTCCGAAGCGCTCTGCGTAATTCGGAAACGCTCAGCCCATGCAGTAAGTGGCTTCCACAAGAAGAAGTCAAGCGCCAAAACAACCACAACCATAGAAGCAATTGCCCACCAAATATTCCCGAGCTTATTATCTGCAGCAGATTGTGCAACAAAGCTACCGATGCCAGGAAGAGCATAAGTGTGATTATTAACGGAAATCATTTCCGAAGCGGTAAGGAAGAACCATCCGCCACCAACAGACATCATGCAGTTCCAAAGCAGCGGAATCATTGCGTTTGGCATATCTAAAACCCAGAAGCGCTGCCAATGCGTAAGTTTAAGGCTACGAACCGCCTCGTCTAACTCCTTCGGCTCGCTAAGCAACGAACGGTGGAAGGAAAAAGTCATATTCCACGCTTGGCTTGTAAAAATAGCGAAAATCGAAGCAGCTTCAACGCCCAGCATCGATCCAGGGAAAATCACCAACCAAATGGTAACCGTCGCCGAAAGGAAGCCCAAAATTGGCACGGACTGCAAAATATCCAAAAGCGGAATAAGCACCTTGCCAAGCCTTCGACTTCGAGCTGCAAGAGAGCCATAAACAATAGTAAAAATAAGAGATGCCACTAGCGCAAGAAGCATACGAAACACTGAGCGCAAAGTGTAGTACGGAAGATTAATTAAGTCGGTAGACACTTTAGAAGGAATACCGCTTGGACCAATCGGCTGATTTATGCGCTGAATAAGGAAAGCAGTTACGCCAAAAACAGCAATAATGCCTACGCACACAATAATATCGGACCAGAAGCGAGTGTTCTCGTCAACCTGTGCGCCTGCGCCTTCCTTGCGCGAAGTTGTGAATACGGTCATAATAAAGTCCTCTAATAGGAACTAAAGGCTTATTTACCTTTACTTATATTTTATTAAATCTTTTTCAGATTTATTTTTAGATTGATTTATGTAGCCGTATCACCATTGATTGCTTTTTAAGCTCAAGAATTGCAGCTTACTTTTTATTTTTTCGCAAGTCTCCAAGTAAGTTTTGCAGATTTCGTAAGTTTTATTTTTGCAATCTTTGCAACCTAAATGCGGTGATTGCCGGCTTCATATATTCAGGAGGAACGTCCGAACTACTACTGCCAATAGCGTCAGAACCTTCACTCGTAGTGCAAGTACTAGAATTATGACTATTACTGTCATGTTTCACGGCAAATCACCTCCTTAACGCCGTGCTAATTATAAATAACGATTAAACCCGTGTCAAGGCACACTGCACATAGAGAAATTTAGTCAAAGCTATTTATTCTGTAATAAACAAAGCTTGCAATTCAGGCAACAAAGCACGCAAAGCGTGGCCGCGGTGAGAAATACTATTCTTCTCTTCCTGAGTAAGCTCAGCGCTAGTTAAACCTTCCATTTGAACGCCGTCACGAATAGGCTGCTCGTCTGGAACAAAAAGCGGATCGTAGCCAAAACCGTTAGTTCCGCGCTCTTCGCGAAGAAGATGACCAATCATCTCCCCCATTCTAACCGTTTCAAAACCGTGAGTGTGCAGCATAACACTGCCCTCAGGAACTTCACTACAAGCATCTGGAATAGCAAGAGCAGCCGCACAACGAAAACGAGCTGTTAAGAACCGATCAGGAATATCCGAAAGCTGCTTAAGAAGAAGAGCATTATTAGCTTTATCGTCACCATGAACTCCGCTCCAACGAGCAGACAAAATTCCAGGAGCCGCGCCAAGAACATCAACAATAATGCCCGAATCATCCGCAATAGCAGGTAAGCCAGTTCTTGAAGCAACATCTCGAGCTTTAAGCAACGCATTCTGCTCAAAAGTAACTCCGGTTTCCACAGGATCTGGCAAACCAAGAGAACCCGCAGTAATAAGTTCAAACCTGTCTGCTAACTGATTTAACTGTTCAGCTAAAATACGCTTAATTTCAACGAGTTTTCCCTCATTATGTGTTGCCACAACAAGTTTCACGCCCGCTCTCCTTCAATCTGTTTACTATTTTGCTAAAGCAGCCTTTTGCGCTTTCTGCAGCTCACGATTACCTTTTGTTGCTAAATCAAGTAAAGTATTTAATTCGTCGCGATTAAACGGACGATGCTCAGCAGTTCCCTGAATTTCAATAAACGTACCGGAACCAGTCATAGCAACGTTCATATCTGTCATAGCCTGACTGTCTTCAACATAAGGCAAATCAAGCATAGGAGTTCCGTTAATAACGCCTACTGAAACCGCCGAAACAGCATCTTTAATAACGCTTGCAGCGGAACGAATATGACCATTCTTTTCAGCCCAATTAAGAGCATCTACCAATGCTACATAAGCTCCAGTTACGGAAGCCGTGCGAGTTCCGCCATCTGCCTGCAAAACATCGCAATCGATTTGAATCTGGCACTCACCCATGGCTTTCATATCGACAACTCCACGCAAGCAGCGACCAATAAGACGACTGATTTCATGCGTGCGACCGCCAATTTTTCCGCGCACAGATTCTCGATCGGTACGCTCAGCAGTAGCTCGAGGAAGCATAGAATATTCGGCAGTTACCCACCCTAATCCGGAATCTCTGCGCCAACGAGGAACACCAACAGTAAAAGTTGCAGTGCACATAACGCGCGTATTCCCGCACTCAATAAGCACAGAGCCTTCAGGAACGTCAGTAAATTTACGTGTAATTCGCACAGGGCGAAGCTCGTCAACGTCACGACCGTCTACGCGAATTGGTTTTACAGATTCCAGCATATCCTTGATTTGAGCCATAATCCACAAATTTAGCACGTGGCTGTTATCTTCTAATCACTGCAGCTGATCAGAAAGTTCCATCCACTCTTCTTCAAGATCGCTAGTTTCTTGCGCATTTTGTTGCAATTCTTCGTTAAGAGCTTGAAGACCAACGAAGTCACTCGGATCGTGAGAAGCCATTTGAGACTCAATATTTGATTTTTGATCTTCAAGTTTTGCAAGTTTTCGCTCAATTGCTGCCACGCGTCTTGTGGCATCATGGTAGGCTTTACCAGTAAGTTTCGGCGCACTTACTGAAGCTGCACTTGCTGCACTTGCTGAATTTATTTCGCTATTTCCGCTATTTTTGTTATTTTCGCTACTTTCGTTACTTTCGTTACTATTTTGCGTTTTTGCAGAATTAATATTATTTTCGTGCTCGCGCTGCAATTTTTCTACAATTTGCAAATACTCGTCTACACCGCCAGGAAGATGACGGATTTTGCCATCAATCAGCGCAAACTGCTGATCAGTTACGCGCTCAAGCAAGTAGCGATCGTGCGAAACCACAATAAGCGTGCCAGGCCAAGTATCAAGCAAATCTTCCATAACAGCCAGCATGTCGGTATCTAAATCATTACCAGGCTCGTCCATAATCAGCACATTTGGCTCGTCTAGCAAAATAAGCAGCAGCTGCATACGCCTTTTTTGACCGCCCGAAAGATCCGCAATCGGAGTCATAAGCTGTTCCGGCTTAAAACCAAGACGCTCCATAAGCTGACCGGGAGTAACTTCTTTGCCGTCAATAATGTAGCTTGGCTTGTAGCGGCTTAAAACTTCCTTAACCTTATATTTTCCAAGTTTTTCAAGCTCTTCGAGGCGCTGCGAAAGCACAGCAAATTTTACGGTTTTACCAATGTTCACGCGACCAACCGTAGGTTTTAGCGAGCCGTCAATAATGCTTAATAGCGTTGATTTTCCGGCACCATTTGCGCCAACAATTCCGAAACGATCTCCAGGACCGATTAGCCATGTTGCATCGTCGAGAATCATGCGGCCGGTAATAGTTTTTCGCTCTGCTGCAGCAGTTTCCGGATTTTCTTCAGAAAGATTTTCTTGATTTTCGTCGACTGCAATCGTAACGCTTCCTACGTGAGTTGGTTGCGCAAAAGCAGATTCTACAATGTCTACTTTATTTGATTTTTCTGCAGTAGCAGCGCTTTCTGCAATATCAGGATCAATATTTTTTAGCTGATTAGCATCGTCAAAAATTTGCGTAACATCAATCAAATCAACAACTTGCTTGCCAAGACGCGAAGTTGCCATTTTCTTCAATTCTAAAGTATTGCGCATTGGAGGCACGTCTGCAATAAGCTCGCGAGCCTGCTTTACGTGGAACTTCTGCTTAGTAGAACGCGCACGAGCACCGCGTGAAAGCCATGCCAACTCTTTTCTGGCCAAATTTCTGCGACGCTCCTCGCGCACATCCGCCTGACGCTCCCTTTCAACTCGCTGAAGCATGTACGCGCTGTAGCCGCCTTCAAACGGGTCTATTACGCCGTCGTGAACTTCCCACATCGAAGTGCAAACCTCATCTAAGAACCAGCGATCGTGAGTCACAATCAAAAGCGCACCCTGGCCGTCTTGCCAACGGTGGAGCAGGTGCTCAGCAAGCCAGTGAATTGTCACAACATCCAAATGGTTCGTAGGCTCATCCAAAGCCAAAATATCCCAGTCATGAAGAAGCAATCTTGCCAAATCAGCTCGCCTGCGCTGACCGCCAGAAAGCGTACCAACTTTTGCTTCCAAATTGATTCCGCCAAGAAGGGCTTCCACGATTTCGCGAGAGCGCGGGTCTGCAGCCCACTCGTAATCCTCACGATTTTCCAAAGCGGCCTTACGCACAGTTGCGTTATCATCTAAAGGATCGCGCTGGTCTAGCATGCCAAAAGTAAGCCCTCCACGCTTAGTTACGCGACCGGAATCAGGCTGCATTTTACCGGCAAGCATTCGAAGTAGCGTTGACTTTCCGTCGCCATTTCGACCAACAATACCAATCCTGTCGCCTTCAAAAACACCTTGAGTTACATCAGTAAAAATCGTTTTTGTAGCAAACTCTAGCGAAACTCGTTCTAATCCCAAATCATACGTAGGCATAATGCACAAATATAGCTGCAGACTTCTACGAACAGATTTAATCTAACTTGATCTAAAAGCGTGCGTGTTGGCAATGTGGACTATAATAGTGCTGTTATGAAGACTCAAAATAATCAAGAAAATCAGCACAATACGAAGAGTGCGCATAAAGCAAGTGGAGTTTTAAGATTAGACGACGGCGAGGCTCGCGCTGGTGACCCAACTCAGGAGCTTTTAGACGCTTTAGGCACAACTATTTCTCCGGATCTTTTGGTAGAAGCGCTTACGCATCGCTCGTTTTCGCACGAGCATCCAGGTACTAGAAATTATGAGCGACTTGAGTTTTTGGGAGATGCTGTTTTAGAGCTCGTGTCTACAGAAACGCTATTTTCTGCGCATCCAGATATGACTGAAGGTCAACTTGCGAAGATGCGAGCGAAAGCTGTGTCTGAATGGGCGCTTTCTGCTGTTGCGCGCGAAAAGCTGCATGTTGGGCCGTATATTTTACTCGGCCGCGGCGAAATGGAGCAGGGCGGAAATAATAAGGATTCGATTCTTTGCGATATTGTTGAGGCGCTTATTGGCGCAACTTTTGTTGAACACGGTATTGATGAAGCGCGCGCTGTGGTGCATCGTTTGATTGATGACACTTTGGCGGAAGTTTTAACAGAAGGCCCAGCGCTTGATTGGAAGACTTCGCTTACGGTTAAGGCGCACGATATGGGCTTAGAAGATCCTGAGTATCGTATGGCTGTTTCTGGGCCTGAATATGCTCCAGTTTTTGAGGCGCGAGCAGTTCTTGCGCACAAGGACGGCGACGAAGTTCTTGGCGTTGGAAGCGGATCTAGCAAACGTAAAGCGCAACTTGCGGCTGCAGAAGTCGCTTGGCACGCGCTCGACGCGCGCGCGAATTCCACTAACGAGTGAATGCTCCAAACGCGAGACAGTAATCTCACAAATGGAGCGCAGAGCAACAATAAACCCTCCAAATGCGAGAAACTTTCCTCACGTTTGGAGCGCCACACCAGACCAAACCCTCCAAACACGAGATAAAATTCCCACGTTTGGAGCGCCACACCAGACCAAACCCTCCAAACACGAGATAAAATTCCCACGTTTGGAGCGCCACACCAGACCAAACCCTCCAAACACGAGATAAAATTCCCACGTTTGGAGCGCCACACCAGACCAAACCCTCCAAA